>CAWFWH010000005.1:0-71547 GCA_963819405.1 uncultured Acidobacteriaceae bacterium | reverse complement strand
CTGCCCCAGTCGCTTATAATGCGTCACAATCGCAGGGACGGTTGGAAATGCGTCAATGGAATCCAAATATCGCGATGAAAACGTCAATCAAATGGATCAAAGCGTTGCGAGTTAGCAAAATTCTACTGGCAATGCTATCGATCGCGAGTCTGGGTTCTCCTCGAACCCAATCGCCTGCCGCCGTACAGTCCAGTGCCACGAGGGGACGTCCGTCTAGCGAAGCGGTGGGAGCACTCAGCGTAGACATGCTTTTTGCGCCGCTTGGTTTGGACGACCCTGAGCCGATGTTTTCCTGGAAGATCCAGGATCCTGCCCAGGGCGCGCGCCAAACCGCATACCGTATCAGGGTCGGGAGGCGCGCTGCCGATCTTTTAAGCACCGCAGGGCAGGGCGGAAATGCCTCTAACCTTTTGTGGGACAGCGGCAGAGTCGAATCGGCACAGTCGATTGAGGTTCGCTATAAGGGCCGGTCGCTTGAGGCGTCGCGCAGATACTTCTGGCGAGTCGAGACCTGGGACAAAGAGAATAAGCCCTATCCGGCGAGCGAGGTTGCGTACTGGGAGACCGGTCTGATGAACACTGATTCGTGGAAGAGTCAGTGGATTGGCTATGAGCAGACGGAAGACAAGAGCATTCGTGAGTCAAACGCTCAATGGATCACCAACCTTCCTCTTCTCGGAACCACGGTACCGCTGCCGCAGGCAAGCGCGGGCAAGGATAGCCGCCATGATTTCAGATACACACTTGAGCTTCGTGATTCGATCGTTCGTGCGGAATTGCTCACGACGGGACAAGATACTGCAGGCGCCTGGATCAATGGGAAGTTGGCAATCGAAGAAGCTTCTCTGCCGCCGTGGCACCAGACGCCCTGGCAAAGTTATGTTCGGCAAGACATCACGCGAGACTTGCATCCGGGCGCCAACATCATCGCCATCGAGGTAAAGCGATTTGCGATACCCGGCGCCGCTGAAGGCGCTGAGATGAATGCTCAATCTCCGATGAGCGCCTGCGTCTTTGTGCTGAAGAAGGACGGATCGTCGGAGATCTTTACCAGTGACAGTGTTCACTGGAAGGCGATGCAGGATGCGCCTCCTGGTTGGGAACAGCCTGGCTTCGTTGATTCCGATTGGAAGAATGCGGTCGCGTATGCGCCCCTGCCGTCCCAAATTGGCGCTAATGCACTCGGCCGCCCGTGGCCGACAGGTCCCGTTGACCTATTGCGAAAACGATTTTCTGTATCGAGCAGGATCGTTTCCGCAAAGCTCTACGTAACAGCGCTCGGCTCCTATGTCATTCACATCAACGGGAGGCGTGCCGGTGACCAGATTCTCGCACCTGGTTGGACCGATTATCGCGAGCGAGTTACTTACCAAACTTTCGATGTCACGAACCTTCTTCATTCGGGCCAGAACGCCATTGGAGCTTATCTTGCTCCCGCATGGTATAGCGGTCCACTCATGTGGTCCCAGCAGGGATTCAACTACGGCAACACACCACCTGCGTTGCGAGCGGAGCTACGCGTGGAACTTGCGAACGGAAAAGTTGAACAAGTTTTCACGGATCAGACGTGGAAGGCACACGTCTCGCAGATAGAGCAAGCCGAAATCTACAACGGCGAGAAGGAAGATGCGCGCAAGACGATTCACGGATGGGATACCGCATCCCTCAACGATTCAAGATGGGAACCGGTTGAGATTGTCAATCCGACTCCAGTGCAGGTTGTCGCGCAAGATTTCGAGCCTATCCGGGTGGAACGAGTCCTCACAGCCAAAACGCTGACCAATCCGAGTCCGGGCGTATACATTTATGACTTCGACCAGGATTTGGCTGGCATTGAGAAAGTACGTCTCGCCGGACGCGCCGGTCAGCAAGTAAAGCTTAGATTTGCGGAAGCACTGAATGCAGACGGAACCCTGTATACCGCTAATCTTCGTACCGCCAAGGCAACCGACTACTTCATACTGTCCGGAAAAGGCGTCGATACCTTCCAGCCCGAATTCACGTTCCACGGATTCAGATATGCAGAACTGACTGGCGTTCGAGAGAAACCGGCAATCGATGCTGTTCAAGCTGTGGTCTTCCACACGGATGCCCCTTTTACCGCGAAACTGACGACAGGCGAGCCGATCGTCAACAAACTGTGGAGCAATATTCTTTGGGGGCAGCGGAGCAACTTTATTGGTCTGCCGACCGATTGTCCTCAGCGTGATGAGCGGCTTGGTTGGGCAGCCGATGCGCAAGTGTTCTGGCGCACAGCTTCGTACAACATGGCCCTGGGGCCGTTCTCGCGTAAGTTCAGCCGGGATTTGCGAGGCACACAGGCGGGAACGTCAATGTATGGCATCTTCGCTCCTGGCGTTCAGTCGTCGAATCCGGGTTTTGGAATGGGATGGAGCGATGCAGGCGTCATCATCCCTTGGACGGATTGGCTGCAACAGGCGGATATCCAGGTGGCTGAACAGAACTGGGATGGCATGAATCGCTACCTGGAGGCGATCGCGAAGGCCAACCCCGACTTTCTTTGGAAGAACGAGATAGGTATTCCTTTCGGCGATTGGCTGGCGCCCGGCGGGCGCGCTGCCGTGGACCTGGTTGCGACAGCTTACTGGGCTTATGACACCGAGCTTATGCGGCAACTCGCGCACGCACTAAAGAAGGACGACGACGAGAAAAGGTATGCAGAGCTGCACGCCCACATCAGGCAAGCGTTCATCAACACCTACACTCGCGAGGATGGATATGTAGGAGGAGGAAATCTCGTCCGTTCCCCTTTCGCATCGAGCGTTGACAAGGAAAGTGGTCGAACGCTTGCAGAGAGCCAAACTGGATACGTGCTCGCACTATACATGAATTTGCTTCCTGAGAATGTACGGAAGCGCGCCGGCGACAGGCTCGCCGCAATGATTGAGGAAAATGGCGGCAGATTGGCAACCGGCTTCTTGGGAACGCCTTACCTACTGGCCGCACTCACCGACACCGGCCATCAAGACGTCGCGTACGATCTCCTCTTAAGCACGAAATATCCGTCGTGGGGCTATCTCGTCGAGCACGGCGCTACTACGATGTGGGAGCGCTGGAACGGCGATCAGATGCGTGGCGATCCGAGCATGAACTCTTACAATCACTACGCATATGGAGCAGTCGCTGATTGGATCTATCGGTACGCCGCCGGTATCGATGCGATGCCACAAGATCCTGGGTTTCACACCATTCTGTTGCATCCGCATTTCGATGCACGTCTGAAAAATCTGTCCTTTGAATATGAGACGCCCTACGGCACAGCGAAATCGAAATGGCAGATTTCCGGTAACACTCTGAATTGGCAAGTGACCATTCCCGCCAACTCTCAAGCAGAGTTACATCTGGCTCCGGCTCAGGAAAAGGCGATGAAATTGGATGGAGCGTCCCTTGAAACGTCAACTAGAATCAAACACGTTGATAACCCAAGTGGCTCAGGTACGTTGCTGCTAGAAGCCGGTACTTACAACTTTGAAGGTCAATTGGTCTCAGATTAGACCAGTAGCCCTATTGACTTTGCACTGCGGAGGGTTGAACCCAGGCACCGTTGCCCGCTGAATCCCATACCGCGAAACGCACCCACTTCTTACCCGTCGCGTCAAACGGGATCCTGAAGTTCTTGTTTCCGAAAGGTGTCGTACCGGTCAGGTTGATGATCTTGCGGTCGACTTTGGTGCCATCGCTCCAGACCAGCTCGGCAAATTCGAGAGGGAAGGTATATTCGATGGTCGCGCTGTAAATGGCGTTCGCGCCCGAGCCTTCGACGCCCCAATTGTGGAAGAGAATTTCTCCCGTGGTGCCGAAGAAGTTGCCAGCTCGTATGCCCTCGACGATCGGAGCCCAGCTTTCGTTGTAGAGAGGTACGCGGTCGAGTTTTAGGTAGTTAACGGCCAGTTGGGGGTAGGTCTCGTCGCTTGGCCATTTGGTGTAGGTGTCGCCCTCGGCGATCATGAACTTTGGCTTCGGAGCCCAGTTGCTCATGTCGTCCGTGGTGCCAAAGCAGCGCACCTCGCAGAGGCGCTTTTCCGAAAGATCGGTGGGCAGCGATTCCCAAGATGCGCCGATGAAACGATCGCTAAGAAAGAAATCCTTATCTTTATAGGCTTCCGGGTATCCTTCGGAGCTCTTCGTGCGCGGGTGGGCGGTCCAGATGATGCCATGCTCCCGGTTCACCATATTCAGCACGTCTTCGGCGGAACCGAGATGGTAGACCTGACCATAGGTGGGATCCTCTTCGATGAACTGTTGGCTTGCAGGCCGCGGAGTCGCATGTGAGAAATAAACCGGCTTGGGAGTCATCAGGTACCAATGGCCGCCCAAATAGGCGTTTGGCTCTTCGGCGGGTATCACCAGGAAGTCTTTGTCGGACATCCTGCGCGAGCCCTCGAAGTAAATCTTTTCTTCCGCAAATCGCTTGGGGCCGGGATCGTTTGGATCGGAATCGTCGTGGAAGTCGCCTAGGTAGACGACGTTGATGCCGAGCCCGCGAAAAACTGGAACCCAGCCGGGCTGGTAATCGAGAGTGTTGCGGTCGCGAAGCACTTCGTTGTAATCCAGATGAAAGTGGCCTGTGAGCACTTTGAATCCGGGTACTGGTTTGAACGCGTCGTCGTGCGTGTAAGCGAGAACCGCTGGCTGCGTTGCGCGATCGTTCTTCGCGCTCAGATAGTAGTAAACCGCCATGTGCTGCAGCGTGCCAGGAGGAGAGTTGTACAGGGCGAAGTTGTCCCATTCGACTCGAGAAACAGCGGTGCGCCTGTTCCAGACTGAATCGGTGACGCCCCAGGGCACGTAACCTTCTCCCCTTTCGGGCTGCATGACGCCTAGCGAGAAACTCTTCTCGTCGTCCTTTCGGTAGTACACGTAGCCGAGGTTTACTTCGTTTTCGCGCGCGAAAAAGAATTTGTGTGGCGGCGGGAAAACAGCCAGCGACCCGCGTCCGGTATCTAAAATTTCGAGGCGATTGCGGGCACGCAGGTTAATCGGTTCGTTATTGGGCGCTCCCCCGAATGCGTATTCTTGCCATTGCCGCGCGGTGTCGCGCCAGACAAGCTTCGTATTTTTATTGGTGGCAAAGCCTTTCAAACCAGCTTTATAGATATAGGCCACGGAGGGCTTGTCGGTCTTGGCGATTGCTTCCTGGCGGAGGAGGTTCGATCCTTTGTAAGCGGTGAACTCGACGTCGCCCGAAAACAGGCCCAAAGTCAGGCCATCAAATGTCACGCTTACACGAGCGCCATTGCTGGTTACGTGGCAACTTTGGGAATTGTAGTTAACGGAGGCGCGCTGAATTTCGTCGGCGGTGCGCGGCAGGTCGGTTGTGTCGTGACCGCCGGGAACGACCAACGGCGCGTCCCAGAAAGTATTCCATTTTCTGACGTCTTCCTCCGCCGGCGTGTCGATACCAAACTTTTTGAGCAGGTTGCGCTGGGTTGACGAGATGCGGCGCCGACCGGTGGTTATTTGGAAGTCCGGGGTCAAATTCTTTCCGAGGACGTCCCACGCGCCGCCACTACGCACGGCCAGTTGCTGGATGACGGGATGGCCGTCGCGAATGCTGAACAGCGCCTGCAGTTGTTCGCCGACTTCACCTTGCCAGGCCATCTCAAGAGTCCCCCGGCTCACTCCGGCGCGCACGCCTTCGATGGGCTTGTAGCCGTCAAAGTTGCACTGTAAGGTTTGAGCTGTCGCTATCGCGGACAGCAACGTCATACCCAGCAACAGTCCGCCAGCGTTCATCACTTACTTTGTTGTGCTCCCGATCCAGTCTATAAAAGGGCTTAACAGAGGCGGCCTGCGTGCTTCGTGCGTCGAGGCTTTCTCATCTGATCGCGATGGAGATTCGCGATCGATTAGACCTGTCGCCATGTCGGGATCCTGTTGGCCGATAGAGTTCGCGACCCGTGTCGCGAGCTGGACACCGGGACGCGCTGATCGCGCACTGCTGACACTGGATTCCTCGGCGACACTGTCATGCAGACTTGGTCAACTGTTTAGCGCAGCGATGTATTCACCGAGGAAAGACGACGGGCTGATTATTTGTGCAAGATCGGTTTGCCTTAAAATTCCATCAGCCGCTGCGAATTAGTGGAACGAGTAATGGCAAATTTATCTCGCCGGAACTTTCTTGGAACGTCCGCGCTGACCAGCAGCGCTCTAGTTGTGGGTAACGAACAAGCCGCGCACAGAGCTACTCCGCAACAATCCGATCGCGATTATTGGATCTCCGTGCTCAGCCGTGTGGCTCATCCTGTTCTCTCCGCGCTTAGCAAGAAGAAGCTGAAGGCCACTATGCCGGTGGAGGCCCCGCATAATAACGTTGCCGATCGGAGTCAATATACTTACTTGGAAGCGCTCGGGCGTCTGTTGGCGGGAATCGCCGCCTGGCTTGAATCCGCCGATGATGTCGGATCTGAGGGAGATCTACGGCAACGGTATTCCGATCTTGCGCGCCAGGCGATTGCGTCTGCCGTTGACCGATCATCTCCCGATTACATGAATTTCGCGAAAGGGCAACAACCTCTCGTAGATGCGGCGTTTCTGGCGCTAGCGGTGTTGCGCGCGCCTACGGAGCTTTGGGAGAAGCTAGACCAGAGCACGAAGAAGAAGCTGGTCGAAGCGCTGCGTTCCAGCAGAGAAATTCGACCGGGCTTCAACAATTGGCTGCTGTTCAGCGCGACGGTTGAAGCATTTCTCTGCTTCGTTGGCGAGCGATGGGATGCCATGCGGGTCGATTATGCAATCCGGCAGCATGAAGAATGGTACAAAGGCGACGGCGTTTACGGCGATGGGCCGCAGTTTCATTGGGACTACTACAACAGTTTTGTTATTCATCCTTTGTTGATGGAGTTGATGGCAGCGGTATCCAAACAATCGAAGGCGTGGGAGCCGTTCGAACCTGCGATTTTGAAGCGCGCACAACGTTATGCCGCTATACAGGAACGGATGATCGGCCCCGATGGAAGCTATCCCGCCATCGGTCGATCGCTTGCATATCGCTTTGGCGCTTTCCACCTTCTGGCAATGATGGCGCTCCGCAGGCAACTGCCTGAGGGCGTTAAGCCAGAGCAGGTGCGCTGCGCGATGACAGCGGTAATCCGCCGAATGATCGAGTCACCCGGCACATTCGATAAGCAGGGCTGGTTGACGGTGGGTTTTTGTGGTCACCAGCCATCGGTCGGCGAAAGCTACATCTCCACTGGCAGCCTTTATTTGTGTTCCGTGGGATTACTCCCGCTGGGTCTGCCAAGTGCAGATCCTTTCTGGAGTGCTCCGCCCCAAGCCTGGACTTCCCAGAAAATCTGGAACGGCGAAGACGTCGCCGCAGATCACGCCATTTGAGAGTCCGGATTCACAAAAAATGTACGCTGCCATGACGACAGGCGCAAGAGTTAATTCAGTCGTACCTTACTTGAAACTCATTCGGAACTGCCGATCGGCAAAAGATGACAGGTGATCTTGTGCGGCTTCACCGTCACGACAGCCCCCTGTTCCAATTCGGCTTGGAAATCGTTGACCACAGTCAGAACCACTTCTACTACTGCGGGCGCACGCAGTCCTTCTATCCGGAGACGGATCACGGAAGGTGATTGCTGCATCACGCGGAAGTCCCTGATCCAGCAGCAGGTGCAAGACCGGAGCTCGATTACGCGGCGTCGGTACCCGCTGCTCTATCTTCTAGATTGGCCGCAGCAAACGCCAGCGCCTGTTGGACGTCGTCCGGCTCTAGCTCAGGATAATTTCGAAAGAGATCCTCACGAGCCAGATACAGCGCCACGGCCTCAACAACTCGACGGACTGTTAGTCGCATGCCGCGTATACACGGCTGGCCGTTCATCTGATTCGGATTCCAGGTTATGCGGTCGAAACGCTGCATCTTGCTCCATTGTGACCCATTTCGGCGCGATTCCCAGGCGCTATTCTTTGAAGGCTCCGGCGGCGACTTTTTTGGCAGTTTCGGCGCCGAAGATTGGGAGCGAGGGGTCGTCGATAAGGCCGATTTGTTTCAGGACGGAAGCTTGATCCCAATAGATGTGTTCGTGAGCGAGTTTGCCGTCGCGAAAGCGAACGATGACGACCAGAGGAATCTCGACGTACTTTTTTGTAGGCGCGATGCCCGGTAACATCCACGGCATTTCTTCGGTATGGGTGAAGGAGAAGATCATCTCGTCCACCAACTGATCAGCGCCTATGGTGCGGGAAATCGGCTTCAGGGTGGTGTCGGGCGGCATCCTGGGGATGAAGTCGTTTGAGTAGAACGCCTTTAATTCCGCTTTGCCGTGGCCGCCAGTCATGACGGGGACGTGATTCACGTAGGCGTCGTCGACCATGGTTTTCAGAGTGGCCTCCGTGTCGCGCGTATTGAATTCGTGGGCGGTGTGTTCCTCCCAAAGCTCGCTCAGATTGGGTGAAGGCATCAGCTCAGTTTATCGGAGCGGGCGCGGCGGTAAAGATCGGTGAATACATAGGCGATCGAGAGAAGCACTAGCCAGGGGAGCCCGGCGATGAGAGTGGGGCGCATGCCTTCGACCCACCAGGTGGTCAGGAGAATGGCAACGATTGAGAAAGCGCCCACGAGCGAACCGAGCATGTGCGCTGGCGACCAGGCGGATGCGGGACGCCCGCGTCGATAGCGGAAGACGAGATGCGTCACAAAAATGATGAGCCAAGCGTAAAGGCCTCCGAAGAGGGAGACGCCGAATAAGAAGACGAAGGCGCTATCGGGATAAAGGAACGATAGGAGCAGGGCGAGGCCGAGGCCGGCGGCGGAAACAAGCAGAGCTCGGACGGGCGTTCCTCGGGATGAGAGTCGTCCCCAGGATTGGGGAGCGTAGCCGCTGCGCGCGAGCGAAAACATCATGCGGCTGGCGAAGTAGAGGGCGCAATTCATGCTGGAAGCGGCCGCGGTGATGATGACGAAGTTGACGATGTGGGCTGCCGCGGGAATGCCGATTAACTGGAAGACGCGGACGAATGGACTTGCGATGACGCCAGCACTGGGTTGGACCTGAGTCCAGGGGACGATGGTGATGAGCACGAAGATGGCGCCGAGATAGAAGATGACCAAGCGTGCGGCCATGGTGCGTACGGCGCGCGGCAACGCGACTTCAGGATTCCTGGCCTCGCCGGCAGTGACGGCAACCACTTCGGTACCGACGTAACTGAAAATGACGAAGACAATCGCCCTCCACACACCGCGCCAGCCCGTGGCGAGGAATCCGCCGTGGGCAGTGAGGTTTGAAAAGCCGATTGCCGGGCGAGGACTCCACCCGAGAATGAGGGCGGCTCCGATGGCAATGAACAGGACGATGGCAACGACCTTAATCATGGCGAACCAATATTCGAAGCTGCCAAAGCTGCCTACGCTGCGGGCGTTGACGTAGAGTAAGGCAACGGTGAAGGCGAGAATCCAAAGCCACTGCGGCGTATGAGGAAACCACCACTGGCAGTAAATGGCGATGGCAGTAGCCTCGCCGCCGATGGCGACGCATAGACCGGCCCAGTAGGTAAAACGGACGGTGAAGCCGGTCCATTTATTCAGGTAGAGCTCGGCATAGACGCCGAAGGAGCCGGCGGTAGGATGGGCGACAGCCATTTCGCCCAAGGCACGCATCAGAAGCAAAGCAATGACGGCCCCGATCAGGTAGGTGAGTATGACGCCGGGACCGGCTGTGTGAACGGCGAGCGCGCTGCCGAGGAATAGCCCCGTGCCGATTGCGCCGCCGATCGCGATCATGGCGAGCTGCGGAGCGGTGAGCTCACGAGGGAGCTGCTCGCGTTCTTCAACCGAGCGGACCGCTATGTTGCCGGGGACCTTCATGTACGCGCTAATAAATTGAGATTGGCTTCGAGCACTGACAGAGCCGCGTTCACATCGGCAAGGTTGTTGTAGACGTGGAAGGAAAAGCGCACGCCATCGCGCCGGGCAGAGACGACGATTCCGCGCTCGGTAAGTTTGTCGACCAAAGCGGACGGATCGGTAGAGCGAAGAACCACTAAGGGGCCGACGCTGGTATCGGGAGTCTTCGACACGATGCGGAGAGCGCGGGCGCCCTGCAAGAAAGCGCGGGTCAATTGGGCGATTTGGGCGGAGATGTTCTGCGCGCCGATGCCGACCAAAAGACTAAGCGCCGGGCGCGCGGCAAAGATATTGGGGATGGGCGGCGAGCCACCTTCAAAGCGGCGCGCTTCGGAGGCGGGGTCGAGCTTCTTGGTGTTGAAGGCGAAAACATCGCGCTGTGCCATCCAACTGGTGAGAGTGGACGTCATCGACTCGAGCCTTGAACGTTTGACGTAGAGGAACGCGAGGCCGGGCGGCCCGAGCAAATACTTCAGCGTGCCGGTGACGTAGAAATCGACATCCATGGCTTCGAGGTCAATGGGACGGGTGCCGCAATCCTGATATCCATCGAGGAAGACCGGCGCGCCTCTTTCATGGGCGATACGGGTAATGGCAGCAACGTCGGCGCGGAAACCATTGACGAAAGAAACCTGAGTGAGTGGCACGACGGCAGTGCGCTCATCTATTGATTGTTCATAGGCTTCAAGAGGAATGGCGTTGTTTGTGCCCTCGAGAAATTCGACTTGCGCGCCGCGCGATTGCTGGGCGAGCCAAATTTGGCCCATGGTGGGGAACTCATACTCGCCCATAACCACTTTGGGCCGTTGGGCGAACTGGAGGGCGTGGGCGATGGCGTTGATGCCGGCCGAAGCGCTGGTTAGGATGGCGATCTCATCGGGATGCGCGTTGACGAAGCGGGCGAACTCGGCTCGCATGGCATCATAGACCTGCATCCAATCGTTCCAGGGGGCACTGGAGGTGCGCCAGCTCTCGGCTGAATGCCCGCATGCCAGATTCGGCGGCGTCGCTGAGGGCGCCTTGCGAGCAGCTATATAGATAAGTCTTTTCGCGCAGAATGGGGAAGCGCGAGCGGAGGGTCGAGATTTGTTCGTCGGTCAGCATCCTGGGGATGACATTTCGGGTGCGGGAGCGGGGTGCTCGAAAACGTAGACATTAGTGTGGCACGGCTCGAGCAAGTCAGAATATTACTTAAAGACAAGCCGGATAGAGGAACCGAGATGCGATGGCTGAGAGTTTCGTTCTGCATCATGGCGGTTGCCCCTTTGGTCGTTGCCTTTCAAGATCGACCGCCGTTTCGTGTAAGCACGCGCCTGGTTCAGATTAACGTTGTTGTTCGCGATAAGTATGGTCCGGTCTCGAATCTGTCCAGGGACGATTTCACACTTTTCGATAAAGGGAAGCTTCAAAACATCAGTGTGTTCTCGGTCAATTCCATCAACAACGCAAACGAGAATGCGACTCCGCTTCGGCGAAACACCTTTTCTAACCGCGAGAACGGTGGGGCGACTGCGGCGAGCGTCACGGTTGTTCTGCTGGACCGTCTGAACACGTTTTCAAGCTCGGCCCCGATCCCCGACGAGGAGACGCCAACCTGGGTCGAGGACCACGCGCTCGCGAATGCAAAGCAGCATGTCCTTGAATTCGTCACGCAGCTTAACCCAAAAGATCGCGTAGCCGTTTATAGCCTCGGCGAATCACTGGATGTCTTGTGCGACTTCACGAGCGATCGCGAGGAGCTTCGGACAATCCTGAAAAACTACCGTGCCTCTTCGCTTACGAGACGTGAAGAGGTGGAACCGCTCGCGGTGCATACACCGGTTGGACCGGTATTCGATGAGCCGATCGATCGAGACAGACGAAATTTTACAACATCACGAACCGGAATCGCACAGAAAAGACCATAGCTGCCTTACTGTCGATTGCCGCTCATCTCTCCGGTATCCCCGGACGAAAGAATCTGGTCTGGCTGACGGCCAATCTTCCCTTCTCAGGAGCCGCAGGAGTCCTCGCATTGAGCCGTGCGGGCGTGGCTATCTATCCGGTCGACGCGCGGGGCTTGCTCATGGCCTCCCCGCCGAGGAGCGAGGAAGATTTGGACTCCCAACGTCGGCGGCACAGCCTGGATGCCGAAGGCCAGGGGCCTCAACCGACCGGTATTAACGCCATGCGAGATCTTGCCGACGAGACCGGCGGGCGAGCATTTGTAAATACAAACGATCTGACTGGCGCAATCCGCCAAGCCGTGCAGGATGCCGCCGTCACCTATACGATCGGCTTCTATCCTAACTCCGATTACGCTCGACGGGAAATTCCACAAGCTGAAAGTCGAGGTGAAGCATGAGGGCTGTAGACATACGCTACCCCAGCGGATATTTCGCGTCGAAGAGCGAGCCAGCCCCTGAAACACAGCCCCGCGATGTACTGGTGCGGGCAGTGCAGAGCCCGCTTCAATCCTCCTCGATTCAGATTCTCGCCCGTGTGCAGAGAGTGGCTCACCCCAATTCAAACGCGCTCAGCATAGATGGGCTCGATCCGCTTGGACAATATTCAACTCTCGCGTGACGGAAATCTATGGAAGGGCGCCATTAGCGTATATATCGTTCAGCAGAACGCCGCGGGGAAGATGCTTGCTCAATCAGACAATGGATACGATCTGCAGCTCACAAACGAACTGTATGAAACTTACCTTAAATCCGGTCTGCCCTTCCGATATTCTGTACAGCCCAAAGCCAGTGTCGCAACTTTACGTGTTTTGATCATCGATCGCAGCAACGCTGAGACGGGAAGCCTCATCATTCCAGTTTCCGCGATAAAGTGAATTGTTACGCCGGACGTGGCATTTAGCAGCCGATCAATTAGGGACGGTCCGCAGAACGAGACAGGTAATGTCGTCATGCTGAGGAGCCGAGCCTACAAACCGATCCGCAGATGTCATGAGGATTTGGAGTACTTCAGCAGCGGTTCTAGCGGAGTGGATGTTCAGCGTGGCCAACATGCGGGACTCGCCGTACTGCTGCTCTTGGTCATCTTCGGCCTCGACCAGGCCATCCGTGAAGACAAGCAGGAGATCGCCGGGCGCGAGTGTGGCCTCGCCACATTCATAATGGGCGTTGCGCATGAGGCCGAGGGGCACGCCTCCGGTTTGCAGACGCTCGACCGCGCCTGAAGCGCGCCGCAGTACGGGCCAATTGTGTCCCGGCGTTGATGTAGGTGAGTTGCCGGGTAAGGGGATCTAATTGCGCGAGGAATGCGGTGGTGAAGCGTTGTCCTCCGACGTTTTGGTCACAGCAATAGTGATTCAAGCGCTCTATTAATTCGAGCGGGGTGGTGCAGAGGCCGGCCAGCGTGCGAAGGCTTGCCTGCAGGGTCGCCATGAGCAAGGCTGCGGGGACGCTTTTGCCGGCCACGTCGGCTACCACAAAAAGCAGCGGGGAGGGCGCAAGGCAGTCCCCACTAATAGGGCGCAAGAAGGCATCGTAATAATCGCCTGCGACGGTGTTGGCCGGGCGAGTTGCGAATGCCATCTCAATACCCGGCACCCCCGGAGGCGCGGTAGGCATCAGCCAAGTCTGAATTTCCTTCGCGATTTCGAGGTCGCGCTTCATGGTGACGCGGTCGGCGAGTTCGAGGGCAAGCAGGACGAGCAGCGCCAGTGCTCCAAAAAATGAGAGATTGGGCATCTGCACTTCGGCGTTGGCGGAACGGAAATCGAACCCGGGGAACACGAGCAATACGAGCGCAACCACGAAGAGGACACGCCGCGCTGGCGAAAGCTTCATTACCATCGCCCAGAACAGCCCGCTGACAACGCGTTTGAATCTGTTGACCGCGCTTTTCGTGTTGGCCGCGGGTCCAGTCAACCTCCTTGGAATAGAGGCGATAGCTGGCGCGGGCTTCGCTGTGGAATTGCGACCAGAGTTGCTGGATAGCGATGCCGTCGCTGATTCGTTGCCAGAAAGTCCGCAGGCGACCAGCCATATTCTGAGTTTGCACTGTCGGCAAATAAGAAAAGATCTGGCCGCGGGTTCAGGGGCGGGAAGACCTTATTCTTCTCGCAACGCAACCATCGGATCCACCGTTGCCGCCCGGTGTGCGGGCAAACTGGCAGCCAGCATACCCGTTACAAGGAAAAGCCCAATCGCCGTTCCTATCACGAATGGGTCAGCTTTTTGAATTCCGAAGAGCAGAGATCGGAATAGGGTCATGATGGCCAAGGCGGCGGCCAAACCAATAATCAGCCCTCCACCCAGGAGCAGACTCACGTCTCTCAGAACCAATGAGACGATTTCGGTACGTTGCGCGCCCAAAGCGGCACGAATCCCAATCTCCTTCGTGCGCCGTCCAACCGAGTAGCTCAACAGCCCAAACAAACCGATCGCCGCCAGAAGAAGACCGAAAAACGCGCATGCTCCCCCAATGCCGGCGAGCAGTTTCTCGCGCAATAGCGTATTCCCCACGATGGTTTCAAGGGTGGTGACGTCGCGGACTCGCGTTCCCGGGCCGACTGTTTGGGCTTCGCGATTCACCAATCGCACAAGTGAACCTAGCTGGAGCGGCGATCGCACATACAACGTGAATCCGGGACTTCCTTCAAGAGGAAGATAGACGATGGGATCCGCGCTCTTCCGCAAATCGTAGTACTGTGCGTCGGCTACCACGCCGACAATCTGTTCGCGCACGAGCGAGTTGCGGGAGTGATAACCGAAGGCGCGTCCCAACACGTCCAGGCTGTTGAAATATTTTCGTGCGAATGCCGCATTGACGATGGCCGGCGTGGAGTTCTCTAAATCGCTATCGCGTACATCGAAGTCGCGGCCGGCGAGGAATGGCGTCCGGAGCGTCGCAAAGTAGCCGGGAGAAACACGATAGAGAATTTCTTCCTGCTCGGACGGGCCTTTACCCGGTATGATGACCTGCTGGGACCAGCTGCCACCTTCGAAAATAGGCCACGGGGCGAGCGCCGCGCTCTGAACGCCCGGTTGACTCGCCACTCTGGTTCGGAGCTGAAACATCAAGTTACGCAGACGCGCTATCTCGCCGGGGTGGGTAGCGCTCCAAGCAACGGGGTCGGCGGGTTTGGGCCCTTCGATGGCGATACCCAGGACAGCAACATTCCGCGCGTCAAAGCCCGGATTTACTCGAAACAGGTTGACGCAGGCTGAACAGAAAGGCGGCGCCGGCCATGACGAGACAAAATGCGCACGCCACCTGAATGCTCACGAAGAGCTTCCCGAGCCGAAGCTTCCCAGCCTGTCCGGCGGAAGCGCGTAACGAAAGCATCGGGTGCGCGCGTGAGCTTTGCCACGCGGGAACTAAACCGAAGAGCACAGCCGACAAGGTGGACACTCCGATGCAAAAGGCCAGCACGCGGGTATCGATTGCCAGTACGAAGTGGACGGGATCGCTTTCCGTCGAAAGCAGGTTAATGAGCAGCGGCGCCATGACACGGGCCAGGAGCCAGCCCAACGCGCCGGCCATGAAAGAAAGCAGCAGACTTTCCGTTAACATCTGGCGGACGAGGCGTATTCTTGCCGCGCCCAATGAGATTCGCATGGCCATCTCGGTTGCACGCGCCGTCGAGCGGGCAAGCAACAGACTCGCCACGTTGGCGCACGCGATCAGCAAAATGGCGACCGCCACGCCGAATAGAATCCACAACGGGCGCGAAAATGTCTTTCGAAAATCAGATATTCCGGTCGCGGCGGGATGCACCCGAATTACGCTTTGCAGGAATTGCTTGCGGATCGCCGGCGGGATGGTCGCAAACTGCTTGATGGCTTCCACCTGAAAATGGTGGAAGGAAGGCTGGAGACGAGCCTGTATTTGTTCAGCCGAAGCGCCCGGCGCCAAGCGACCGAGAATTCGGAACCAGTGCCAGCCAGGCTCACTGAGCGCCTGCCGTTCATATAACGTGCCGGGCAGCCATACGTCCACAAATCTTCCGGGTTCCACTCCCGAAAAACCTTTGCGCGCCACGCCGATGATCTCGTAGGCGCTCCCTCCAATCCTCAGATTTCGTCCCAGGGCCGCGGGATCGGCCTGGAAGCGCCGCTGCCAATAGTCGTAACTCAAGATGGCGACGGCACGCGCGGGAATGCGGTCCTCTTCCGCCGAGAACAGTCGTCCTACAGCGGGTTGAACGCCCAGAATGTCAAAAGCTTCTCCAGAGACAAAGGCCCTGTTAATTTTTTCGACCCGCCCGTCGGGGCCCTGCGCTTCAACCGGGCCGTCCGGCGAGCTGAAGAGCGCCAGGCGCGCGGCAGGTTTGGTCACCGCAGCAAATTGGAGAAATTCTGGATAGCTGAAGGTGGTTCGCTCATCGCCGCCCGGAGTGCCGGGGTCCGATATGTCAGGCCAGGAGAGCAGGAACAACCGGTCTGGTTCATGGACAGGCAGCGGGCGCAGGATGGCGGCATCAACGATGGAATAGATGGCCGTGTTTGCGCCGATAGCCAGGGCCAACGACAGCACGGCGGTCGCGGCAAAGGCCGGCGCTTTGCGCATGCCTCGCCAGGCATAGCGAACGTCTTGCAGTGTTCCTTCGAGCCCCGCCCAGAGACGAATCCCCCGGCTTTCTTCCCGCAAACGGGTCGTATTGCCGAAACGCACATGCGCCTGGCGGTGGGCCTCCTCGGGAGTGAGGCCTTTCTGGCCTAAAGCCGCGGCCCGGCGTTTCAGGTGATCTGCCATTTCGTCGCCCAGATCTTTATCCAAGCGGCGGGGATTCAATGCATTTGTCAGTCGCGAAAGCCAGGACATGAAAAACTCCTTCAACCTCTTTTATGCATGGCGCAAGACCCGCGCGACACCGGCGGAGAAACTCAACCAGCGCTCCGATTCCGATTCCAACTGCTTCTTGCCCGCCTTGGTTACGCGATAAAAGCGCGCCCGGCGCTTGGTCTCGCTTACTTTCCATTCCGCGGCGATCCATCCAGATTCTTCCATTCGATGCAATGCCGGATAAAGTGAACCCTCCTCAACGCGTAGCGCCTCTTGGGAGACATCCTCGATGGCGGTGGCGATGCCATACCCGTGTAATGGCCCCCGGCGGTCGAGCACGGTCAAGACGAGCAAGTCGAGCGCAGTTTGCGCGGAATTAGGTTTTTCCAAGAGCAATACTCCGATTGCT
This sequence comes from uncultured Acidobacteriaceae bacterium, assembly GCA_963819405.1. GTDB lineage: Bacteria > Acidobacteriota > Terriglobia > Bryobacterales > Bryobacteraceae > Bog-105. Next base: position 54,538 of record CAWFWH010000005.1, on the reverse strand, counting down.
AGGCATAGCGATCTTATTATACATCGCACCTTCACGCTTTCAATCCGACAGATCAGGGTGCTGCAAAATTTGACGCGCCAGTGAGATAATCCATATTTCTTCGCTGCTTCTTCAGCGCCGGTACGGCACTGAGGCGAGCCAGAAAGGGGAGAGCCAGGGTGGCCAAGCCCGATTTCAAGTCCGTTGACGAGTACATCGCCTCGCAACCGGAGGCCGTGCACGGCATACTCGAGCGCGTGCGCAGCGCCATCCGCAAGGCCGTACCGAGAGCCCAGGAAGTCATCTCGTACAAGATGCCCACGTACATGCTGTACGGTGGCCGCTTGCTTTATTTTGCTGTCTGGAAGCAGCACTACTCGATCTACGCCGCCACTGAGCAAGTGGTGGCGGCATTCCAGGACGAGCTCGCATCCTACGAGGTCGACAAGGACACGATCCGCTTCCCGCTGTCCGAGCCCGTCCCGGTGAAGTTGATTGGACGCATTGCGAAATTCCGCGCGAAAGAAGCCGCCGCGCGAGAGAAAGTGAGGGCCGCCGTACCGAAGAAACACTAGCTGAGGGGCGCATCCACATGTCTGGTTTGCCGGCGATGCGTTCTTGTGCTCCGCACGACGAGCCGGCGCATCGAGGTTGGATTTTTTTCGAGTTGGCGAGAGAGGAGAGCAGTATTGCGCTATTCCTGCCGCAAAGCTCTCACAGGATCGACCATGCTGGCGCGGCGAGCTGGAACAAAGCTGGCGAAGAGCGCAGCTAACGCTAGAAGCGGAATCATGATCGCGAAACTCGCTCCATTGGCAGCCTGCATCCCCTGCACGAGATGCTGCAACACGCGCCCCGCCGCCAGCGCAGCGACGATGCCGATACCGACGCCGGCAAGAATCATTTTCAAGCTCTGCGAGAGCACCAGCCACATAACGTCGCGAACGCTTGCTCCAACGGCCATACGCACGCCGATTTCGGATATTCGCTGTCCAGTCAAGTAGGCCAACACGCCGTAAATGCCGGTGCATGCAAGCAGCAAGGCTAATCCGGCGAATATGCCAAATAGAAGCGCGAGGAAGCGCTGCCGGGCGAGAGATGCGCCTAGAAGTTGTTCCATCGTACGGACTTCGTAAAGGGTCTGATCGCCAGACGCGCCGCGCAGTTCCTGTTGCAACGCGTTGACAATGTTCAGAGGCGAGCTTCGCGTTCGGAGAGTGATTGACATAACCGATGAAAAGAAGTGCAACAGCCGGGCGGGAAATTGGGCGAACGGATAATACATTTGGTCGCGCAACGCGACTGATCGTCGCCTGCCAAGCCCCAGTGGCGCACATGGCCAACCACACCTACGATCTCGATCGGCGCGGCGCCGGTGGCCGAACTCCAGATATGTTGGCCAACAACATTCTTACGACCGAAAGCATGCCGAGCGAGATTTTCGTCGACGACTACTACCTGTTCACTGCCCTCTTGATCATGCTCATTGAAGAACCGGCCTTCAAGCAGCGGGATACCCATAACCTTGAGATCGTCGGGAGTTACGGTGTAGGCGAGCGCCCACGGCTCCTGGTTGGGAGGCAGCGGATTGGGGGTGGTCCGGTACGGCACCATGCCTTGCCCCTTCGCGCATAGGAATGGTATCGGCAAGGGCGGCGAATTCCACGTCGGGCAGACGCCGGGCGCGATCGAGTACGTCCCGCCACGCTGACCGTATCTGGGATGGATTGGCGAGCGCCTTGGGCGAAAGTGCGAACCGGGCGGTCAGCACGTTGTGCGCATTGAAGCCGGGATTGAGAGAAGACAGCGTCAAAAGAGTGTGGCCAAGCATTCCCGCCGAGACCAGCAGTACGAAGGCAAGCGCGATCTCCGATATGACGAATGGACTGTGCAGACGGCGCGAGTTCCCGGTGATGCTCCGCCCGCCCGCGCGCAGCGCCTCTTCGAGCCGATGCATGGGAACGCGTAAGGCCGGCGTTAGCCCGAAAAGGAGACCACATAAAAGCGAGATGCCTACTCCGAAACAGAGGACGCGCCAATCGATGTGGATCTGTTCCGCGCGCGGCAAGTTACCTGGCCAGAGCGCCACAAACGGATGCACGCTCAGCGCTGCCGCGAGGATGCCCAGAAGGCCGCCGCAAAGCCCCAGAAGGGCGCTCTCTGTTATGCATTGGCGCACGAGACGGGTGCGACTTGCGCCGAGAGCCGCACGCATCGCAAGTTCCCGCTCGCGAGAAATGGCGCGGGTCAGAAATAAACTCGCTATGTTCACGCAGGCAATCAACAGTACCAGTCCAATCGCGGCCAGCAGCAGCCAGAGCGTGCCACGTACATCGCTTACCAGCCCCTGCAAAAGTGGATGGATGCGCATGCTGAGGCCGGCGTTCGATTCGGGATATTCTTCGGCCAAATGACGGCTGATGAGCGTGAGTTCGGCTTGAGCCTGGTTCAGTGTAACGCCGCTCGCCAGACGCCCTAGGACCTGAAGGAAACGCGCTTCGCGATTCTGCATTCGCGGGTCAGTGCTCTGGCCGAGTAGCGTGAAGACATCTGCTTCCCCAGACAGTTGAAACCCTGGGGGCGCGACGCCGATGACGTCGTACGTTTTGCCGTCGAAGATGAGGTTTTTTCCGAGCGCGGCCCGATCGGACGCGAATCGGCGTTGCCACAGGTCGTAGCTAATGATGGCTACCGGCCTTGCGCCCGGCCGATCCTCATCGGTCCGAAAGCCGCGCCCGCATGAGGGAACGACTCCCAGAATGGTGAAGAGTTCTGCCGAGATCTGGCGACCTTCCACGTGCTCAGGGTCGCCTGGAGCGCTGATAGTACCGCTACTGTATGTCCAGCCCGCGATCGTGATAGAACGGCTCTCACGCTTGAGATCCGTGAGATCGGGATATGAGAAGCCCGAGAACTCGCCAGAATCTTCTTTTGTAAATCCATGCAGGATTAGCAGCCGCTCTGGCTCTCGGAAAGGAAGGGGCCGGAGCAGGACACTATTGACAACGGCAAACATCACGGTTGTCGCCCCGATTCCCAGCGCCAAAATCAGCAGAGTGATCGCGGTGAAGCCGGGCTTCTGACGGAAGGTGCGGAGTGCATAGCGAGTGTCCTGCAGCAACTCCTCGGCCCAGCGGGTGCCACGGGCATCGCGGCACTTTTCCTTCACTTGCTCGGGACCGCCGAGGGCAAGCCGGGCTTTGCGCCGCGCTTGGGCGGGAGACTGCCCGCGCGCGATCAGGTCACTTTCATGTTGCTCTAAGTGGAAGCGCAGTTCTTTTTCGAGCTGCTCTTCCATACGGGTTCGACGCAATAAACGAGACCACCAGCTCATTAAGCACCTCCATCGGCCATGCCGAGAATGAGGCTAACGGCTTCGATCAATCGTTGCCAGCTGGCGGCCTCCGCTTCAAGCTGTTTTCGGCCCTTGCGCTTCAGGCGATAGAACTTCGCTTCGCGGCCAGTCTCGGTTTTTTTCCAGTCGGCAGCCAGGAAGCCGCGGTTCTCAAGGCGATGCAGTGCAGGGTAGAGCGAACCTTCCGGAACTTGGACGACGCCACACGATACCTGTTCGAGCCGTTGAGCAATGGCGTATCCGTGGACGGGCTCAACAGCAACGGCCTTCAGAATTAACAGATCCAGGGTGCCTTGAGGGAGATCGGATTTCAGTGCCGCCACGAATACCTCCTGCTTCTATGGGTATTCTACGCGGAGGATGCATAGAAGTGCAAGGGGTGGGTGGGCGGCCAATAAATAGGGCCCGGCTGCCGAGAATTCAGAAGCAGTTCATGCGGGTCATTGACAACCATATACCGGAAAGTAGCTCCTGACCCGTGAGCTGGGCAAACGCGGCAATCGATTGCTCTCAGTGCTTAACTTAGATGGGATGAGAAGGCTGGTCTCGAAAGGAGAGACTAGCGGTATGACAAAGAAACACGGGCTTATGAAGCAGTCGAAGAAGGCACAAGCGACAGCGGAAAGATGGACGGTCGGCATCGACCTGGGCGATCAGTGGAGCCGCTATTGTGTCCTAGACGAAGAGGGCGAAGTCATCGAGGAAGGTCGCTTTAAGACGACTCCTGGAGCTCTAACGAAGCACTTCGCGGGCTCCGAGCCGATGCGAATTGCCCTGGAAGCGGGTACGCACTCGCTGTGGGCCAGCGAACACCTGCGCCAGCTCGGCCACGCAGTGCTGGTGGCAAATGCTCGAGAGATCCGGGCGATTACGCACAGCGATAGCAAGAGCGATCGGTTCGATGCCGAGAAGCTGGCCCGTTATGCGCGGGTCGATCCCAAGATCCTTCGACCGATCACGCATCGCAGTATGGAGATGCAACGTTCGCTCAACGTCATCCGCGCCCGTGACGTACTGGTGCGCATGCGAACGATGGCGGTGAATGCGGTACGTGGCCTGGTGAAACCTTGCGGACATCGACTCCCCATTTGTTCTACCGAATCCTTTGCCAAACGATGCCGAGCGGAGCTGCCGGTCGAACTCATAGAGATAGCTGAACCGCTACTGAAACAGATCGAACTGGCCACTGAGCAGATCGCCGTGTGTGACAAACGGATTGAGGAACTGGCCGACGGAGTCTACAGCGAGACCAAGGCTCTCCGGCAGATTCCCGGAGTCGGCGCCCTCACGGCCCTAACGTATGTGCTCACGGTGGCAGACAAGCGACGATTTGCTCAGAGCCGTGATGTCGGCTGTTATCTCGGTTTCCGGCCAAGGCGCAGCCAATCCGGCGACTCTGATCCACAACTTGGGATTACCAAAGCCGGCGATCGATATCTGCGTAAACTCCTCGTCCAAAGCGCTCACTACGTTCTTGGCCACTACGGGCCAGATAGTGCCCTGCGGCAGTGGGGTCAGCGCATTTATGCCCGAGGCGGCAAAAATGCCAAGAAACGGGCGATCATCGCAGTGGCCCGCAAGCTGTCCATTTTGTTGCACCGGTTGTGGGTCACACAAGCCGAATACATTCCTTTCTATGAAGTAGAAACCCAGGCGGCCTAAGCGGGCCTAACGTAAAAGGATCTGGAACCAAAACCGTCGTGCTGAAAACCGCGTCCTGATGACTGCGCTTAAGCGTTTGGCCCGCGAGGCCGTTAGTTAGATGGCAGCATCAGATGGATTCTTCGGACCCCAACAGGCACAGAGCCTACTGCTCATTCAAACAGTGCGGATAGAAGCGGGGCGACCAGCAGCGGCAGTATATAACGGCTAGGCAAAATCAGATCGAAAATTTTCGTTGACACCGACCAGCCTTCTCATAGAAACGCCTATGGGGCGGAACGGGCGGGCGTTGGGTTAGGCGCGGGAAGCCAGAAGATCCGCACTTTGCCGGTAATTGTCACCTTCTCTGCTCAACACCTGCATCACTTCCGAAGCGGTTAAATATCGAAGACGAGCGGACGCATCGATTCGCCGTACTACATTCACAAAGCCGATTAGCGTTTCTTCCTCTGCTCGTGTCATATGCTTACTGACGAGTACTCCATGATCTTCAACAATCAGAGCCACCCGCTCGCCGCCGGGTCCTGATTGCGCACAGCAACGCTCTTGGCACGGAACAGGGGCGGCAACCATATCCGTAATCCCGGGCAAGAAAATTGCTTGGCAGGGGTACAGTACGCCTCCCGAGAGAATGCGCCGAGAGATTTGGTCGGTGGCCAAAGCATGAACCGCGGCACACGCCGGAAGGCACCAAGCCGATCCGGAAAGAGACTGCTCGAGTAAGGAATACTTGGGCTCCGGCGTGGGGCGCGGGTAAATAGCGAGGCGTTGTTCAACTTCGGCAAGCAACTGCTCCGCCGAGCGGCAGCTTTTTCCGCAAATCACTAGTCCGTGATTGCCCAGCACAAAGACGTTTGTTTGCGGAAAACACGAAAGAGCATTCTCGATTTTTCTTGCGAGAGGAGTACCGGATGGCGTGTATGGAATCCACTGCCATCGGAGCCCAGAAAGCCTCAGGCTAAGCTGCGTTGGCCCATCCTCTCTCACACTCCAGGCGATTGCGTTTACTGAATGGACATGAACAACTGCTTTTTGAGGCAACACGGCATGCATGGCAGTCTCGATGGATGCGCAGGGGCCGCCAGACGATCTCCTCCCGGTTTCTGAAATCGCCGTGTTCTCTCTGAAGCATCTTTTCGCGTTTGCCAGCTTGACAGAGACCAGAAAATCATCTTCTCCTGCATCAATCAGCCATTTGCCCGATGCTTTGATCCACAAAACGTCATCGATCTTGACAGACGTATTTCCACTGTTGGCCTGAGCCAGAAGAGGATTGCCGCCAATGCGGGCCGACAGCTCTCGAAGGGCGTTCAGCTCGGCTTGCTCGCTCGAAATCTTTTTCAATCTCATCCGAATCTCCTCCGCTTGTCACGGCAAAATGCGCAATGCCGGAGCTTGCTGCGACTGCTCTGGCGTTTGCTTCGATCTGAATTGGCCGAGTCTAATGGAGGCCCTAAAGATGGCTCCTACGGAGATGAAGCCGCCTAGTTTGTGGGCCGCGACAGCTGCTAAGCCCATCGATGCTATACATCCACAGGACTTACAATCCGGATTGCCGCCGAACTGACACGGGACGATTTTAGTTTTAAGATCCGCGGAGATCGTTTGCGTGGTCAAGGCAAACACGCACTCCTGTGGGTTGTGAGGAGGCGATGCAATCTGGCGAATCAGTCCCTCCGCCATGTCGAGCTTCGGAAACTCTTTCCGCAATTGGAGCAGCTCGGCGATTACCTGGCTGCGTTCGTCCGGCGTCAGCATCTCCGGTAGATCGTCGCCGATCTGCGGTGTGAACAGGCTGAACCAGATTTTATGAATTTCGGGCCTAGGCGCCCAGAACTTCAGGAACTCGCGCAAGTACCCGGGCCGCTTCATCAGTTGTCCAGTGATGGTGGAATGAATCGTGATTTTCTGTCCTGCGATATTCTTAAGAATTCGTTCGTACGTGGCTGGCTTACGCCGGAGATCGTGCTCTGGCTGTAAGCCATCGATCGAGACGACCACGTTCATATGAGGGAGAGAGGCCCAAGCGGGAGGGAGCGCCCGGAACGCACTTGTCACGATCTGTACGTGGACGCCGCGGGCGAGCAACAGAGGAACCATGATCTCCAATTCGCGGTAGCGTACCAGGGGATCTCCGCCGACGATGGAAAGGTGCAACGGTTTTAGCCGGTCAACCACCTCGATAACACCGTCCACCAGCTCTTGTCCTTTACGATCGTTTAGCTCACGCAGGGTGACGCCTCCACCAAGATGCGCGTCCTCGTACGCGTAACATCCGGGGCATCGAAGCGGGCATTCCCGAGTGATTTCGATGGAGAGCGAAGGCCGCTCACCTCTTAGAATCTTGCTCCATGCTTTGAGAATTTCTGATGTTTGCATCGCTCGAGTCCTTTTTTTTTCCGATTAGCAAAATCGAGCAGCAATGCTTCGTGCCTCGACAGTGAGTGGCTTACCTAGGTAGAAGCAATGCGTACGCCCTAGTGCATTCGCGCAGGGCTGAGCCGAATACAACTGGCTTCCGCGGCAACGCCACAAATTTCCCGGTTCGAAGAAGCACGAACGGCACTCGACAGAGACTCCTCTGTTTAATTACAGGGTGAAGGGATTCAAGCTTAAGCCGATGGCGGAGAGGGATCGGTACCTTGATTAAGTGATCGTGGAACCGAAGATGGTGAGATAACCAGGGGTACATCTGAGACATAGTGCGTACCCATCACAGGCGTCCGAGGGGTTTCACACGTAATGTAAATTGCGTTAATACGCGCCAGATCGTGATGAAGGATTTGAAGCGAAACAGACGGTCCAGAGCTCGAGTTCAATAACTGCGGACAGTCCGGCACATTATCCAGACTGGCAGAAAGGAGAAAAAGAGCCACTGCCAACGCGATCAACTTCGAATATCTGAAAGCGCAATTCAGAGTGAAGCCACCAAGCTCCATTCTATCGCTGCTCTTCCGCGGCCCTGTCGAGCCGCATGCGACTCTTTCATGCTCCCTGACGGTCGCGGTTCTGAAATGCAACAATGCTGGTTCGGAGAAATGCGATGAACAGCTTCGAACTCTCGCGACGCGAGTTTGCTGACGGCTACCGTGGGCGCATCGGTCGCGCAGGCGCCGATCGGCCCTTAAGCAGGGCTGACGAACAACTGCTGGACGATCTCTCGCACCGTTGTTTCCGCTACTTCTGGGAACAGTCGGATGAACATACCGGCATCGCGCGCGATCGAGCGCATGCCGATGCGAGCGAGTATGCGGCAGAGGGCCGTTATGTGGGCAGTACGGGCGCGACGGGGTTTGCGCTTACTGCATTCTGCGTGGGAGCGGAGCGCGGCTGGATTTCGCAACATCAAGCGCGCGATCGGGCCAGGGCCACGCTGCATTCGTACGCATCAGGGCCGGTCATCAATGAGCACGGCTGGTTCTACCATTTTGTGGACGTTCGCAATGGCGAGCGTCACCGGAACAGCGAGGTATCGACGAGCGATTCCACCTGGCTGGTCGCGGGCGCGCTGACGACTCGGCAGTATTTCCATGAAGACGCTGAAATCGTCCAACTCGCGACCGAAATTTACGATCGAGTGGACTACCGCTGGATGCTCAACGGAGATCCGTTTCTGCTGTCGCACGGCTGGCGGCCGGAGACCGGATTCATCAAATTTCGTTATGCGAAATATTGCCAGCTTGCGTGCATGTACCTGCTTGGCATCGGTTCGCGCACACACGCGCTGAGTCCGGAGGCTTGGTATGCATGGGACCGCGATCCGTTCGAATATGACGGGTTCCACTATTACGGCCGCAGTTTGTTGTGGACCTATCAATATCCATTCTCCTGGTGGGATTTCCGAAAGCGCCGCGAGGCACGTGGACTGCAGGTGGACTGGTTCGAGAATTCGGCAACGGCCACGCGCGCGCATCGGGCATTCTGTATGGATCTGGCGAAGGAGTTTCCCGGCTACTCGAGTGACATTTGGGGAATCACCAGCTCGGCTAGTCCGCGCGGCTATACAGCGTGGGGAGGGCCGCCGCGCACGCGCAACATTGACGGATCGGTAGTGCCCTGCGCGGCAGCAGGCTCGCTCATGTTTACGCCGGATATCTGTTTGCCTGCGCTTCATGCCATGAAAGACCGGTTCGGAGACCGCATTTATCAACATTATGGATTTGTCGACGCGTTCAACCCGACAACCGGTTGGCAGGCGGCCGATGTGATCGGAATCGACGTTGGCATCACGCTTTTGAGCGCGGAAAATTTGCGCACCGGCAAGGTGTGGAAGTGGTTCATGGGAAATTCAGAGGCGCAGCGTGCGTTTGAATTGGCCGGAATAGAGAAGTATTGAAGGCGGCGTCGGGCATAGTGAATCTTGGCTACTCGATATGGAGTATGACCATATTCCCGCGGCACAAATAGGAGACCGGGACAGTAAACAAAATTAAAAGTCCCTGGTGCCAACCACTGGAGGCGGTCATCCAAAAATTGTTGAATCAACTCATAGGAGGATTTATGGAAGCGCGTTTCAATTATGTTAAGGCTGCTCCCGGAGCATTTAAAGCCATGCTCGGTTTGGGACAGTATCTTCAAGAATGCGGACTGGAAGAATCCCTGCTCCTTCTGATCGAGCTGCGCAGCTCGCAGATCAACGGATGCGCCTACTGTCTAGACATGCATTGGAAGGACTTGCGGGCGATAGGAGAGAACGAGCAGCGGTTGTATTCGTTGGATGCCTGGCGCGAATGTCCGTTTTACACGGAGCGCGAACGCGCCGCTCTGGAATGGGCGGAGGCCGTTACTCTGATCACCAACGGCCACGTGCCGGACGAGATCTATGAAAAAGTGCGACCGCACTTCAGCGAGAAGGAATTATCGGACTTGACTCTCGCCGTCGCAACTATCAATGTCTGGAACCGTCTGAACATTTCTGCAAGGACTGTTCCGGGTAACTATCAGCCCGCCAAATCGTACCCCATAAGGAAGGGTGCATAAATAACAGCAGCTTTTTTGTTTCGTTCAAAAAGGAGAAAAGGCGGCCGGCGGTTCGGCCTCGCAAGAATGGTGCCTGGCTGCGTCCAAGGCAGCGAACGTTTGTATGGAAGGAGGGAGGAAGCATGTCTAATGCTGTAACCGACACGGATGTTCTGATCGTGGGGGCCGGGCCCGTCGGGCTGTTTCTGGCGAATGAGTGTGCTCGCCGGGGCTTGAGATGGCGGCTCGTCGAGACGCGCTCTTCGCAGTCGGCACATTCTAAAGCGCTCGCAATTTTTCCCCGGACGCTGGAGATCTTAGACATGGCCGGGCTTGTCGATCCGTTCCTCGAAAAGGCGAATCGTGTCACGGTCAGTCGCTGTAGTGACACATGGACGGACGCTTGCTCACATGCGGTTCGCGCCCGAGGAGAGCCCGTATCCATTCATCGCCATGGTTCCCCAGGACGTGACCGAGAGGCTGCTGGTGGAAGACATTCTGGGGAGCAATCGAACGAAACCACATTCGTTTCGGCGGCTGAGCAGGACGGCTATGTAAGTGTAACGATGGACCGGAAGGGCGAAGCAATCAAGCTGACGGCGTCCTTCATCGTCGGATGCGATGGCGCGCACAGTGTCGTTCGGCGTCTACTGAACCTGCCGTTTGAGGGAGCAGAATACGCTGATTCGTTCATGTTAGCTGACGCCGAGACGAACCAAGCTCTCCCCGCTGACGAGATGCAGCTGTGCCCCAGCGAATTAGGACCGGTAGCTATTTTTCCGATGAGCGCCACTCGGCGACGGATCGTAGCGACAGTCAAGAACACAGAAGGAGACGCTCCGTCGCTTGATCTTGTGCGGAAGGTACTAGCTGAACGCGCACCCATTGAGATTGAGGCACACGCCTTGCACTGGAGCAGCTATTTTCACATCCATCACCGCCAAGTAGCACAGCTGCGGGTAGGGCGCTTCTTCATAGCTGGCGACGCCGCTCACATTCACAGTCCATTTGGGGGGCAGGGGATGAACACCGGACTCCATGACGTTTGGAATCTCGTTTGGAAGCTTGATCTGGTCCTGCGCGGTCGTGGCAGTGAGGAGTTGCTCGAGAGCTATAGCGCCGAACGCCGCCCGGTGATCAAAGATGTGATCGAGACCACGGATTTACTCACCAAGGCGATGGGAACTCCCAGTAAACTTGCTCAGATTTTACGCGATACCGTCATACCCATGGTGTCGCGTCTTGCCCCTTTTCAGCATGCCTTCGTGCAGAGACTTTCCGAACTCGGCATAGCGTATCGCGGAAGCCCGATTGTTGAGGGAGCTGGAGAGCGATACTTCGACGATTCGCTGCGCGGCGGAGATGGCATTCGCAGCCGCTTCCTCCTCGTGTTCGATAACGACGCAGACTCATCGACCAGAGAGGCCGCCGAGCGGCTCTCGGAATCATTTAGGGATATCGTTGAGCTGCGATTGCGGGCTCGTGACGACATAACCCTTGTCCGCCCGGATGGCTACATCGCGTTCTCAGCGCGCAGGCGCGACGGGGTCGCAGCATTGAGAGCCGTACGTTCACTTCTAGAGCATCAAACAAGCTTGAGTCTCCAATGACGTTCGATTTGAAGATATCCGAGCGGCATTGGATTCGAGTTTGCCAAGGTCGAGCTTCATGCCCGGTTCTTCCGCAAGCACTAGGAGAAACGCGCTGCTATTCTTGCCGAAGGACGGTAGCGGGATCTATCTTTGTGCTTCGCCGGGCTGGCAGGTAATAGGCAATCAGCACTCCTGCGATGAGGACGGTCGCCGCAACGCCCAAAGATGCCGGGTCTCTCACCGGAATTCCGTAGACCAGAGCCGACATCGACTGCGCAAGCGCCCATGCACCGATGGCTCCCGCGGCAACACCTGTAAGTCCCCGGAGCAAACCTTGCTGGAGAATCATGCCGATCAACTGCTGGCGCTCCGCTCCTAACGCCATGCGAATAGCGAACTCGCGTGTCCGTAGGCTCATCCCATAAGATGCCACTCCATAGACTCCAACCAGGGTGAGTACGAGAGCAATCAGCGCAAAGATTCCCAGCAAAACGGTATAGAAGCGAGGCGTGGCGATCGACTGCTCTACGGTCGCCTCCAACGTTCTTTCGTTTTCAATGACCTGTTCCGGATCAAAGCGATGGATTGCTTGCCGAAGAGACGAGGCGACTGAATTCGGATCGCCGAACGTGCGAACTACAAGCGTTGTTCCGACAGCCGGTCCGAGGTACTGCTGATACAATTCGTAAAATTCGGGAACCGGATCTCCGCTCAAGGAATGGTGCTGGGTGTTGCCAACGATGCCGATGATCGTTATCTCCGGGCCGCTCAGGTGTTCACCGATCGCATTCCGGCCAGGCCAGTACTTGTTGGCCATGGCCTGGTTAATTATGACTGCATGCTTGTCCACATTTGGGTTAACGTTGCTGAATAACCGGCCTTGCAGCAGCGGGATTCCCATCACCGCGAAATAATCGGCGCTGATGGCGTGAAAGTCGATCTGGTAGGGATTGGGTGAAAGGCCCGGCAGGTAAATTTGTAGCTGGATCTGGATATGTCCTAAAGGCAGATAGCTGGTCAGCGCCGCTTGCTCGACGCCGGGAATGTTCTGCGCCACTCGCAGAATCTCGCTGTATCTTTGAATCAATTGCTCGCGCTTGAGACGCGCAGCGTGACCTGGCGGCACTGTCGCCGTGAGAATATGCGCTGTGCGAAAACCCGGATTTACGTTCGCCAGACGAACGAAACCGCGAACCATGAGAACGGAGCCCGCGAACAGGATCAGAGAAATCGCAATCTCACCGATTAATACGCCGCTGTGCCGCCAGGAATTGACGCCGGTCGATCGGCTTTGGCGATCTGACTCGCTGAGCTTGGCCGACGAAAGCCCTAAGGCGGGAGCAAGGCCGAAAAAAATCGCTACCAGGAACGTCAGCAGAACGGCAAAGCCCAATACGGCGAGATCCAGATTTGTTTCTTCCAGCCTGGGGATCTCGAGATATGGGGGAAGAAGCCAGAGAAGGATGCGATTGCCGGTGTAGGCTAGAGTGACTCCCAAAGCTCCGCTGAGGCCAGCAAGTACAAGGCTTTCGGTCAACGCTTGGGCTATCAAACGCGCGCGGCGAGCGCCCAACGCGGCTCGAATAGCAAACTCGTTCCGGCGCGCCGAAGCTCTTGCCAACAGTAGACTGGTGACGTTTAGACAGGAGAGCAAGACGAGAAAACCAGTGGCGCCAAGCAGCAGCAGGAAAGCCGCGCGGTAAGCGTTGATATCGCGCGTGGCAACCTCTTCAAGGGCTAGCCTGAAGTTGCGATCGGAAGGCGGATAGCTATGCAAGAGAGCCGGGGCGAGTTGGTTCAGTTCCTTACGAGCCTCATCGAGTGAAACGCCTGCACGCAAACGCGCGACGATAGCGATATAGGCGCGCCGCGGATCAGTCACGGGAGTCCGGTCGGGAAGCCAGGCCGCTATTCCCGCCTTTGGAAAATAGAAATCTCTGGGCATCACGCCCACCGCCAAGTAACTTTGCTCGTTCAGGAAAATGGGGTGGCCAATGATTCCGGGATCGCGGTGGAAGTACTTTTGCCAAGTATCGTAGGCCAACATAACGGTCTGCGGAGCATCGGGCTGAAAGTCGGACGGGAGAAAAGTTCGGCCGATTAGCGGCTTGGCGCCAAGAAGAGGGAAAAGTTCCCTAGACACGTCGCGCACCCACAGATCCGCGGGCTCGGAAACTTGGGACAGCGTTACGTTTTTGAAGAAGCCATACCCGGCAGCCGATTGGAAAGATCGCTCATACCGGCGCAGAAATTCGAGATCGGCAATTGTGTTTCCGGGAGTATAGCCGTGACTGCCGATCTTCTCGACTTCGACCACGCGATCCGCATTGCGGAAGGGTAGCGAACGGAGGAAGACGGCGCGAAAGGCGCTGAACATGGTTAAACACGCGCCGATTCCGAGCCCCAGCGACACAACGGCTGTAAGCGTAAAGACGGGAGTCTTTCTTAGCTGCCGCCATCCATAACGTAGGTCCTGCACCATGCGCTAAGGCTTCAATTGCTTGTCACCAACTATCTCCATTTATACTGGAGGACAAACAAGGAAGCAGGAAAGAGCAATGCCGGAACACAATGGCAACTGCAATTGGGAAGAGAATCTTCGGCTGCTCAATGAGGCCGCCCGCCTCAACATTGAAGAACACGAGCGCATTTGGAAGGCCATCGACACGTTGCGCGTGACCGTCCTCGAGACCAACACAGGCATCGGAAACCTGACGAGCGCAATTCGTGCTTTGATCGACCGGATCCCGCCGGAAAATTTACATTAAGCGTGTTACTGCTTGGTGATTACGCCGCAGGCGATGCGAGGTCCAGCGTTACCTGCCGGATCGGTTTTCATGTCGTCTGCGTTCGCGTGAATCACTAGCGCCGTGCCGCCGTTCGCAAAGACCGAGTGACTGTCATCGCCGAGCGTGGCGTTCGCGGCTGTCACGGTCATTTTCGCTGTTCCGTCGGAGGAGACCATAAAATTCTCCATATCGCCGACGTGGGGGCCTGCTGGATTTTGCAGTCCATGCTTCTTGTTTTCCGGGTTCAGGTGCGGACCCGCGGAGGTGAATGCCGGAGCGTCGCATTTCGCAACCTGGTGAATGTGGATTGCATGTTCACCTGGAGGAAGATTCTTGAGATCAAGGTCGATCTTCACGCCGGGCGTGCCGGGCGATCCTGCGGGAGAAAGGGCGGCCGTTCCTACGCTCTCCCCTTGCGCATTCTTCAGCTCGACTGTGGTGGATTGCGCCGCAAGTATTCCGGCGCAGAAGGCGATGCACGTTAGCAGCTTGATTGATTCGGTCATAGTGCTTTCTAGGATAGTACCTGGCGGGGCGGATGAGCGGCGCCGGCAGAGGTCGCTTACGGTTTCGGCTCAGATTCGTCGCGTTGTCTTCAGGTTGACGCGCATAATCTTATTGCCGCGCTTGATACTTATCGAATACTGCTTGCCCGGCTGCTTAAACATTTGTGTGTTCCTGCTGGATGCCGTTGATGGAAACGATTTCATCACCTTCGCGCAGCCCTGCCTCAACCCCAGGAGAGTCCGGCATGACGCTTTTAATGGTGAAATCGCCTCTGTTGGCCACGAGTTCGAGACCGCTCATGTCAATGTCATAAGGCTCGTTGAAATGAGCGTTTGGCTTGAGTGACATCCGGCTCGACGGATAATCCAAAATCACAGTGAATCTACGAAGTATCTCCGCGCCAATGAGTCCTGCATCGGCACTCGCGCCGAAGCCTTGGCTGTCCTGCGAAATGCTGACTACGGGTCTAGTAATTGTGTACTGGCCCAGGCGAATACTGTCGATGCGCGCCTCTAGGAAATTCGTCCTCCCCCCAATGCCTTCGCCGACGCCCTCGACCGTATCATCCATCGGCAACATCGTCAAGAGCTTGTGCGCTTCGGCAAATAGAGGGTTGATCTGAAAGATGCGATTCGAGCCGGTGTCGACCATGAACTTATCTGTAATCGTGTTCTTTCCGTTCACAAAAAGCTCAACGTTCACGTAGGGCCACCCATTACGTCGCTCCATTTCGAGGGCATTGCGATCACCTGCGAGGCTGTAAACTTTCGGATCGTGAAAGGTGAGCAACTTGTTTGCGTAGTCGATTTCGATGACGAAATTCCTGAGGAAAGGCGTGCCGATAAAACCTTCCACGTCGCGGCCCATCAGATGAAGGGCATCGAGCGGGGCTGACGCGATGAGTTGTTTGTATGCCTCGACCCCGGGGAGGCTGATCGTGGCGTTGTCTGTGAACTGGCCTGCGGTTGCGCCCCCGCCGCCCGTCAATGTGGCTGCACCTCTTGCGCTTAGACCCAGACTCGCAAACAGGCGTTGGTTGATGAGGTTGACGTTCATCCCAGTGTCGAGGGCGAGCCAGATAGGTTGCGAGTTGTTGATGCGAACTTGAATGAGAATGCCGTCCCAGTAAAAGTCAAATGGCACTTTCGCGTAGCCTTTTTCCGAGGCGATGCGGAAGTCCGGCTGATTCTGCTGAGCCGTAATCGATCGGCAAAGCGGGTAGGCAAGAGCAACGAAGCAGAAGATGGAACGGAGAAGAGTCGTTTTACTCCTCGCGCAGCTCTTTCTTAGCGGTCGCGATATCGGGGGCGGAGGGCAAGAGGCCATCCAAGCGGGTAAGCTCGAGCATTTTATGCAAGCTGGGACTTACTTCAACGAGCCGAAGCGGACATTTCCGGCGGGTGGCGAATGTATAGACGACAGTTAATTCTCCAAGGCCGGCGCTGTCGGTTGCCGTAACTCCTGCGACGCGCAAAATCAGACCGGACAGCTTATTGGTATTCAGGACTTCGCGGGCTGTGTCACGTAGCGCATTCAACGATGGGCTTAGCGTCATGGATCCTGCGAGTTCGAGAATCGCGAAACCGTCTTCGATGCGCGATGTGACACTCAAAGGCATAACGCTTGCTTACTCGCGCGTTTCAGTAGGTCTCGATTTTGTGCGCGCGGTAAGGCGGGGTGACATACGCGGCAACGGTGCTTTCGTTGCCATCCTTATCTATCGCTTTCACTCCGAGGACGACTTCATCGATGTTCACGTTAGGCAGCGTGTACTTAGTTACATTGCCGACGAAAAATTCTTTCTCCCAAGTTGGCGAAGTTGTCTTGCGCATGACGACAGCGTAGCCCAAGAGATCCGGTTCCGGTTTGTCGTTGTGCCAAGTCATCACAGCATCATAACCGCCTTTGCCATCCGGCCCAGTCCCGCGCCCTAAGGGTGCACCGAACGCGCGTCCTTCGGTTGGTGCATCCGGGGCGGGCGCACCCGGCGTTCGCGCGGCCGCCCTGACTTCCGGCGTTTTCGGTGCCAGGGCGAGCGAAGCCATTCCCGCGGCATTCGCCTTCGCGACCAAGGCAGTATAGCCGGGCGCCGTGTTCGCGAACGTGTCTGTTGCAGTATGCTGATTTGCAAAATTCTCCATAGGAGTGGTCACGCGAATGGCTGGATATCCGGCGGCATTAAACGGGCTGTGATCGCCTCCCCGGCCGAAACGGTCATGGCGGAAGACCAGATTCACTTCAAAACCAGGCTGGTAACGCTCCGCCATCTGTTTCATGTAACGGGCAAGCTGCCGCGAGCTGGAATCGTTGGGGTCCTCGGAGTAAACGTTAACCCAGCGGTTGGCCGTTTCGCCATTTCCGGTGACGTCGCTGCCAATGATGTCGTTGTTGAAAACGCCGTCAATCAAATCGTGGTGGGCCGCCGCTGCTTCGGCATAAAGACTGCTTCCGAACAGGCCGTACTCTTCCGCAGCGAACGCAATAAAAATGACGGTTTTCCGGAATTCATATTGGCTCATCACGCGCGCCAGCTCCATGACTGCCGCCGTGCCACTTCCGTCGTCGGTAACGCCGGGAGCAATGGCGGCGACTGTGGCCTCTGGGTCCAACTGCCGTCGACCATCGGGGCCAGTCTTAGAGACCATGTTGATGCTGTCGTAGTGGCCGCTGACGATCACCTGATGTTCCGGCTCGCTTGTACCGGGCAGGACGGCAACGACATTCCAGATCTCGATGTCCTTGAAGGCGCGCCCTTGCTTCGCCACCCGATGCTTGTCGAAAGATACCTGGAGCTTCGGGCTGTAGCTATGGAATTGTGCGGCGATCCATTCCCGCGCCGCGCCGATTCCATGCGCCGGGTCGTCCGTAGCCGAATAAATGTTTCTGGTTCCGAAGCTCTCCAGCTTCTTCTGAATGTCCGGCGATTTTGTCAGCCGAAACCTGACCGACGATGGCTTGCACCTGAGAATTCAAGGCTTTCTCCGGAGCAGCCGCAAGCACCCAGGACGCGGCAACGAACAAAAAAAATGAAGTTCTGAACATAGATAGATTGTTCAGCTATCGTATCGCAATTGGTCGCTTACGCTTCCGGCTCAATCAGGGTAGCAAGTCCAAAGCCACACTCGCAAACTAAGCGGCCGGAACGGGGGTTCCGGCGCGGATGAGGACGTCTGCACCACCACGTACTTGCTCGGTTGGATTGAATTTTACGGAGACGAGTTTCGATACTCCGGGTTCTTGCATCGTCACGCCGTATAGCGTTTGCGCGGCTTCCATGGTGCGCTTGGCATGCGTGATTACGATGAATTGCGTCTGCTGTGACATTTCTTTCAATAGCCTTGTCAAGCGTTCGATATTTGGCTCATCGAGCGGAGCGTCGACTTCATCGAGAATGCAGAAGGGGCTGGGCGTGTACTGGAAGATTCCCATCAGCAGGGCCATGGCTGTCAGAGATTTTTCACCGCCCGATAGCAGCAGCACGCTCTGAAGTTTCTTGCCGGGAGGCGATGCAACGATGTCGATGCCCGATTCCGCGAGGTTCTCCTCGTCGGTAAGGCGCATCTCGCCAATCCCGCCGCCGAAGAGAATCCCGAACATCTGGCGGAAGTTGGCGTTGATGGCGTGAAACGCTTCCGAGAACCGCCTTCGCGATTCATCGTCGATCTCATGAATCGCTTTTTCGGTGTCGCGGATGGAGTCGAGAAGATCCTGCCGCTGGACACTGAGAAACTCCTGACGCTGCTGCGCTTCTTCGAACTCTTCGAGCGCTTGCGGATTGACGGGCCCCAAGGCCTCGATCTTCCGGCGCACTTCTGTGTACCGGGCTTCAATCTCTGGAAGCACAGTTTCATCCGCAACGTCGCCGAGCTCGGCCAAAGTGGTATCGAGCTCCTGTTGGCAGGTTTGTTCCAAATGCTGCAGATCAGAATCGGCGCGCGCTAGCGCCACCTGCAACTCCGAGCGCTGCTCCTGGATGGCTTGTAAATCGGTTCTGGCTTGTTTCAGCTCTTCTTCGGTTGCGGCCAAACGGTTCCGCAGCTCCGATTCCTGGGCCGCCAAACGGCTGACGATTGCTTCGGTTTCTGAAATGGAGCTGCTCAATTCGGCGCTTTTCTGTTCCAGGCCGGCATTGCTGGTGATGAAATGCGTGCGCTCGGAGGACAGATCGCCGGCTTCTTGCGCCAAGTGCGCACGGCGAGCGGCGAACTCCTCCACTTGCGATTCCAAGCGCGCCCGGTGGGCTGCCAGAGAACGTTGGCGCTCTTCCAAGCTGGCGAGATTTGCACGTACGCCGGCATGCTCCTCCGCGGCTTGAGCGACATTCTTCTGAAGGGATGTCAACTCCTCGCGAGCGTCCTCAAGCGCTTGCTCCTGCTCGGCTCTACGCTGTTCCTGCTCGATCAGAGTGACGCGGTCGCGATCGAGAGTTTCCTGGAGTGTCACCCGGTCTTGGGCCAGCCGCTCGAGTTCAAGGCGCGCGTGCGAAAGTCTCGATTGGACGCGCTGAAATTCCTCGGCCAGTTTGCGGCTTTCATGATCCAGCGCGAGCACACCTTTTTCTTGCGATTGCTGCTGCGCACGCAAGTCTTCCAGGTGTTCGGCAAGTGCTGAAATGGCGCGTTCCAGTTCGCGTACGTTCGCCTGGGCCGCACTCAACTCGTTCTGCTTCGCCTGCTCGATCTGAGATATTTCCCGAAGCTCGCGTTTGAGCGCGAGGGGACCAGCGCCGGTCTTTTTCCCACCGCTGACGGCGTGGCCGTGATAGCTGACGCCATCGGTCAACAAGAACCAGCAGTGCGGATATTGGGCGGCGAGCTGCTGCGCGAGCGGCCGATCAGATGCTATGTAGCAATTCGCGATTCGGGGCAGGAGACCGAGTGGCACGTTGGATAAGCCATTCGTCAGCCGCAGCGCATCGCTCAGCTTCGAAAGGGTGCCAGGTTCGACAGCGGGGCTGGGCAACTCAGGGGCGGCGATGCCATTGTCACCATTCGTCTCGACGAGAAAAGTAGCGCGTCCATTCAGATCGCCACGCATGAGCTGAATGCCCTGCTCCGCCTCGCCCCAATCGCGGACGACGACGTACTCGAGCTCGTCGTGAAGGAACTCTTCGGTGGCTTTTTCCAATTGGGGATCTACTTCCAGGAAATCGGCGAGAACGCCCACGGGACGGAAGTCCTGCACATTGCCGCGCTCGACCGATGTAAAGAGCCGTTTCACTGTCTCCGTGGTATAGCTTCGGTGCTGCAGAACTTCTTCGAGCGAATCCTTTCGAGCCTTAACGCGCGAGGCTTCGCTCTGCAGCCGGTCAAACGCCTGCCGGCTCTCATTGAACTTCGCGCGCGTTTGCTGCAGTTCATGCTCGACGGCGGCACGCTGATCCGTAACAGACGTGAGTGCAAGTTGACGCGCTGTTAGTTCTTCGGAAAGGTGACTCCTCTCCTGCTGTAAGCGCGAAAGATCGATATCGGATTGTTGTTCTTCCGCCGCTGCGCGAGATGCTTCGCGGTCCGCCGACGCGAGCTGCGCCTCTAACTGCGTGAGGCGGTTCTTGAGAGTTGCGGAATCACCCAACAGACGGAGTACAGCCTGGCGCGCCGCCTCTAGATGGCGCTCTTGCTCAGCCAACCTGTTCTGCGCGTCCTGCCGTTCAAGAGATTTCGCGTGCAGCTGCTGGCGCGCCTCATCGCAATCGCTGTCTAAGGCCTGCAGCTCGTTGGTCCGCTGTTCCAACTCGGCCGTTCTTTCCTGCTGCTGTACTTGAAGCGCTTCTGATTCCTGATGGTTGGAGCGAAGACGCTGATCAATTTGCTCGATCTGTTTGAGTTGATATTCGAGACGGCCCCGCGCGCGCTCGGCCTCAAGATGAAAGTCGGCGAGTAATTTGCGCGTGCGCGTCAATTCCTGCTCGGTAGCGTAAGAATCTTCGAGGACTGCGGCTTGATTTGTCTCGCGCTCAGTTATTGCGGCCTGCCGGTTCTGCAATTGAGCCGAAGCGAGGTTCAGTTCAATAGCGATTCTTGCGGTCTCGCGTTCGAGCATGCGGAACTTTGCCGCCAGGACCTGACGCAGATACGTTGTGGCTTCCATCTTCAGCTCGGAATAGCGCTTCGTTTTGGAAGCTTGCCGCTTCAGCGAATTCACCTGGCGTGTGACTTCTTCGAGGATGTCAAAGACGCGGGAAAGGTTCTGCTTTGCGCCTTCGAGTTTCGCTTCGGCGAGCCGCTTGCGATTTTTGAATTTGGTAATTCCAGCGGCTTCTTCGACGACGTTCCTTCGGTCTTGGGGCTTATTGCTGAGAATCTGCCCGATGCGGCCCTGCTCGATAATGGCGTAGCTTTCCGGGCCAAGGCCGGTTCCAAAGAAGAGATCCTGAATATCGCGCAGGCGGGCCAACTTGCCGTTAATCAGATATTCGCTTTCGCCCGACCGGTAGAGACGGCGGGTGATGGTGACTTCGCCGGTGCGTTCGGCCGTCTTCAAGGCATCGGAGTCCCCGGCCACGTGGCCGTTCGCGCCGTTGGTCAAGATTGTAGACCCGGCGCCATTGACCATGCGATGGGACTGGTCGGCGGCCACCAGCGTCAAAGTAACTGCGGCCATGCCGAGAGGTTTTTTGTCGCGCGTTCCGGCGAAGATCACGTCTTCCATTCGGGTGCCGCGCAAAGTTTTGGCCGATTGCTCGCCCAGGACCCAGCTGATGGCATCGCTAAGGTTGGATTTGCCGCATCCGTTCGGCCCGACAATGGCAGCAATGCCGCTGCCTGAAAACTTCATCTCAGTTCGGTCGTAGAAAGATTTGAAGCCTTGAATCTCGACACGCTTAAGTTTGAGCAAAACCAGGTACCTTCCCTAAGACATATTTTCGGGGGTGTCTTTATCGTACCGAGAGTTGAACGTGCTGTAAAGGGTGCTGCACCGCTGCCATTTGGGTATGTCATTCCCCGAATCCCTATATGTAGGGGTATAATGCCGTGCCTTATGTAGAGAGTCGAGGTACAAAGCTTTACTGGGAAGAGCATGGTAGCGGTCCCCCCATTCTCCTTATTATGGGGTTAAGTTTCACGCACGAGATGTGGTTTCGCGTCCTGCCACAGGTCGCTGCCCATTACCGAGTCGTACTTTTCGACAATCGCGGAATGGGTCTGAGCGACGTGCCGCCGGGTCCTTATTGGATGCGGCAGATGGCGGCGGATGCGATTGCGGTTCTAGACGCAGCCGGTGTGACCGCGGCGCACATCGTTGGCGCGTCGATGGGAGGGATGATCGCGCAGGAGTTAGCGCTCCGCTATCCCGATCGGGTTCGGAGCCTGGTGCTTGGCAGCACGAGTTACAGCGGCTTATTCGCGCGTTGGCCCGATTTGAGCTGCCGGCCGCGGGGGATTCGCTGGTCGAAAGCGACCCGGCTGGAGCGTGAAAGCGCGCTGATCCCGCTGCTCTATGCGAAACGGACACCTCGTGAGCGCATCGAAGAAGACTTCCGGGTTCGTTGCCAATGCAAATGGAACTACAAAGGCTTTCTGAATCAACTCGCGGGGATACTCCTGTGGAATTCCTATCGGCGGCTTCCACGGATAAAGGTTCCGACGCTGGTCCTACATGGTGAGCAGGACCGGCTGGTACGTCCAGCGAATGGAAAGGTCGTGGCATCGCGTATACCGGGCGCGCAATTCCATCTCATTCCCGACGCGGGGCACATCGTCATGACGGATCAACCGGAAGTGTGTACAGAAATGATGCTGCGATTTCTGGGGGAGCAAAGTTAGGGGTGGGGCGGTGATTTTGCGCTGAAAGCGTCGGTCGCAGCCGATGACTGCTAAGACATGAGGAGTGGTGCGTACCTTACGTAAGTTTGCTGGTATTTGTGCGAGCAGTTCCAGGACTATTACCTCAGACCTAATTTCAAAGTAGCCGACCGCGGAGGCGAAAACCGACACGGAAAGCTTATGTCTCAGCACGCCGGATCGTTTTTGTTTGAAGCCTCGTCTACTCTTTCGGGGCGATGCCGAGCGCTTTCATTTTTCGATAGAGGTTACTCCGCTCCAGGCCTAGCAACTCGGAGGCACGCGTAACATTGCCGCCTGTTTCGTCCAGCTTGCGCAAGATGTATTCGCGCTCGGCCGCTTCTCTCACGTCGTGAAGGCTTCCGAATCCATCCCAAGGTTTACCGTTTTGCGCTTTGCGGCCTGCTTCCAAGGGGAGATGGCGCGCTTCGATCCGGCGTTGTGGATGCAGAATGACAATGCGCTCCATAAGGTTGCGGAGCTCGCGCACATTTCCGGGCCATTGGTACTTCATCAGCGTGTCCAATGCGTCGTCGCTCAGCTCTTTCGGTTTCCGGCCATAATCCAATGCGAAGCCGCGCAAGAAATGAGCAGCAAGCACCGGTACATCTTCCGCTCGCTCGCGCAGTGGTGGAACGGTGAATGGAATGACATTGAGGCGATAGAAGAGATCTTCGCGAAAATTACCGCGCTCAATCTCTTTTTCGAGATTCTTGTTGGTCGCGGCGATCACGCGAGCGTCCACCTGGATGGATTGCGGCGCGCCTATGGGTTCAAACCGGTGCTCGTCCAGCGCGCGAAGCACTTTAGCCTGAGTCTTGAGACTCATGTCGCCGACTTCGTCCAGGAAGAACGTGCCGCCGTGCGCTTTTTGCAGCTTTCCTATTTTGTGATCGGCTGTTCCATCTAAATTCGTGCGGCGATGGCCAAACAATTCGCTTTCGATCAAATCTTCGGGTAGCGCGGCGCAATTTACTTCGACGAATGGGCCATTCGCACGCTGGCTGGATTTGTGAATCGCTCGCGCGACAAGCTCCTTGCCGGTGCCGCTCTCGCCATAGATCAGCACGCGGCCGTTAGTGCCCGCCATCAGCTTGAGTTGTTGCCGGAGCGCTTTCATCGGCACACTTTCGCCCATGATTTCGGGCGAGGCGGTATTTTCGCGCAGCCGTTGCAGCTCGAGATCCATGCGGCGTTGCTGGACTGCATTTTTCACAACGACGCTGACCTTCTCAATGGTCAGGGGCTTTTCCACAAAGTCGAATGCGCCGAGCTTAGTTGCTTTAACGGCGGTTTCGATATTCCCGTGGCCGGAGATCATGATCACGGCCGGTCGCGATCCGGCGGGCAAATCCTGTATGCGAGCGAGCGTAGCCAAGCCATCGATGCCGGGCATCCAGATGTCGAGCAGCACTGCCTCGTACGATTCGCGGGCGAGCTCAGCCAAACAGGTTTCGCCGCTCTCGACGGCAGTACACTGATAATTCTCATCGCTCAGCACGCCGCGAAGAGACTGGCGAATGCTGGCCTCATCGTCGACAATAAGAAGCTTCGGTCCGCGAGCTGGCATTTCCGGAACGCTATACCTTCAGGGTAGCGGCCTGTGTCTCGCCCGCTTGCGGCGAGAAAATCGCATCGCCGGCAGGCAGTGCGCTCAGCTCCACGATAAATCGAGCGCCTCTGGGGTAATTGTCTTCAATCCTCACGCGCCCCTGATGATCGGTCACGATGCGGCTGACAATTGCGAGGCCCAACCCGGTGCCGCGTTCCTTAGTCGAAAAATAAGGAAGAAAGAGTTTCTCCTTATCGAGGGATGAAACGCCGCAACCTGTGTCGGTGATCGACAGCTCCACTGTATCGGGCGACGCCTGGGAGGTGGCAACGAGCAGCTTGCGGACGGGCGCATCGTTCATGGCCTCCGCCGCGTTGTCGATCAGGTTGATAATCACCCGTTTCATCTGCTCACGGTCCGCCATTACCGCGGGTATCGTGCGATCCAGACGCACCGACACAGCTACGCCATCGAGCCTGCCCGCGAACACCGCCATCGCGCTTTCGACAATTTCGTTCAGATCGGCGGGAATTGGCTTCGCGCTTGGGAATCGCGAGAACTGGGAAAACTCATCGACCAGCGACTTGACGGTTTGCACTTCCTGCTGTATGGTCTGAGTGCATTCTTCGAGAATCGCGCGTACTTCCGGCTGAAGAGGCAGGCGAAGCAGGCGCCGGGCGATGCGGTCGGCGCTCAACGAAATCGGGGTCAGTGGGTTTTTGATCTCGTGGGCGACGCGACGCGCGACTTCCTGCCATGCCGCGGCCTTCTGCGCGCGCAACAAGTCGCTGGTATCTTCCAACACCATTACGAATCCACGTTGCTCTTCGAGGGAGGCGACCGTGACTGCCAGGTGCAGCACGGAAGAGGACCGCTGCATATCCAACTGGCAAGCTGCGGCGCCAGTGCGGCGTGCCCGGTTCATCAGATAACGAATCTGGGCCAGATCGTCGGGCGGAAACAGATCTTCCAATCGTTTAGCCGAAGATACAACCTCGCGCGAAAAGATGCCAGCCAGGGCTCGATTGACGCGTTCGATGCGTTCGTCGGGTGAAACCGAGATGACGCCGGTCGGAATACTTTCGAGGATGGCTTCCGTGAAGCGCCGCCGGGCTTCTAGCTCGCGGGCATTGCCCTCCAGCGCATTGGTCATGTCATTGAATCCGCGGACGAGCGTTGCCAATTCGTCCATGGCAGCCACGCGCACCCGATAGGATAAATTCCCGCGGCGAACTTCCTCTGCCGCTCCCAGCAATGCGGATATGGGCACGCTGATTTGCCGCGACAAGATTTGCGCGGACCAAGCCGCAAAGAAAAGCACGAAGAGGGTGAGCAGGCAGATCAAGAGGAAATAGGTGTCCTTGTAGAACTTCTTGCGCGCGCCGAGTTGCTTCTGCTGATCCATGAAGCGCTGGATAGCATCTTCGTTGCCGGACGGGTTACCGCTGATGGCGGAAGCGAGCGTGATGTTCCCCAATTTCTCGCCGCTTTCGACAATGTCCGCGGCGCCGTGGAGGAGGGGCGGCTTGGGCTGATTGAAATCCTGGTAGAGCAGCATGGACACGCCGTTCTGCGGAACTAACACGAGCTGGCGAATACCGCGCTGCATGCAGAGCGCGCGGAAAAACGCGGCGTCGATCCGGCCAGTCTGAGCGGCAGCGCGAGTTTGCGGCAGCAGGCTGATCCAGTCGGTTTCAGCCTGCACCCGCGCCAGCGCTTCCTTCCTATAAGACTTATCCAGATCCTGCAGACTCATCTCGATGCCGCGCGAAGGTTGCGTGAACCACTTCTCGAGTGTTCTGTTTAAAACGGAGTAGTTAAAAAGAGCTGAAAACAGGGCGGGCGCGAGCGTAAGGGCAAGCGCGCCCAACAGCAGCTTTGAGCGTATGCGGGACCCTTCCTTGCGCGTTTGACGATCAATGTAGAGCTTCACGCCTGCGCGAAAAAGCATGAACGTGAGCGTTACGGTCAACAGGAAAATGACCGTCGAGACCGCCCAAAGGACCAAGGTTTCGCGCAGATCGGAAGGCGCGAAGGAAAAGCTGAAGGAGCCCTGCCACACCACCAGCGCGAGCAAGACGAGCAGGCTCAGCACGGAGGCAGCGAGGGTGAGGCGCCGATGCATATGCCGGTGCATATTAAGAACCGCCGCGGCCGAAGATACGCGCGAAGAACTGTTTCCAGTGCCACTGTTTTTCCTGGCACTCAGGCGCTGGTGCGAACCCCAAAGCTTGATTGTCACGCTGGATGGCGAGCGACTGGAGTTGTGCGCCATCGGCCTGCACGTTCACGGTAACAAAGGTCTTGCAGCCATCGACGGAATTGACCTTCCACGGTGAAGAGGTCTTCGTCGAGGGGCCCCAGTCCTGCATGAACCGCTGATAGTCGTAGTTAGGACAAGGATGCTGCGTAGTGCAGCCCCAATCGCGGTAGGCATCCTGATACTGATGAGCGTTTACCTCAGCCAGGAAATGCTTCGCTACTTGTTTTTCGGGATAGTTGTGAAAGAGAAAATACGCGGCGATGAGGAGGACCACTATCGCGATGCAACTGAGAACGATTCGCTTGATGATGCGACTGCGCCGTTCATCACCGGCTCCGTATTGCTGCAGATAACTGCCCATAAGTTCTCCTTCCACGCCGCGGCCTAAAACCAGTTAGGAAGGTAGTTACTTCGCGGGATAGGTCTTGTCATACGCGGCGGTTGCGTCGGCAGTGATGTCCAGAGCGGGCCGGTAATAAATGGTATTCGTGATATCGATGACGATGTCGATGCCCCGCTCTTCAGCAATCTTTTTGACTACTTCGGTCATTTGGCGTCCGGCGCGGCCAAGAATGTCCTGACGCTCGTTGTTCACATCGCTCTGCATATCCTCTCCCAGGCGCTGCAGTTCCTTTTGCTTTTGCGTACCATCCGCACGAAGTTGAGCTTCTTTATCAGGCGCCATGTTCGGCGTATTCAGCTGGGTCTGAATGGTCTGCAGCTCTTTTTGGAGATTCTCAATTGCCTGCTGGCGGGGTCTATATTTGGCCTCGAGAGCAGCCTGAGCTTTCTTCAGTTCCTGAGTGTCTGCAACCGCTTTTTGAGCGTTGATAATGGCGACTTTTGCGGGCGGCACCGCTTGCGCTTGCGCGCCTGCCGCCGAGAATGCGGCAATTACGGCGGAGAGCAGAACGCTCCGGAGTTTCAAATACATTACCTTTCTGGGCTCCTATTCGCGATCGATCGGGCCTGACTGGAGAAACCCGGGCAGACCCATTTGGAGATGATGCGCCGCTATCAGGCTAACATGCGCGAGGGCTAAGTTACCGTATGATGCGGCCTTTCGGGTCGATGGTAAGTTTGCGATCGCGCCAACGGACTTCTCTTCCGGCGTAGGACGCAAGCCAGACGGCGAACGCGTAAAATCCCAGGCCGGAGCCAGCCAGAAGAATGCGGCGGATGTTTGACTGCGGAGGACGAACCAGCCAGTGATGAGGGCCGAAAGCATGCGCGTACCAATGAGGATCGCGGCGGGAAGCCAGGCTCCGCATGCTATCGCGATGAGAATCCACACGCCTGCATGAGTAATGGGCAGACCGGCATGGCCACGTCCCTTCGATAAGCGGATGGTTCGAGCCCATCGCAATTGGTGCCGCCAGATACCGGGCCAGGTGCTATCGCCGAGCGAGGTCTCGACAACGTAGGTGGAAAGCAAAGCCCTCTTGCCCAAGCTGGTAATTCGCTTTGCCAGTTGATAGTCGTCCGCCAGGTAATCGGCAAGCGCTTTGAAGCCGCCGACGCGCTCCAGATCGGCGGCGCGAAAGGCGAGCGTGGAGCCGAAGCCGAACTCGCGAACACCGACCAATTGCGCGACGAGAGCGCTGGGGATAAAGTCGGTCGCAATTCCGATGGATTCCCATGCCGCGGGCACATTGTGCGCCAGGGCGCGGTACGGACAGGTGACAACGCCGATCTGAGAATCGGCGAGCGGGGCCACGACTTCCGCCAGGTAATCGGGATTGACTTTGATGTCGCTGTCGTTTACAACCCAGATGGGATGGCGAGCATGGCGAGCGAGTTCTATCAGTACGCCCACCTTGCCATTGGCCGCATCGGCGCAACCCACCACCAGCTGCACGGAAGTATCGGGAAATTCCGTTTGCAAGCGGCGCACCTGCGCTGCCGCAGGATCGTTCTCATCGCTTACGCCGAAAAGAATTTCGAAGACGGGATAGCGCTGCTTTACGTGCGACGCGAACGCATCGTATGTGTTGGGATCGAGACCGTGGAGCGGCTTCAGAACCGAAACGCCGGGCTGAAAGCTCGAGTCAACTTGCGCGCGTGAATGCCGCGCGCGACAGGTAGCCCAGGGCTGCGATGATGGCGAGAAATTGATATGCCGCAGCGGGCAGGAAGAAGAGCCACAACGCGTGATGCACTAATGAGCGAGCAGCACTACGCCGCCTAATACCAGCAGAGCTCCGGCAGCGCGACGTTTGCCGACTCTTTCCTTCAGGACAAACTTGGCGAGTGCAATCTCAAAAACGAAGGTTGCTGCAGATGCGGGAACCGCAAAGCTGAGCGGAGCTATTTGTACGAGCGCCATGAAAGCAAAGAACGCGACTGCCATGCACAGGATGGAAAAAAATAAGAATTTACGGCTGACGAGCATGCGCAAGAGGCGCCCGATGCCGCGGGCATTTACACTCTGCTCGCCGCTACGCGTCATTTCGTAGCTCTGGAGGATGTCGGTGAGAACCGTGGCGAGCACGATAATCGAGAGGAGCAGCCACTTCATTCGGGCACTCCGACTTGGGTTCGTTGGCTGGTGGTGCCAACCATTACCGTACCGGCAAAGATGAGCAGAGTCCCGAGCCAGCGATTGGGACTAACATACTCGCTCAGAAATATTTTGCCGAATACCGTGGCTAAGACATAGCCAAATGCGGTGAGTGGCAGGACAAAACTCAAATCGGCCCAACTGAAGAGGGCCATCCGAGTGAGAACCCAAAGGATAAGAAGCGCGATTCCCAGGGCCACAAACGGATTCAGCATCGCGCGAATGTATCCGAGCGGGTTCAGCGAAACTGCTTCGGAAATGTGCCGCATCCCCCAAGCGATAGAAAGATTCCCAATCGCGTTGAAGAGCACGACGGCGAACCCCAGGATAAAGGTGTTTAGCTTATTAGTCGCCTGCACTCAGAACCGCTGGCCGCTCTTTCTGTTGTCTGTGTTCTTTGACGAACTGCTTGCGCTTGGAACGTAGGGCCAGATATTCGCGCGCTTCTTTGTAGAGCCGGCGGCGATCTGCATTGTTAAAGAGCGCCTTGGCGACCAGCCTCAGCGCCACTTTGGGCCTGAAGTAGAACTCACCATAGAAGCGCTCGACCCATTCGACGAGCTCCCCTTTGTCGAGTCCCGGGTATTCATAGTTCGGGAGTTGGTGACCTACATCGTCGGTCATGGTTTCGTCGATGCTGATAAGACCGTTTTTCTTGACGTGATCGTAGAACTCCGTACCGGGGAAAGGATGACCAACGGAGACCTGAATGGTTTCGACGTCCAGCTCCTTGGCGAAATCAATGCTCTTCCGGATGGTATCGCGCGTTTCTCCCGGCAGGCCGACGATAAAATCGCCGTGGACCACCAGGCCGAGCTTCTTGCAATTCGCGGTGAAACGGCGGGCCATGTCGATGGTCGCGCCCTTCTTGATATTTTTGAGGATCTGCTGATCGCCTGATTCATATCCGACGATGAGCAATCGGCAGCCAGCCTCTTTCATCGCCTTCAGCGTGTCGTAATCCGTAGTGACACGGGACGTGCAACTCCAGGTAAATTTGAGCGTTTTAAGCTTATTGCACAGCTCAATCGTGCGCGCCTTTTGATAATTGAATGTATCGTCGTCGAAAAAGATTTCCTTCAAACCGGGGAAATTCTCCAGAGCCCAGCGGCATTCGTTGACGATGTCATCGGACGAACGCAGCCGCCAACGATGACCCGAATGCGTTTGCGGCCAGAGGCAGAACGTACATTGGGCAGGGCAGCCGCGAGTGGTGTAGAAGGAAATGTATGGATTTAGCAGGAACGGGACGTTATAGCGCCGAAAATCGAGGTCGCGCTTGTAAACTTTCGTCACCCACGGAAGCGCATCGAGATCTTCAATAGCGCCCGATTCGGGATTGTGCTGGAAGCCGCCGTTCTTCCGGAAAACGACGCCCGGAATTTCTTCGAGCGGCTTGCCCATGGCGTAGTCGCGGATCTGGTAATCGAACTCGCGCTTGACGATGAAATCGATTGCCGGCGATGCGCGGAGGCTCTCTTCGGGCTTAACTGTTGAATGCGGTCCGACGAAAGTTACCTTCAACTTGGGGTTCAGGTCCTTCATCATCTCCGCGATCCGGACATCCGCTTGGAAGCCGGGTGTAGACGTAAAAAGAACCAGAAGCTCGAAATCGGACGCCATGGCGACCGTCTGTTCGATTGAAACCTTATGCGGGGGGGCATCGAGGACCTTGCTGTCGGGAATCATGCCAGCCGGGTAGCAAAGCCACACCGGGTACCAATAGGATTCCACCTCTCGAGCAGCAGGCCAACGGGATCCCGCGCCACCATCAAAGCCCTCAAACGAAGGAGGGTTTAGAAAAAGCGTTCTCATTTACTCCCTTAAGCATTACTCTTTAGGGTACTTGGTTTTACATCGCATACTCAACTACGTGGTTCCCTTGGTTCGCCGTACCGGCGAATGTTACCCATGATGCTGTGACGCGAATTCTAGAAGGAAGATTCCCGATATTCGCCAAAAACATTGCGGAGTGTGTCCGAAATTTCACCCACTGTGGCGAAAGCGCGACAACAATCGAGAATAAGCGGCATCAGATTCTCTGTTCCGTGCGCGGCTTTCTCTAGCCGTGAGAGGGCGGCACAAGTCTCCTCTGCCGAGCGGGAGGCCCGGACGTTGCGCACTCGCTCAATCTGCCCATTTTCAAGTGCCGGGTCGACTCGAAAAGGCTTTGAAGCTTCGATTTCATTGGTTTGGAATTTATTGACGCCGACTACGATCTGCCGCCCTTCTTCCACAGCCTTCTGATATTGATAGGCCGAGTTCTGTATCTCGCTTTGAACATAGCCCTTTTCGATGGCAGCCAGAGTGCCGCCAAAGGCGTCGATTCGCGCAATGTACTCGCGCACACCGGCTTCGACCTCGTCCGTCAGTCTCTCGATATATTCGCTGCCGCCAAGCGGGTCCGGGACGGCCGCGACTCCGCTTTCGTATGCAATTACCTGCTGAGTGCGAAGCGCAATACGCGCGGAATGCTCTGTAGGTAGCGATAGAGCTTCGTCCTGGGCATTGGTATGTAGCGATTGAGTGCCTCCCAGCACCGCCGCCATGGCCTGAAGCGCAACGCGAACAACATTTACTTCGGGCTGCTGAGCCGTGAGGGTAGATCCGCCGGTTTGGGTATGAAAGCGGAGCATGCACGACTTGTCCGACTTCGCGCCAAAACGATCACGCATGAGATAGGCGTAAAGGCGGCGCGCCGCACGATATTTCGCGACCTCTTCCAGGAAATTGTTGTGAGCGTTGAAGAAGAAGCTCAGCCGTGGGGCAAACGAATCGACATCGAGACCGGCGGCAATGGCAGCTTCGATGTAGGCGATCGCATTTGCCAAGGTGAAGGCTACTTCCTGGATCGCGGTCGAGCCGGCCTCGCGGATATGATAGCCGCTGATCGAAATGGTATTCCACTCGGGGAGTTCGCGCCCCGCCCACGCGAAAAGGTCTGTGATGATGCGCATCGCGGGACGCGGCGGATAGATGTAAGTGCCGCGCGCGATGTATTCCTTCAAAATATCGTTTTGAATCGTTCCAGAGAGTTTTTTCCGGTCCGCGCCCTGACTCTCCGCAACCAAAACATAGAGGCACAGCAGAATGGCGGCAGTGGAGTTGATGGTCATGGATGTGCTGACCTCCTGCAGCTTGATGCCGTTGAAAAGGCTCTGCATATCGGCGAGCGAATCGATGGCGACACCGACGCGGCCAACCTCACCGGCCGCAAGCGGATGGTCGGAATCCATTCCCATCTGGGTTGGAAGATCGAAGGCTACGGATAAGCCAGTTATGCCCTGGGAGAGCAGAAATTTATAGCGGCGATTGCTCTCTTCCGCCGTTCCGAAGCCCGCATATTGGCGCATGGTCCAGAGCCTGCGCCTGTACATGTCCGGATAAATGCCGCGAGTAAACGGAAATTGGCCGGGCTGTTCAGACGTTGGCAAACGGAACCCTAAAGCCGGGAAATGCGCCTGGCCTTGACAAAGGAGCCGATCCCGAAGAACGCCATAACGGTTCCGAGGAAAAGCGAAAATCCGAGAGCCACTGCATTCCGGGAATCGCCTCCCGCCGCGTCGTAATATCTGACAGCGTTAGCGTAAAACATGACGGCCAAAAGCGAGAACACACCGCCGATAGCCTGGTTCCAAATGACGCGGGCAGGCCGCACGACTTCAGGGACAACGTGCTGCGCGAATTTTCGCGCGTGGCTCATCTTTACAGTTCGTACTACTCTGACTGCGTCCGCAAGCTTCACCACGTCCTCATGCTAGCACCGGGTTGGCTTGTGGCCGTTTCAACCGGCTTCATGGCTCTTTCATCATTTTGTAACCTTTGCCGCGCTAGGGTAGTTGTAACCGGATGAAGAAAATTGCGCTGATCGAAGACGACCCGGATCTGTTCACGCTGGTCAAGTACAACCTTGAAAAAGAAGGATTCGCAGTAGCGGGGGCACAAAGGGGCCGGGATGCTCTTGACCTGTGCCGACGCGAACGGCCCGATCTGCTGCTGCTCGACATCATGTTGCCGGATTCGGACGGTCTGGACATTTGCCGAAGAATCCGCGCGCAGTCGGAACTCGCGCATATTGCCATTATTTTTCTGACGGCGCGGGCTTCCGAGACGGATCGTGTGGTGGGGCTCGAGCTCGGAGCGGAGGACTACATTGTCAAACCATTCTTCACGCGCGAGCTGATTGCGCGAGTGAAGAAACAGCTTCGCGGCCGGCCACCCGAATCGCGCGTGATCCGAAGCGGCGGCCTGGAGCTCGATCGCGATACGTGCCGCGTTTTTCTGAACGAAAAAGAGATTACGCTTACCGCGACTGAGTTGCGGTTACTGGAGTTCCTGATGACTCGAAGAGGGTTAGTCTTCAGCCGTCAACAGCTTTTGGATGCGGTTTGGGGCCTTGACCGGGCTGTTACGGAGCGCACTGTGGATGTGTACATTCTGCGCTTGCGCCAGAAACTGGAGGCCGATCCATCGAATCCTGTGCTGATCCGTTCGGTACGGGGTTTTGGATACAGCTTCAACAAAGAGGCAGCGACCGCTGCCATGGCTTAGCTCGCCTTCGGTTTCGCATGCCGGACATCAATGCCTTGGATTAAGAATACGGCGTCCTCGGCAATATTCGTAGCGTGATCGGCGATCCTTTCCAGGTTGCGCGCGACAAACATCAGATTAACCGCAGCCGGGACCGTCGTGGGATCGTTCTGCATGTGCTCGATGAGATCTTTGTAGATGGCATCCCGCAGATCGTCGACCGCGTCGTCCGAAGCAAGTACGCCGCGCGCCAAGTCCGCATCCCGCTTGACAAAAGAATCCAAACTGCTTCGAACCATGAATTCGACGATGCTCGCCATCTGGGGGATGTCCACTAGAGGCTTGACGTGCGGCACCTTCACGAGCGTTGACGCGCGCTCGATGATATTAACCGCCAAATCGCCCATGCGCTCCAGATCGGTATTGATCTTTCCCACAGCGCGGATGAGACGCAGGTCGCTCGCAACCGGATGTTGCAGGGCAAGCAGGCGCGTGATAGTCCCGTCGATCTCCATCTCGAGTTGGTTAATACGGGCCTCGCTGCGAAGCACTTCCTGCGCTGGCTCCTCATCGCGCTCTACGAGCGCGCGAATACTCGAGTGAATGGAAGATTCAACCAAGCCGGCCATCTCTAACAGACGCTGTTGTAGTTGCTCGAGGTGTTCAAAGAACTGGCGCATGATTTCCTCTATCCGAACCGTCCCGTGACGTAGTCCTCAGTCTCCTTCTTCGCCGGCTTCTGAAAAATGATCTGGGTTTCATTGAATTCAATCAGCTTGCCAAGAAGAAAAAACCCGGTGTAATCAGCAATGCGGGCGGCCTGCTGCATGTTGTGGGTCACGACCACAATGGTGCAATATTTCTTCAGCTCGAAGATTAACTCCTCGATCTTGGCCGTTGCGATCGGATCGAGGGCCGAACACGGCTCGTCCATGAGTATTACTTCGGGTTCAACGGCGAGCGCGCGCGCGATGCACAGCCGCTGCTGTTGACCGCCTGAGAGATCGTATGCGGAGGCGTGCAGCTTGTGCTTCACCTCCGACCAGAGCGCCGCCCTCTCCAAACTTTTCTCGACGGCCTCCTGCACCAAGTTCTTACGAGTCACGCCGTTGATGCGAAGGCCATAGGCTACGTTGTCGAAGATGGATTTGGGGAACGGATTGGAGCGCTGGAATACCATTCCGACGCGCCGCCGCAAGTCCGATACTTCCATCTCGAAAACGTTTTCATTGTCGAGTTGAACCTCTCCTTCAGCCCTCGCCAGCCGCAGAGTTTCATACATCCGGTTTAACGTGCGAAGAAAGGTAGACTTGCCGCAACCCGAGGGTCCGATAAAGGATGTTACGCGATTGGCAAGGATATCCAAATTGATGTCGTGAAGAGCCTGGAACTCGCCATAGTAGAAGTTCAAATTTGACGCGCGTAGCTTAAGCTTGCTGGCCGGCTCGGACGTTGCGTCACTTGCCGTCACAATGGGTGTGTTCTGCTTCACAAGGGAACTCTGGGGGGCTGCCATACTCACCGGTTACCTCCGGACAACCGACATGGTTCGAGAAATAACGAGCCGCGCCGTAATATTCACGATCAGGACCAGGGTGAGAAGCACAAAGCCTGCCGCCCACGCCTGCTGATGCCAGTCCGCGTAAGGGGAAATGGCGTACGTAAAAATCATCACCGGGAGAGTTGCAATTGGCTGATTCCAACCAGGACTCCAAAACTGATTGTTGAGGGCCGTAAACAACAGCGGCGCGGTCTCACCGGCCACGCGAGCCAGATCGAGCATCATTCCGGAGACGATGCCGCGCATGGCAGCCGGGATCACGACACCAATAATGGCCTGCGCCTTAGATGCGCCTAAAGCCATCGCGCCTTCGCGCAACGACATGGGTACCGCGTGAAGAAACTCCTCTGTGCTCCGCACGGCGATGGGGATCATCATGATTCCGAGCGCGCCCCCTCCGGCTAACGCGGAAAAATGCTTCATCGGCAAGACGATCAACGTATACGCGAATATCCCGATAACAATGGACGGCACGCCATTCAAGAGATCGGTCATGTAACGAACGACGAACGAGAACGACTTGCCTCCGTACTCGGCCAGGTAGACTCCACCGAGAAACCCGATAGGCACGCCGATCGAGGTCGCAAGTAGCAGCACCTTGCCGCTACCGACAATCGCATTGGCCATTCCGCCACCTGTTTCTCCAACCGGGACGGGCAACTGTGTAAAAAAATTCCAGTTCAGAGCTCGAACGCCGTTCCAGAACAGGTAACCCAAAATAAACAACAGAATTGCAACCGTTGTAACGGTGCAAACGCCGG
Organism: uncultured Acidobacteriaceae bacterium; assembly: GCA_963819405.1. GTDB lineage: Bacteria > Acidobacteriota > Terriglobia > Bryobacterales > Bryobacteraceae > Bog-105. Next base: position 18,684 of record CAWFWH010000005.1, on the reverse strand, counting down.
TCAAGCTCAGCATGGCGGCGTTGACGACTTTCCTGCGCAGGGTAAGTTTAGGCAAACTTCTCTCCTCTGCGCGTTGTAGCGATGATCAACAAGCGGGCAAAGCCATTAATGAGGATGGTGAGGACGAACAGCACCAAGCCGAGCTCGATTAGCGCGCTTAAGTACAAGTCGCCTGTGGCTTCGGTAAATTCGTTGGCGATGACGGCGGCGATGGAGTAGCCGGGCGCGAGAAGCGAGGCCTGCACCTTTGGGGTGTTGCCGATCACCATGGTGACGGCCATGGTCTCGCCCAGCGCACGAGCAAGCGCCAGAAAGACCGAGCCCATGATCCCGCGCCGGGCGAAAGGCATGACCACTTGCCAGGTGGTCTCCCAGTGCGTGGCTCCAAGGCCCAACGAGGCCTCGCGCAGATCTCGAGGCACAGAGAGCAATATCTCGCGAGAAACGGAGACCACGAACGGCACGATCATGATCGAGAGAACGATGCCCGCCGAAAACAGGCTGACTCCGTAAAATGCGCCTTGGAAAATCGGAAGGAATCCGACCACATTTTTGAGAGCCGGAACGACGTACGCGTTCAATATAGGGACGAGTACGAAGATGCCGAGCAGCCCGTAGATGACGCTCGGAACCGCAGCCAGTAACTCGATGAGGAAGGTAAGAAAATTCGACGTTTTGGGTGGCGCCAGCTCCGCCAAAAAAATCGCAGCGCCGATACCGATTGGCACAGCGATAATCAGAGCGAGCGCGGAAGTCACTACCGTGCCATATACAAACGGCATCGCGCCGAAAATGCCGGCCACGGGATCCCAGGTGTGCGAAAACAAAAAGCTCCATCCCGACTTATGCCGCGAAACCGCTGAGTTTTGGAAAAGCTGTATCACGATCATGCAGGTGATTACAACGATGCTGGTTGCGCTCAGAAGGGTGAGCAGATAGGGAAGCTGCTCGCGGAATCTGTTCCGGCGAATACTGCGAGAGGGTTTTGGCCGTGACCTCTCACCGGCTCGACTGGGATGGTGGCCATCTTAGTGAATCTTGGCGATCGCCTTCTGCTCCTGCACGACCACAGGCTGGGGAAGGCGGGCGTAGTCTAGCGTTCCGGTCATCTCCTGTCCTGGACCGAGCATCCAACGCAGGAAATCGGTGATTGCCTGTTTCTTGGCCGGATCTTTGATCACGTCGGGAATCAACAGCCAGGTGAAGCTGGAAATCGGATAAACGCATTGCCCTCGCTGTTCGTGATCGACACCCGAAAGTCTTCCGGCATATTGCGGGCGGCAGAAGCGGCCGCTGCGGTAATGGAGGCCAAGCTCGCTTTCACAAACTGACCTGAAGCATTCTTCACTGAGCCATACGCCATCTTGTTCTGAACCGCATAGATTAGCTCCACGTAACCAATCGAGTTAGGAGTCTGGCGCACCTGCCCCGATACGCCTTCATTACCCTTGCCGCCCAGACCCACGGGCCAGTTCACCGCCGCCCCCGCGCCGACTTTGCTCTTCCATTCCGGGCTGACCTTGGCAAGAAAATCCACCCAAACAAAGGTTGTGCCACTTGCCTCAGACCGGTGCACCACCACGATGTCGCTGCCCGGGAGCTTCACGCCGGGATTGATTGAGGCAATCGCCGGATCGTTCCACTTCGTGATTTTCCCCAGGAAAATGCCGGCCAGCGCCTCGGGGGTAAACTTCAGTTCGGCGGTCACCCCAGGGATGTTGTACGTAGGAACATCGGCGCCAAGTACCGTCGGGAAGTGCAGGATATTTGCCCCGCGCTTCTGGTGGAATTCGGCGATCTGTTGATCATTCATCGGGACATCGCTCGCTCCGAAATCGACTGTGCCCTCCGTGACCTGCTTAATGCCGCCACCGGAGCCGATGGATTGATAGTTGATCTGAATATTCGGGTGGAGCTTGTGATATTCGTTGAACCACTTCGAGTACATCGGGTTCGGGAAGGTCGCGCCCGCCGCGTTGATCAGCACTTCAGCCGAGCAGGGGATTGCGACGATCATGCCGGCGGCGAACGCTGACGCCAGCAAGTAACGTTTTTTCACGCCATTCTCCTTTGTTCACCAATCAGTCTGAACTGGTGTTGTTTCAAAAGAGTTACAGGTGGGTGGGAAGAATGACCGTAAACACAGATCCCTTGCCGAATTGGCTTTCTACGGTCACAGTACCGCCGAAGCTTTCGACGGCATGTTTTACGATCGAAAGCCCCAGGCCCGTTCCGCCCGCGGCGCGCGATCGCCCTTTATCGACCCGGTAGAATCGCTCAAAAAGGCGTGGCAAGTGTTCGGAGGGAATACCAATTCCGGTGTCCCGCACAGTGACCCGCACGCCTTCAGGCAGTGCCTGACATGTGACATACACTTGCCCGCCCTCCCTGTTGAACTTCACGGCATTTGATATAAGGTTGAGGAACACCTGCTCCAGCTTGACGCGCTCAGCCACAATCTGGACGTCTTCGAAGTCCTCGGTTGTTAAATGAATCTGCCGGGCACGCGCTTCCAACTGCATGGTTTGAACGGCAGCTTCAATGACGGCGCGTATGGAAACGCGTTCGCGAGGCGCTATGGCGGCTTCCGCATCCAACGTTGCAAGCGTGAGCAGATCCGCGGCAATGTCGGTCAGCCGGATTGCATGCGACCGGATGATCTGTAGGAATTTCCGGTTATGTTTCTGATCTTCGAGACCGCCGTCGAGCAAAGTATCCGAGTAACCCAGAATGGCTGCCAATGGAGTTCGTAATTCGTGCGATACGTTGGCGACGAAGTCCTGGCGAACGCGCTCGAGCCGCTCCAATCTCGTGATGTCGTGGAAGATGACCAAGGCACAGCGATTCGAGGAGATGACAAGCGGAAGAGCCTGCACCTCGAAAACTCTAGTCCCGTCTCCATGCAGGGTCCATTTGTCTTCGACCGTTTCGGCAGCATCAAGTACAGCGGTAATGATGCGAACTAGATTGGGGTCGCGCGCAAGTTGACGCAAGGGCGTCCCGGGCGTCACGGGGCCCTTCAGATCGAGCGCTCTTATGAATGCGTCGTTGCAAAACAGAACGTGCAACTGCGCATCGACGGCCAGAACGCCCTCGATCATGCGTGAGAGAATCGCTTCTCGCCGCGAAGATTCGTTTCTCAATCGTTCGATTGACTCGCGGAGTTGCTGGCCCATATCGTTCAACGCCGTACTGAGGGCGCCGAGCTCGTCGTTCGCTTCCGGAATAAGCGTTTGCGGTTCCTCGGAGTGAAGTAGACGCTCGGCGAATTTCTGGAGGCGGCCAATACGACGGCTGATCCGGATGGAGAAGAGATACGCCAGGATCAAAGCTAAACCGGCAGTGATGCCGGAGGCGTATATGATTCGACGCCGAACTGCGGAGACCGCGCTGTCTAAATCTTCGAGCGGCACCGCAAGCCGCAACGCGAACCCCGGTTGACCGCGATAGGTGATCGGATAGGCGACATAGCAGAGATCGCGATCCAATGTCGCGCTGTGGCGAACGGATGTTCCGATCCTGCCCTTCAGCGCCTCGCGAACCTCTGGCCGATTAGCGTGATTCTCCATGGTCTCAGGACTATGCTGCGATTCGGCGAGAACGACTCCGCGAGGATCGATCAGCGTGACGCGAGCTTCTGCCCGGCGATCGGCTTCACTGGCAAAACGAACCAGATCCGCGGGAGCGACGGTCGCGAGCTCGCCTGCCAGAAGGCGAGCCTCAGAAATCAACCGCCGCTCAACCGTGTGCGTCTCGCGGGAGGCGGTGTAGCGGGTCAAATAGAAATCGAGCGTCACCAACGCGAACGCCAGCAGTACGCAAGCGCCGGCGAGGAGTTTTCGCAAAAAAGGACTTCCGCGCCACGGCACGACCGCAGCTTAACAACTCGCCTCTGAACCGGGCATGCGGGTACGCTTGGGGGCTAGCAATCTTTACCAGACTGTTTGGATCTGTGACGCACGGATCTTGGAGTCACGACTGACCAGAGATGCCTTCCAAACTAGGGCCGTTGCGGCGATGACACGGTCCGGAAGGTCTGGTACAAGCTGTCGGTCGACGGCACGCACAGCATCGGCAACGTTCTCATCCAGCGGGGCGAGCCGAAACGGCCCGTTCGGATCGTCAATCGCAGATCGCAAGATCGCGTAAGCCGATGCAGGAACACGGCCCTTTTCGATAAGGTAAATTAGCTCAACGAGGCTAATCGAGGGAACGAGAATGGGATCTCCCCCTTGCGTCGTTTGATCCAGGAGAAGACCTGCCGCTCGGGAGAGCCGCTGGTCATTTAGAAGGTACCAAACAGCCGCGTGCGTGTCGATGACAACACTCGACATTAGATGTCAGAGTGCGGAAAATTGCCCCACATCTCCTTCCGGGCTTCATCAATGTCCTCTGCCGAAACAGAAAAACCCAGGTTCTCCCAAAGTCCCCGCCCAGACTTTCGGGGTGGCTTGATTTCGAATTCCTGCATGAGCGACTCTGCGGCCTTTAGTACTTCGGCCTGCTTTTCCGGAGGTAAATTCCTGACCGCGTTTAGAATCGATTGTTCGAGCGTCACTAGGGTAACCAATACCATTGTGCACTGATTATGCACGCAATCGAGCTTTTTCTGCAGCTACACAACTCTGTACTGGCGTGATTGCCGCGGAGACGCGCTAACGCCCTTCGGCTTCGAGGAAGCGCTCGGCTTCGATTGCGGCCATGCAGCCGGCGCCGGATGCAGTGATCGCCTGCCGGTAGATGCGATCCTGCACGTCGCCGGCGTGAAAGACGCCTGCTAAATTGGTGCGCGCGCCGCCATGGGAAATGATGTAGCCATCGGCATCCAAATCCAGTTGTCCGGCAAAGGGCGTCGTGTTCGGAATGTGGCCGATCGCGACAAAAAAACCATCTACTTCGCGATCGTAAGTTTCATGCGTCTTCACGTTGCGCAGCTTGACACCGGTCACGTGGCCTTTCGTCACATCGTAAAGATCTTCAACCACCGTGTTGGTGATGAACTTGATCTTTGGATTGTGACGCGCGCGCTCTAGCATGATCTTCGATGCGCGGAAGACATCGGTACGGTGAACCAGCGCTACTTCGCTTCCGAAGCGGCTGAGGAAGTTGGCTTCTTCCATCGCGGAATCGCCGCCACCGATGACCATAATTTTCCTGTCGCGAAAGAAGAATCCATCGCACGTCGCGCAGGAGCTGACGCCATGGCCAATCAGCTTCTGCTCGTTCGGAAGGTTCAGCCATCGCGCCGAGGCGCCGGTCGCGACGATCAACGTGCGCGTTTGAATTTTCTCGCCGTGTTCCAATTCCAAAGTGAATGGCCGCTTGCAGAGATCGGCATGAATCACTCGCCCATGCTGGTATGTGGCCCCGAACCGCTGGGCTTGCAGCTTCATATTTTCAACCAGCGCCGGACCTTGAATTCCTTCCGGGAATCCAGGAAAGTTTTCGACCTCAGTGGTTATGGAAAGCTGGCCCCCGGGCTCATGTCCTTCCAGAACAAGAGGCTGCAGGTTGGCTCGGGCAGCGTAGACCGCGGCCGTATTCCCCGCGCAACCAGACCCCAGGACAACTACGTTCAGGACGTCGCTCATTTAAGGAAATAGTTCGTGGCGTGAAACGCAACCCACGAACCACAGTATGCTAACGCAAGCATGTACGAGAACTGGAAAATGGGCCATTTCCAGCCGCCCGTTTCACGCTTGACGACGGCGAGCGTCGAGAAGCACTGCATGGCAAAAGCAAAGAAGATGAGAAGCGCAACTGCGCCGGCCGCGGTCAGATCCTGGCGCACGGCTTGTTGCAGACCTTTCGACTGCTCATCTCCTTCAATGCTGTAGATGGTTCCCAGCGTGCCGACGATGACCTCGCGTGCCGCAAGAGAAGTGATAAGGCCGATGTCGATCTTCCAGTTGAAGCCGAGCGGCTTAGTGGCAGGCTCGATCGCTTTCCCCACCATTCCCGCATAGCTGTGTTCGAGCGGAGAAGTTTTCCCGTCCTGAAGCGGTAGATGAGCCAGCACCCAAAGCACGATGGACACCAGGAGAATGACGGTTCCGGCGCGACGCAGAAAGACTTTAGCTCGATCGATGAGCCGCAAGCTGAGAGACTGCCAAGTGGGCCAGCGATACGGCGGCATCTCGAGCATGAACGAGGAGCCGCGACTCTTCAGAACCGTGGATTTCAGCAAACGCGCGATCAGTACCGCCGTCACGAATCCCGAGAACGTAGAGCGACAGCATGGTTGCAGCGGGCAGCGAGAGAATGTGCGGGATAACCGGGAGATTGGGCACGAACGCGGCGATGATCAGCGTGTAAACCGGCAGCCGCGCGGAGCACGTCATCAGTGGCGCGATCATGATGGTGGCGGTCCGGTCGCGCTTGTTCTCGATGACGCGAGTCGCCATGATGGCCGGAACGGCGCATGCATAGGCGGACAGGAGCGGGATGAATGACTTTCCCTGCAGGCCGAATTTCGCCATGGTACGGTCGGCGATAAGGGCCGCGCGCGCCAGGTAGCCTGAATCCTCGAGCACACCGATGAACAGAAACAGCAGCAGAATCTGCGGCAGGAAGACCACGACGGAACCGACCCCGCTCCATACGCCCGAAACCAGCAGAGAGCGCCAAGGCGTATCCGGCAAGACGCGTGTCATCCATTGGCCCGACAAGAGCACCGCCTGTTGACACGCGTTCATGATCGGCTGCGCCCAGGAAAATATACTTTGGAATACCGCAACCACAATGGCAAGAAAGATCAGGGGGCCGGCAACTGGATGTAGAGCAACTGCGTCCAGACGCCGCGTCCAGAGCGGAGGAGCCGGGGCTCTATAGGAAGCACGCACCCCAAGCTTCGCTGCCCATTGACGGCATTTAGGCACGTCTTGCAGAACCGGAAGCTCGATCTTTGCGGGAGGAGCATTTAGCCTCACCGCGGTACCCAAAAGAAACTGCTGAATGCGATCGATGCCGGTGCCTTTGGATGCGCTGATTAGGGCAACGGGAGAGTTCAATTCTGCCGCAAGCGCCGCGACATCCACCTTGCCGCCGCGAACCGCGAGATCGTCCGCCATATTGAGCAGAATCAAAGTCGGCAAACCAAGGCTAAGAATGGGGGCCGCGAGCACAAGATGACGGCCGAGATTTGTAACGTCGAGGATCAGAATGACCGCGTCCGGTTTGGGAAAACCGGCCCGCTCGCCCGTCAGGACATCGTGAGTGACTTGTTCGTCTTCGGCGCGCGGATGGAGACTGTAGACTCCGGGAAGGTCGACCAGGAAGACCTCGTGCGGGTCCTTCAGCTTTGCCTTGCCGATGCGGTGCTCCACCGTAACGCCGGGGAAGTTCGCCACTTTTTGACGAAGGCCAGTGAGGCGATTAAAGAGAGTGGATTTGCCGGAGTTGGGCGGCCCAACAATCGCCACGATGATGTCCCGGTTGATTACCGGGCGTGGTGGCGGAATTGCAGGGTTGGGCAGAAGACTGGCGCGGGCCGCTTCTCCGTGGCAGCTACTCATGAAAGCACGACGAGATCGGATTCGGGGTCGCGGCGTACATAAAGTCGCGCTGCTGTGTCTTTCCGCAACGCCACCTCCGACCCATCGACACGAAATACGCGGGGTCCGCCGCCCGGCGCTCTTCTACCGGGGATCACCTCATTGCCGGGTAGAAAGCCCAGTTCCATGAGGCGCCGCGCGATATCCGCAGGCAAATCGAGCCGGTCGAGGATACATCGCTGTCCGGTCGGCAGATCGGCCAGCGTTAGGGGAGATGGACCAGAGGTGCCTATCCTAGCCCTCTTCTTAGAGCGCATATATACGAATATACGACCTTTTCAGTATGAGATAGGGTGACAGCGCTGTCAACTGATTGGATTGTAAGAAGATAGTAAAAACTCCAATGGTGGAATTTAGGGCTTGACCGGCGATTTTCGTTAGGTGCTATGATCGACCCATGCTGCGAGACCGCTCGCAACATCCTACCCCACCCTTGGAGCGCGAAACGGGCGGGTCTTACACCCGCAAGGAAGTCTGTCGGTTGCTGAAGATCGAAAATCGGCAGCTGAGAAGCTGGGAACGCCAGCAGCTTATCCCGGAACTTTCCGAATATCGCTTTTCGAATCTGCTTACCCTGAAACGGCTGGTGCAGTTGCGGAGTGAAAACGCGCACCCGCGGCTGGTCAAGCAGGCGCTCCACGCGCTGAAAGAGCGGTTGAAAGAATCACAGGACCTTAGCGAGGACGTTCGGGTCTATAAGGAAGGCAGGCGGGTTCGGATCCAAATCGGGAAGCACAAGATGGAGCCCGCATCGGGTCAGCTCCTTTTCGACTTTGCCGAGGAGGAAATCAACAAACTGCTCCAATTGCCGGTTTCTCAGAAAAACAGCAGCGCTATTGCGGAGAAGCTGCGCAATAAGATCGAGGCGGACCGCTGGTTCGAGCGCGGCTTGGAATTAGAGCAAGCCGACGCACCCTTCGAAGAGATCATTGAGGCGTATCAAAAGGCCGCCGAACTGGATCCGCAATCGGCGGGCGCATTCGTCAACCTGGGCACCATTTTCTTCAACGGGCACGCGTGGGCGGAGGCGGAGAAGCAATACAAGAGAGCGCTCGAGATAGACCCGCATTACGCTTTGGCGCACTTCAATCTGGGAAATCTTTACGATGAGGAGGGCGACTCCGCGAGTGCGCTCCACCATTACCATCAGGCGCTAAGGCTTCATCCTGCATATGCGGACGTACATTACAATCTGGCGCTGCTGCACCAGAGTCTCAGGGACGTTCTCAACGCGGTCCGGCATTGGCGAGCCTATCTGAAATTGGATAGCACCAGCGAATGGGCGCAGATTGCGAGGCGAGAATTGAGCAAGCTGGAAGCGATGACGGTGGCGCCGGACAGCCGGTCCGCATCTTCCAAAATGCACTTGGTAAAGAGCGAGAAAGCTTGAACGATTTTGTTGGGTGCCTGCCGGTGGCCGCGATCATTTTGGCAGCCGGTTCCGCGACGCGAATGGGCAAACTTAAGCAGTTGCTTCCCTATCGCGGTCGAACCCTTGTGCAGCACTCCATCCACCAAGCGCTCGAGGCGGGATTTAGTCCCGATCATCGTGGTGGTGGGGGCCGAGGCCGAAGCCGTTCGGGCATCTATCGCGGCTCAGGCGGTCGAGGTGGTTCAGAACCAGAACTGGGAAAGCGGAATGGGCTCGTCGGTATCGGCGGGTGTGCGGCAACTCCAGCAAAGCGGCGCGGATTCGGCGGCAGTTGCCATCCTGCTGCCAGATCAGCCGCTGGTCACGACGGACCATCTGGTTCGAATGCGCAGACTGTTGCATACGGAGCAGGCCCAGATTATTGCCGCACGTTATAGCTGCACGCTCGGCGTTCCGGCCTTCTTCAAGCGAAGTCTGTTTTCGGCTCTCGCTTCGCTCCCTCCACAAGCTGGGGCGCGTCACTTATTGCGCGATTCCGGCGCGCTCGTGACCGAATTTCCGCTTCCCGAGGCTGCAACGGATATCGATACGCCGGAAGACTTCGCCGCGCTGGAATCGATTTCGAAGGTTTAGTTCTTAGGCGGCGGCTTGTCCGGCTTCGGCTGATCTCCGAATGTGACCGTCGATTCCGCGCCGAATCGTTTGTAATTCATGTATCGAATCACGACCCGGATGCGCTGAGGGAAATCGCGGAAGAAGAGCGTATCGTCGGCGTAGGTCTCGATGGGGAAAAACCATTTCCCGTCCACTTCCCGGCGGATGGTTGTGAAGTGCGGAAACAGATTCTGTTGACTCAAGGTTTCGATCTGTGGGACGGCCTGTCCTTCGCTACGGATGACCGTGAAATCCGATTCCCTGACCCATAACGTGCCATCGAAAAAACGTTGCGTTGAAAGAATCTGTCGCGGCCGAATCTGAACTACGAAGCACTTCTCGTTATCCATCCTCTCCTCTCCCTGATACTTTGCCTCGTAGAATGGCACCTTGTCCGTGCTCAGCAGAAGGGGTTCTATGTTTCGAATGTCTGCAAAGTCTTCAGCGGTCAATCTGATGCGAGTCAAGGTGTTTTTCGGACGCTCCAGAACCTGCTCATAGCGAACGCGATTGGGTGAGAACGTCACGTCCCGGACCTCGCGATATTCGCCGGTAACCACGCCCTGAACATTAAACTCCTGGATGGTGACGGACTGCCGGTAGGTGTAGTTCTCACGGGCCAGCGCGTTCTGCGTTTCGCGCTCGGCAATCTTCTTCAACAGATCGGGAGGCGGCTCAGCCGCATTACCGGCAAACGCCAGGAATGTGAATGCCGATGCTACGATGAGTGCCATGTTTCGGACAATGCGTCCGTTTTTCATAGCGCTCGCGTGCTCCTGGATGGCGTTGTTCGTGATTGCGGCGGTTTACTCAAACCAGCGGCCCCAGTCCCATTGGATCATGACGGTGGCGCTACCCACTTTTCTCATAGAGGCCATCTTCTATTTGGGATCGGTATTCGACGAAACACGGGCTTGGTTTAGTCGCGGGTTCGGCCGCGTCCGTTCGCCACAATTGCAAGCCGCTGTCTTGTGGTTGAGCGCTCTTTTGCCCTACTTGGTTTTCAGTTTGGGCGCCGGAACTTTTCAGCGCAATGCGTTTTATCTGCTTGCGGCGTTATGCGCGATTGTCGCGTTCTGGTACGCGATTTTGCCGCGCCGAATCACGTACGATATCGGATTCCTGATCGTTGCCGCTGCACCTGTAATTCTGCGCGTGTTTCCGCGGATCTATCGCGCGCCCGACGAGCGCATCGCTGAGCTTCTGGGGCATCTGATGTGGATTAGGCTCGGGATCGCGGCGCTCCTCGTGCTGAGAGAGTGGAATCCGGGCCCTTTCAGCTTCTGGCCGCGCGCCCGCGAGTGGAAGATTGGTGTCATTTATTACTTGCTCGTGCTGATTCCAGTCGCTCTGCTGGGCATCGGAATTCAAGACGTCCAGTACGCGCCTTTGCATTCGGCCTGGTGGCGCGTGGCCGGAATCGCGATCGGAGCGTTCTTCGGAATTTTGTGGGTCACGGCTTTATCGGAGGAGTTGTTCTTTCGCGGCTTCCTCGAGCGAGCGCTGCTCAATTCCTGGGGCTCGCCTGTCTTGGCGGTCTTCATTTCAGCGCTGCTCTACGGCAGCTCCCATCTGTGGGCTCATCGCTTTCCAGATTGGCGCGCTGCGTCCGTTGCGGCGCTCCTAGGTATCGCGTGCGGCATGGCTTATATCCAAACCGGAAGCGTCCGGGCTCCTATGGTGACTCACGCGCTTGTGGTCGCGACATCGCGAGTCTTTTTCAAGCAGTTGGGTTAGATCTGGATTCGAGCTAGATCCGATCCAGCGCCGACTCGCAATCGGCGAGTAAGTCGTGCCAATTTTCAATACCGAACGAAATTCGGACCAGTCCTTCTCCGATACCTGCTTCATCCAGATCCTGTGCGCTCCAAGCCGAGTGTGTCGTGCTGCGGGGATGGCACGCCAAAGTTTCTACGCCACCTAAAGAAACTGCATTTCGCGCGAGCTTTACATGCCGCAAGAAATCGAATGCCGCGGGCTTGCCGCCGCGGAGATCGATAGAGATGAGCCCGCCCGGATAATCGCACTGTTCCTTATAAATGCGGATCTGTTCCGAATCGTCGAACAACGTGGGATAGTAGACCTTCCGAATCTTGGGATGCTCAGCGAGCTTCTCCGCAAGTCTCTGCGCGTTCTTGCTCTGCCGGTTCATCCGCAGAGTGACAGTGGGCAGGCGGGTATCGAGAATCCAGCACTCGTCCGGCTGCAGGATGTTACCGAACAGACTACGCTTGCTACGAATTTTCGTCATGAGCGCCACATCCTTGGTAAGCGTAACGCCGCCGATGATATCGCTGTAGCCGCCGAGATACTTGGTCGCAGAGTAAATAGATACGTCCGCTCCCAAAGCAAGCGGGTGCTGGAAAGCCGGTCCCAGGAAAGTGTTGTCGATCATGACCAGCGGCCGCTCCGGCGCATGTCCGTTTCCTTGTCCGAGAGGGAGGGAGGCGATCGTTTCGCATGCCCGCTTAATATCGGTCATCACGATGGTTGGATTAGCGGGGGTTTCAATGAAAACAACTTTGAGGTTCTTCGCGCCGCGGATGGCTGAATCGATGGCTTCAGTCTGCCCGGCTGGAACGGGGATGCCCTCGATTCCGAACGGCTGAAGGAAACTCTGGATTAAGGTTTGGGTTCCGCCGTAAATGGGAACGGTGTAGATGATGCTGTCGCCCGGCTTCATTACCGCCAAGCAGCGTGGTCATGATGGCGGCCATGCCGGAGTTGAAAACGGCAGCGGCTCGCGCGCCCGGCTCCAAAGGGGCGATCTGATCTTCCAAAATCTGTGCGTTGGGGTGATTGAAGCGCGAATAGACCAGATCGACGCTCTCCTCAGGCGTGCGTTGTGCCCGTCCGCCCATAATGTCGAAGGCGCGCTCCGCAGCCTCGGGGCTTGAAAATACGTAGGTCGAGCTCCGAAACACGGCGGGTCGGGCAGATCCTACGGAAAGGCTCGGGTCAAAGCCACGGGTGAGGACGTCGGTCTCCGGCCGAAGACCAACCGGATATTGAATGTCGGGCACTGAATGCACCTCCGCCTAGAAGTGTAACGCTGAAAGTGGAAATCGCGCCGAAACGGCTGGAAAATGGATTATTGTTAGAAGAACTAGGATCTGAAGCTGCGAGACTGGCCCTTTCGGGCGCCAGGGAGGTGTTGCTTCAGGGGTCTTTCTATGAGGTTAGTCTCGCTTTGGTGGGAGTTGCCTCCCTGGCTTACTTCCAATATTAGAATATGATTTTACGGAGCGCAAGCTTTTTTTCTACAAAAATTCAAATTTTTTTTCCTGGGCCTGTTGGGGCACCCCTCGCCCGGCTGGCAAAGCGCGCCTCATAAATGAACGTAACTATCCTAGGGTCAACGGGATCCATCGGTGTAAACACCCTGGACGTGGTGCGCCAATGCGGAGATCGATTCCAGATACATGGATTGGTAGCAGGTAAGAATCTGGATGTGCTCTGTTCCCAAATTGTGGAATTCCGCCCGCGCATGGCGGTGGTCGCGGATGAGAAGACCCTAAACAGCCTCAACCTGCGCCTGCCGGACCTGTCCCTGTCGAGGAGCGAGTGGCCGGAATTAGCCAGTGGCCCGGCGGCTCGAGTGGCAGCGGCTACTGCCCCCGAAGTGGATTTCGTGATGTCCGCAATTGTCGGGGTGGCGGGTCTGGAGGCAACCTACGCGGCGATCCAGCACAAGAAGCGGATCGGTTTAGCCAATAAGGAAGTGCTGGTCGCGAGCGGCCGTCTGGTCATGGAGGCCGTTCGCAAATCCGGCGCGGAACTGATTCCGGTCGATAGCGAACACAATGGGGCGCACCAATGTTTCCGGGCGGGCAAACGGACGGAAGTAGTTCGTCTTCTGCTTACGGCATCGGGCGGCCCTTTTCGGGAAACCCCTCGGGATGCGCTATGGAAGGTGACGCCGGAACAGGCCTTGAATCATCCAACTTGGAGGATGGGGCGAAGAATCACCATCGATTCGGCCACTCTCATGAATAAAGGCTTCGAGGTAATCGAGGCGTGCTGGCTCTTCGATCTTATTCCTGCGCAGGTGGATGTGGTGGTGCATCCGCAATCTTCGATTCATGCCATGGTGGAATTCAACGACGGGAGCGTGATTGCGCAGGTCTCTGCAACCGATATGAGAATGCCGATACAGTACGCGATGACCTATCCGGAGCGAGAGCGGGCGCCGGTTCCACGGCTGGATTGGACAGAGCCGCGAACGTGGAATTTTGCGGCGCCGGATCTGGACAAGTTCCGTCTGTTGAAGCTGGCGTATGAGGCGCAGGAGCAGGGCGGGTCGGCTACTTGTACGCTGAACGCGGCGGATGAGATAGCAGTAGAAGCGTTCCTGGAGGGGCGGATACCGTTCCCGGCGATTGCGGAGACGGTGGAAGAGACGCTGGCGCGCCAACCGAGCCGCGAACCAGCGACAATAGAAGAAGTCATTGCGATAGATTTGGCATCGCGTGAGCTGGCCAGGCAAGTGCTGGCTGCAGGCGCGACCAGGAAGGGTTAACTGAGGCGTGGGTTTCTTACAGCCTGCTTTTTGGGTTGTGATTCTGTTGGGAATCATGATCCTGGTTCATGAATTGGGACATTTCTGGGCGGCGCTGGCAGTGGGCGTCAAGGTAGAAACGTTCAGCATCGGATTCGGGCCGAGGCTGTTCGGGTTCCAGCGCGGCGAAACGGATTTTCGCGTATCGGCAATTCCGATAGGCGGCTACGTCCGCATGTTCGGCGAGCAGGCTGGAGAGCAGAAGCCCACCGATCCGCGATCTTTCCAGGCGAAGCCGCGATGGCAGCGCGCGATTGTGATCTTCGCCGGACCTCTGATGAACGTAGTCCTTGCTATTGCGATCGTCGCCGGGCTCTACATGTACGCATTTCCCAAAGAAGTGCAATCGGGAGCTCCCGTTATTACCGGCCTCATACCCGCTTCCCCGGCCGCACGGGCGGGACTTCAACCGGGCGACAAAATCGTGCAAATTGGCGACAAGCGCGCTCCGAATTGGCAGGATGTAGCAACACAGGAAGCGTTGAACGCGAACCATTCCATACCTGTCGTAGTCGAGCGTAATGGCCAGAACCTCCGGCTTTCGGTCACGCCTAAGATGGACGCCAAAGCAGGTATTGGAGTAGCGGGTTGGGACGGCGAGCAGGACGTGCAGATTGGGCAGGTGGTGAAAGGCTCACCGGCGGAAGCAGCGGGTTTATTGCCCGGCGATTTGCTCATCAGCGTAAACAAGCAGCCGATAGATTCGGCGTTAACCGTGCAGCAGGCCATTATCCATTCGGCTGGCAAACCGGTTCAGATCGAACTGATGCGCAATGATCGCCTTCAGACCGTTTCCGTCACACCGGCGCCCAACAAGGATCCTAAGCTGCCGTGGCGTATCGGCGTCGAATTCAAGTTTCGTACCGAGATCGTCAAGCTGGGCGTTGGGCCCGCATTGGTTGAGTCCTTACGCTTGAATAAGCAAAACGGCTCGATGATCTTTAAGGTGCTGGAGAGCGTTGTCGAGCGGCGGGTTTCACCCAAGGCGCTTGCAGGACCCATCGGCATTGCGCAGATGTCGAGCGAAGCCGCGCAGCAAGGCCCACTGAGCTTCCTGTTTCTGATGGCGTTTCTCAGCCTGAATCTTGCGATAGTCAACCTGCTGCCCATCCCGATTCTTGATGGGGGCACATTATTGCTCCTCATTGTGGAAATGCTGCTTCAACGCGAAGTCAGCATCGAAGTGAAGGAAACGGTTTTCAAGCTGGGATTCGTGTTCCTGATGATGATCGTGGTGTTTGTCATCTACAACGACATCAGCAGAATTTTGACCAGCGGCTAAGATTTCAAATCTTGCAGCTCACTGTACTTTGATCGAGAGCAAATCGCTCAAGCTTACGTAGCTTTTCACCCAGCTTTGCGCCTTCGTATCGCCGCGCTGCGCCTTGCGCTGGGTGCGCTGATACAGAGTTCCTTGTATGGCGTACACCTGGTTCTGAGCCGACCAAAGATTGACTGTGAACGGCATGTGCTTCACGGTTTTTAAAGCGCTCACCAGATCATTCAGCTTTTCAAGATTCGAGGGATCGGCGGCAAAGCGTCCGGCGAGAGCATCGATGTTGCGGCGCAACAGGAATTCGAGGGTAGTTGTATCAAGCGCAATTTTACTGATTTGTGCTTCTTCGAAAAGATTTTGAATCCGCTCCTCGTCCAATTGTTCGCTGGAGCAGGCGCGGCGCAGCAAGCTGTTGAGCGCGTAATCGACTGCGGCGGCAAGCTCCCGTGGCACAGGAGTCCCCAGGCTGATAATGAAGCGCATCAGCGCCGCGTGATGCTGGTAAAGCTGAAGATACATGCCTTCGGCTTCCGCCACGGCAGAGGAGAGAATAGCGCTTACGATTCTGCGTTGCTCATCTCGAAATAGCGATCGAAGCGAATAGGTGGTGCCAAACTTCTTATCGAGTAGACGCACTACTTCGGGAATATCCATGCGATCGAATGAATCGCTGATGTCGCCAAGCATTTCCTGGTAACCGATAGATCCGTCCAGCTTCCGTACTCCACCGGTGACGTTATGATCGCCAAAATGAACCACACAGAAATTAAGCACTTCCGATTCCTGAGTGACCTTCGAAGTGAAGCGGGCCTGGCCCAGCGCCATTCGCGATTTGCCCGCATCGCGCGTGTGATAATCGAGCCGCTTAACGGCAAACGAAAAGATGTCGGTGAGCTCGCCATACGGCGCGAACAGAGAGCTGATGGAATAATGGGCGCCCACTTTTTCGAGATCGATCATCGAAGGCTTTACACATTCTTTGTAGATCTTGGCGCCGTCTCCGCGTACCGCGACGTTGCTCTTCGCGGCGGAGAGCCTCTCTAGAAATTGCTCCTCCATGGAGTCGCCGAAGAGCTGTTCGGCAAGTTGCACTACCCGGCCGGCATATTGGATTACCTGAACGGTCTCGATTCCCGAGATGTCGTCGAAGAACCAGCCGCAACTCGTGTACATGAGCATGGCGTGGCGCTGCAGCTCCATCAATTTCCAGACGATCACCTGTTCTTCAGAGCTGAGCTCGCGAGCAAAATGCTCTTCGCCGAAACGCTGCCTTACCTCCGGTGACCGATTCAATAAAACATTGATGTAGCCGTCGCGCGCCGCCCAGGGATCCTTCAGCAGAGTGGAACCAAGGGATTCGAAGCGCGGATTCACGGAATCGCGCAGCCAATCGAGAGCTTCGCGAAGGGGCTTGCGCCATTGCTGGTTCCACCCGGCAGTTCCGGCGTTGCACCCACAACTGCTGCGCCAGCGCTCCACGCCATGCACACAGCTCCACGATGTGTTCTCAAAAATCTTCACTTCGTGCGTGGGTGGGTTCTTCTCGAGAAATTCACCGTAGTTCGTGATCTTCGCGAGCTGGTTCGATTCGATGTATTCGAGCGCATAGGCGAGCGCCATCTCGCCGTACTTATGGTGATGCCCATACGTTTCGCCGTCGGTAGCGATGTGAGCAAGCTGAGGCCATGACCTCGCTTCGGAAAACGAGCCCAGCAGACGAGCGGCGAAATTCACGCCATTCTGGAGGAGTTCTTCGAACGCGACTGCTTGCGAAATCGGACCATCGTAAAAGAACAGATTAATGGAGTTCCCGCCAGGTGTCCTCAGAAGATACGGGCGGCTCGGGTCGATTTTCGAACCACTGACGTCTACCCAGTCGGCCTCCCCGATTACCCGAAATGCTTTCGCCTGGTGCGGAGCGAGGATCGCGAAGAGCACTCCCGCTTGCGCCATCAGATCGAGCGATTCAAGATCCACCGCTGTCTCGGGCAGCCACATCCCTTCGGGCAGCCTTCCAAAGCGGCCTACAAAATCTTCGAAGCCCCAGCGAATCTGTGTCCTTTTGTCACGGCTGTTCGCAAGCGGCATGATGATGTGGTTGTAGGCCTGCGCCATTGCAGAACCGTGACCCGAGAATCGTGTTTGACTGTGCTTGTCGGCATCGATAATGCCCTTGTAGACGTCCTGCGCGTACTCGGCCGCCCAGGAAAGTAGAGTCGGCCCGAAGTCGAAGCTGATCTGCGAGTAGTTATTAACGATACGCGTGATGCGCCGCTGCTGATCGAGGATGCGGGCGGCGAGATTTGGCGCATAGCATTCGGCCGATACACGCTCGTTCCAATCATGATACGGGTATGCCGAATCTTGAAGTTCAATGTGCTCGAGCCATGGGTTTTCTCGTGGAGGCTGATAGAAATGGCAATGGATACAGAGATGTTTCATCCAAAGTTGTTTTGAAGTGCCGCTTTACTCCCGGAGGATAGACGCAGGTTCACCCGTGCTTTGTACAGCGTTTTGAAAACTGCATCAGATTGCCGGGAGCAGGATGGTGAACACCGCGCCACTCGACCGCTCGCGATTCGCGGCGGTAACACGGCCTGAATATTTCTTGACAATGGACGAGACAATATGAAGCCCGAGACCCGATCGACCTGCGCTGCTGATTTTCGTCGAGACATTCGGACGAAAGACGCGAGGCAAAATATCGGCACGAATGCCCGGGCCATTATCGGAAATGGTGATTGTTATCGCTCCTTCAGTGTGTTGAGCCGCAATGTCAATTGTGCCTGGCTTCCGCGCGATTTGAGCGGCATTCAGAAATAAATTGGCAAATACCCGCTCCCAATCCTTTGCCGAACCGGGGAGACGGAGATCAGGGGGGATCTCGCGCACGAATCTCATGCGGGGCTTGCGGGACGCGACGCAATAGTCGGTGACGGATTGGATCGCATCTTCAACTATGCCGCTTAAATTCGGAGTGCTGTCTGGAATTGCGCCCAGTAGTCGCTTGCCACGCGCCACGCTGCGGCAGAGTGTGGCGGCCAGGGGTTTCCATCGCTTGTCGGCATTCAGAAGCTCCGCGGCGTCGCTGATGGTTTCAAAGACGTTGTTCAGATCGTGAACCAGACTTTCGTGCGTGAGATCGGAATCGATTGAGTCTTCCATGACTTGCAGGAACTAACGGGTGATCTGACGCAGAGTATTGTAGAACTCCGGAAAGGAGATGGAAGCTGCCTCAGCATCAGAAATGGTGCATGTGCCGTCCGCCGCT
>CAWFWH010000004.1:0-29746 GCA_963819405.1 uncultured Acidobacteriaceae bacterium | reverse complement strand
TGAAGATTCGTTAACTCCCCTTTTAGTTGACGGAATTAAGCAGACTACTTACGATATAAGTAATCCTCATCCGGTTACGTTTGCCGGATCGATTCATTGACTCGGCTGTACAGCTTTACATTGATGGGCACGTCTATACCTTTCAGAAGGGGTTTCTTGATGAACCTCCGTCCTTTTCGCGGGGCTGCGTTGTCGTTCGCCATTTTGGCGATGGCAACAATCTCGGGCGCACCGGCTGTCAACGCCCACACAGCGGCTGCGACGACACCGATAAGGAAGCACAAACCGGCGGTACACAGAAGGCCCGCAGTTGCCGGCGCCGCACTGACGGCACGGACCAATGGCCGGCCGGTCCGCACGACCGCTCAGGCGGGCGTGATCCACAGTGGCGTGACCTCCAATTTGAGGACCGTCGGCGTCCGGCGCCGCGTCCACCACCGAATTGTCATCAATCCTTGGACAGAGCCTACCTACGCCGATTCGACCGTCGGAGACAACATCGATGGCGAAGATCTGGTGGTTCGCAAAGCGGCGGTCGACGCGCTGGGGCCTTACAACGGTACGGTGGTCGTCGCGAATCCTGAAACGGGCCGAATCCTGACTATCGTGAACCAAAAACTCGCGATGAAAGGGGCTTTCCAGCCCTGCTCCACGGTGAAGGTGGTGGTCTCGTTAGCCTCCTTGAAAGAAGGCATAATCGGGCCGACGACGCCGCTGCACCTGACGCGCCGCTTCTCGATGGATATGACCGAGGCGCTGGCACATTCTAACAACGTTTACTTCGCGAGATTGGGACAAGAGCTCGGGTTCGACCGGGTTGAGAAATACGGGAAACTGTTCGGATTGGGTGAAAAGGCGGGGCTGGACATTCCTGGAGAAGAGCCCGGCTATCTGGCGAGCGATCCGCCCGGAACGGGTGTGGGCATGATGACGAGTTTCGGCGACGGCATCCGGCTGACGCCGCTAGAATTCGCGAGCATTGTCGCCACCATCTCGAATGGCGGGACGATGTACTACCTTCAATATCCAAAGACGCAGGATGAAGTGGAGAAATTCGTACCCCGAATCAAGCGTACTTTGGACATCGGGAATCTGATTCCGGAGATCAGGCCGGGCATGATGGGCGCGGTGGAATATGGCACTGCGAAGCGCGCGAATTACAATCCCACCGAGCCGATATTCGGCAAGACCGGCACCTGTACCGATACTGCGCAGCCGGGCGTGCATCTGGGCTGGTTTGGCTCCTTCAACGATGTGGGCAAGAACAAACTTGTAGTGGTCGTGCTGCTCACGGGTGGTCGCGGAATTAGCGGACCTATCGCGTCGGGCGTCGCAGGAAACGTCTACCACAACTTATCGCAGCAGCATTATTTCTCGCCGGATCAGGCGCCGATTATACCGGCGAACCTCGTATTGATGCAGAGTTGCTGCCGTCGATAACAGAAGCGGTGATAACCTAGCAAGCTAGGTCTTTGCCTTGGTCCTTCCCACTACTTCCACTTCTGCGCTTCTCCTCCTGATACTTTCCTTGATTTGTTTGGGACTGTGGCCCAGCACGTTCAAGCTCGCCGGCGCTCGTTGGCGATTTGAGTTATTCTACTTCGATTTCGCGATCGGGGCGGTCTTGCTTTCCGTGATTGCCGCGTTTACCTTAGGAACCCTCGGTTCTGAACTCGGATTCAGCGATCGCATGTTAGTGGCGGGACGCACTGCTCAAGCGTGGGTGATGGCGGGAGGCTTCGTCTTCAACGTAGGAAATATGCTGCTGGTCGCATCCATGTCGCTTCTGGGCATGTCCGCCGCGTTTCCACTGGCGATCGGAGTGGCGCTGATCGTGTCGGCCTTCTCGCAGCTAAGAGCGATTAACCTGGCATTCCTGATTGCCGGCGTAGTCCTTCTGTTCGTCGCTCTTGTGCTGGATGGAACGGCCTGCACGCTTCGCGATCTTGTCGTTGCAAAACCCGCCAAGGCGCAATCGAAGCGGCCGGTGAAAAAGACGCGGAGAAACGTGAAGGGCCTGATCACGGGCATCATCGGCGGAGCCCTTATGGGAGTCTTCTATCCGATCGTGGCGAAAGGTATGACGGGTGACTTCGGATTAGGTCCCTACGCCGGCGTGCTGCTATTTTGCATTGGGCTCGCGATCTCTACGGTTATCTTCAATTTTTATTTCATGAATATCGCGATTGAAGGCGGACCCATTGGATTTAATGCTTACTTCCAGGGCAATGTGAAACAGCATCTCACAGGCTTCGCCGGCGGAGCTCTTTGGGCGGCGGGGGTCCTCGCGGCGCTTTTGGGAACGGCTCTTCCGCCTCAAGTAGATCTTAGTCCGACGCTTATTTTCATCCTGCCGTTGGCGTCCGTCCTCCTGGTGATGCTGTTGGGGGTATTCAAGTGGAAAGAGTTCGCTTCAGCCCCGGCGAAAGCGAAACTCTTGCTGGGCCTTGCCGCCGTGTTTTTCGCGTGCGCGCTGGGGGCGTTGGGAATGGGGATCGGCCGCTAAGCAGACGCGTCCAGCCCTAGCGCTGCAACCAGAGATTCGGCTACGGAAGCATCTGGCGAATTACCTTGTGCCAGGGTTGCCGATCCGCCGCCGCGGCCTCCTGCTTGTGCCAGCGCGCTTTTGAGAATTGCACCCGCGTTGAGTCCCGAATCCGCGGAACAGGCGACAAGAACTCCGGAAGATTCAGCGGCGATCGCGAGAACCACCGCCTTTCCTCGATTCGTGAAGGCTTGCGCTTTCGCACGTGCTGCTTCATCGATCGCGGGGACGCGAAGCAAGACGCGCCGCAGGGTGTCAGCGCGAGGTAGGGTCTTTTCGTATAACGCTTCACCCTCGGCGCGTGCGAGATCCACCGTCAACTTGTGGCACGCTTTTTCAGCTTCCGAAAGGCGGCGCCGGACTGACGCCGCGTGCTCCGGCAATTGGTCGATCGCTACAGCGGCTTGTCTCGAAAGCTCTGAGGCGATTGTGAAATCTTGTTTGGCGCGATGGAGCGCACGAATCCCACACACAAATTCAACGCGAACGTTGCCTCGAATCTTCTCGACTCTTCGGATTTGAATCAGCCCGATTTCAGCGGTTGAATGGAGGTGCGTTCCTCCGCACGCGCTGCGATCGAGGCCCTGGATTTCAATGATGCGCAATCTTCCGCTGCGTCCGCTGGGTTTTCTGAGCCCCTCAGTGGCTGTGGCTTCCTCGAACGCGATCGTCACCGGCCGCGCCTCTCGCACGATTGCGTTGGCGCGCTGCTCCGTCTCGTCTATTTGCTGGCCGGTCAGTTCCTTGACTCCAATCTCTATGCTGGAAACGTCGCTTCCCATGTGGAAGCTGAGCGTCTGAATTCCAAAGAGCTGAACCAGAACCGCCGAGAGCGCATGCTGGCCCGTGTGCTGCTGCATGTGATCGTAACGGCGTGTCCAATCGATTTCGCCATGCACGTGGTCGGCCTGAACGGGAGCGGCGCTGACATGAGCTATGCGATCGTCTTCATCGACGACCTCGAGAATCTGCTGGCCGGCTAATTGCCCGAGATCCTGCGGCTGGCCTCCTGAAGTGGGATAAAACGCCGTTCGGTCCAAGTAGGTTCGAAGCCCGTCACTGCTGCGATCTACGACAAAAGCATCGAAGGCCGAAAGGTAGCAGTCAGTGTAATAAAGCCGCTCGGTCAGCACGACTAACATGTAGCACCTTCGGCGCGTGGGGCGGCATCGACATAGGGGAGAATAGGATCGATGTCGCTGCGCGAGCACATTCAAACCATCAAGCGAGAGGATCCGGCAGCGAAAAGCAGCCTGGAGATCCTGCTTTGCTACCCAGGCCTGCACGCCATTATGTTTCATAGCATCGCGCATTGGTTTTACCGGCACAAACAGTACGTTGCTGGGCGATTCGTTTCGCAGTTCGCTCGATTCCTCACCGGGATCGAAATTCATCCCGGTGCGACGATCGGGAAGCGTTTATTTATCGACCATGGTTCAGGCGTGGTGATCGGCGAAACGGCGGAAATCGGCGACGACGTGCTGCTGTATCAGGGAGTCACACTTGGCGGAACCGGCAATGTGCATGGCAAGCGGCATCCGACGCTGGGCGACCGTGTGGTGGTCGGGACGGGGGCATCGGTGTTGGGCAACATCAGACTGGATGACGATGTGCGGGTCGGGGCGGGCTCTGTGGTTGTGCATTCCGTCCCTCAAGGTTCGACTGTTGTCGGCATCCCAGGCCGCGTGGTGAAGGCGCCTGGCGCTGCCCTTGGCGCTTTGGAACATGGACGCGTAGCTGCATCCGGCGAGTCGGAAGCGGCGGACCTGGAACAACTGAATGATCGTATTCGCGAGTTAGAAGCTCTGCTTCGTCTTCTTCTCGAAGAACGAGTGGGCCAAGCACGCGGTTAAGAGCCGGCCGGTGATGGCGATCGCACCAGTTACTCATCCGCACCGATATCGCGCGGAAGGGATATCCTGCGGCGGATGACTGGCGGCTGATCAAGCTGCGGTTGCGGTGCGGGGGAATTGTGGAGCAGATCGATCACGCACTGGTACAGCCGATTTCGCACCTCGAAACGATTCGCTGCGCGCGTGATATAGCGCACGATGATATCGATTCCGTAAGCGCCAGGGCGCATGTCAACTGAAGGTTCAGCGTTGAACTGGCTTAAGCGGTTCTGCTTGGTAGCGCGCTTCCACTCCTCCTCGGCGAGATGAACATCTTTTTTGGTCGCCTCGAGTACCGCCTTGCGGACGAGCTCGATGGCGGCATAGACGTCGCTATCCGCGGGGACGCTGAGCCTGATCTCATCCCACATCCACTGACCAGACGTTGAGAAGTTAAAGTATCGGCCGTTGATGGCGAAGTTATTGATGAAGGTAACGCGGCGGCCAGTGGGATGGCCTTTATCAGCCCAGTTACCGGTTTCGAGCAGGGCGGTGCGGAAGAGGCCAACCTCGACGACCTCGCCGCTGACGCCGTTGATCTCCACCCAATCGCCGACGTGAATTCCGTTCTTGCCCATGAGCACCCACCAGCCGAGGAAGGCGAGAATGAAATCCTGCAAAGCAACCGTGAGTCCGGCGGTGGTGAGACCCAGGATGGTGGGCATCTGACGGGGCGCGCCGAAGATAACCAGCAGGATGAGCAGGACGCCGATACACTGTATAACAAGCTCGATGATGGTGCGAAGAGTTTGCGTGCGGCGCCCGTCGAGCGTGCGGCGATTCACAAGGTGCCGCACGAGCGCGTCCAAGAGGATGACGCAGATCAGAATGAAGACAATCAGCGCGATGGACTGCAGCAGGAGGTGCAACAGAATGCGATGCTGCAAGAGCACCTGTGCGGACCATTTGCCGTAGACGGAGGCGAGTTGCTGCTCGGTTTGGATGCGGTCATCGTAGATGCTGAGAACCTGGCGCAGCGTGCCCCTATTCTTCAGGCTGGCGACCTTGGCGGCATTAGCGGACGTTTCGCCGGATGCGGGATTTGCATCGGGTTGAGGTGAGTTGCCGGTAGCTGCTGACGCGACCGTATTCGCCTGGCTCTGGAGCTGGTTGTGCTGAGCGGTGAGCGCGGCGGCGTCCGCTTTCGCCTGTTGCATGGCTTGCTGGATCGACTGGTAACGGGTGCGTTGATCCATCCAGGCCTTGAGGCGTTCGAATAGAGTGCCGTACCGGTGAGTGGAAACGACGGCGACCTCGCCTCCCATGTGTGATTGAGCATCGTATTTCCGCATGAGGGATTCATGTGCGGCGAGTTCCTGCTTAATCCTGGTGCTCTCATCGCCGGCTGCGCGCGCAAGATCCTGTTGCGCATCGGCCAGCTCGTCCGAGTCGAGGCCCAGTTGGGCTTTGGCCACGTCGAGATCATCTGCGACAGCGGCGGGCGCAGCAGGGTTAGTTGCGGAAGACCCGGCGAGATTGGCTGTCTTTGTGAGGCTTTGCACGTGCGCCTGGTCCTGTTTGACGATCTGCTCGAGCTGTGCGACTTTTTGCGAGAGCTTGACCGCCTCAGGGGTCAATGTGTGGTGCTGCATGCTGGCCTGGCGCAAGGCCGACGCGAATGCTTGGTCCACTTCATGGTCGGCCAGGCGCTCGGCCTCATGCGCGTATTCGACTTCCTCCGTACTGACGGCCATGCCGGCGAGGGCTTGAGCGGTCTGCCAGGGACTTAGGTCGACAAGCGTGTTCTGGCCCCCTGCGAGGCCACGTGCTTGATCGTGAGCTTTGAGAAAAGAAAGCTGACGCATCGCATCGCGCGTGGTCCATGAGACGACCAGGCACACGGCAAGCAACGCGACGAGGGCGAGAGTAAATATGAGCCTCACTCGGCTCAGGATGGGGTGGCGCGGAATGGCATCCGGAGCTTGGCCGGAGGGGTCGGTTGCCATAGATTTGATTGTCACAGGTTAGCCGGGCTGAGGATCTGCGGCGAGGGTCCGGTTGCCGCATCAGGGCCTGCGTGATCTCAGAACCTGTCGCGTTGCTCTATGGACCCGGCTACGCGCGGCGACGTTCCTTCTCTATGCGCTCTGCGAGAAATACCTTCAGCAGAGATTGATAGGGCACGTCTCGCTTGTTGGCCAGCACTTTCAGATCTTCAATCATGGACACGGGCAGCCGCAGGGAGATCGTGCGAAGTGACGGCTTCAGATTCGGAAACCGGCGCCTTTGGGCGGTTTGCCAGTCGATGAACTCGGTCGAATCGTGCTCAGCCCAGAACTTGCGCTCGTCCTCTTCTGAGTGAAATTCAGGAATTTGCTTTTTCGTGCTTGCCATAAGACTCCTGCTCTTAGCGGTTCATATCTCGGACTGAGATGACGCGAATCAAGTTGCGGCGGATAGTGAAGGCGACAAACAGATGTCGGCCGCCGCTCGTCTGTCCGAGGGCATAGTGCCTCTTTTCACGTTGCGAGTGGCGGACGTCACCGCGAATGACCAAAGGCTCATTGAAGAAGACGTCTTCGGCTTCTTCTGGAGTGACCTGATGTTGCTCCCAATTCTTCTGAACGTTGGCTTCATCCCAATCGAATCCGGTGCATTGATCCAGCGGGCCTTGGCGTTCCGCCACAACCACGAGTATACGATGGACGTATACAGGCGGGCGTTCGCCCGATGATTATCCCTGTCGCCTGCAGATCGTGTTCCTGATATCCCTTAATTGCGATTCCGAGATCGTCACCGTAATGTGCGTCAATCTCACCGGGCGAGAATCGCGCGCGATCCAAGAGAATCTGGGCCCGCATTAGCCGGAGACCCGTTGCTCCCGTCGCCACGGCCTCAGCTCCTCCGGTCGCAATCGCGAAGACCAAAATCCAAGGAATCGCGGCAAGCACTATTCGGAACGTTCCAGCTTCTCGGCGATCTCGAGCAACTTCATCACGCTATTCCAATTTCTTCCGGTACCAGATGTTTTTAGCGTCTTCTCAATGAGTAGCCATGGGACTTTCGGGCGCGCCATGCCGTTGGGGAAATAGGTGTAAACCTCACGGCCCTCGATCCACAATTCGTCTGGGTCGGCTTTGATATTAAGAACTTTGTCCCGAGCTCCCGGCGCGGGATTGCTGGCGAGGAAAGTGATTAGCAGCTTGCGTGGATCGGTGCCGCTTCGCGCCGCGAATGGGTTTGTTGAAATTACCCTTCTAAGGTCGGAAGCGGTACGAACAATGACGGCTGGACGAAAGCCGAAACTCCGCTCAATCCCGTTCTCGATGCGCCTGGCTAGCAACGCGAGGTCCCGCTCTTCGGTTTTGAAAATGACATTGCCACTCTGCACGTAAGTCTGTGGATCTCGCAAATCGAGGGACTCGTAGAGCGCGCGCAGTGCGTCCATCTTGATTCTGTTGTGGCCCCCAACGTTGACGCCACGGAGCATCGAGATAAACACAGGCATGCGTCATTCTTCCCGGAGAGCTCGCATCGGATCGATCAGCGACGCGCGACGCGCTGGAGCATAGGTTGCCAATAATGTAATCAGAAGAAGCGGCAATGATATGGATGCGAACAGCAGCGGATCGATGTGTTGAAAGGAGGCGATCCAAATTGCGGACATGAGCAAGCGACAGGCGAAGAAACTGATGACCAGACCGGCGCCGACGCCAATGGAACCTAACACCAGTCCTTGTTTCAGCACCATGCGAATCACGCTTTGCCGGTCCGCCCCAATGGCCATGCGAATGCCGATCTCACGAGTCCGACGGCTGACGGAATAGGCAATCAGGCCGTACAAGCCCACCATCGCGAGGATGAGTCCCATCAGGCCCAAGCCCGCCACGCTTTCGGCAATCATATTGGGAGTCTTGACGGCACGTTGTGTGTACAGATTCTGCATGGTACGCACGTCGAATACCGGCATGTTCCGATCGAGCCCGCTCACGACTTCACGCAACACGGGGGCAATGGTGGATGCGTCTGGCGCATTCGATTCCGCGACGAGCGTTAATGCGGAGCGCGGATTTTGGGTATACGGTAGGTAGACGAAATCGAGTGGAGGCTCGGCGATCCAAAAGTGCTTACTGTCTTTTGCGATACCGACGATCTGAACCAGGGGTCCCGTGGAGTCTCTAAGATGGAATCGCTTGCCAAGAGCCTGTTCCTTGGGCCAGTAGTGATTCGCGAGCTGCTCATTGATGATGGCTACGGCCGGACTGTTGGCCTGATCCGATTCAAGGAAGCTGCGCCCCCGAAGGATCCGAATGTCCATGGTGTCGAAGAAGCTATCGCTGACCAAGGTGTCGAAGACAGTAACCGCCTGCTCGCCGCGAGGCAACTCATATCCTTCCGGAACAATGCCCATGCTGTCGCCGCCGATCAACGGAACAGCTGAGATGAGAGCCGCCGATTTGACGCCCCTCGCGGCCCGGGTTCTGTCCAGCAGCTGCTTATAGAAGAGCCGTGTCTGATCCTCTGAGTAGTGAATCAGTTGTGTATCGAAGCTGGTGAGAAACAAATGGTCAGTTCGGAAACCAGGCCCTCGCGTCAATGCGTCCCGGAAGCCTTGCAACAGAACTGCTGAAATAACGAGCAAAACGGAGCGAGAGGGCAACCTGTCCGGTAACGATCAGGTTGCGTCCCCAGAGACGCCGCCGGCCCGCGCTATCGGAGTCGGCCGCTTTCAGCGCCGCGACCAGATCCGGGCGAGTGGTCCGAAGCGCGGGCGTGAGGCCAAACAGGAGAGTGCTCAGGAGCGAAACCGCAAGAGTGAATAGCAATACGCGGTGATCAAGCCCAACGGCAATAACAACCGGCAGGTCGGAGGGGATGGGGATGCGGCTAAGAATTTGGCCCCGGTGTACTCAACGGCTATGCCGGCGAGACCTCCGATGACCGCCAGCAGCAGATTCTCCAGCAGAAGCTGCCGGACAAGCTCGCCCCGGCCAGCACCGATCGCTAGCCGTACGGCGATCTCACGAGAGCGCGCACGCGCTCGACTTAGCAGCAAACCGGCCACGTTTGCACAAGCCACCAGCAAGACGCACAGCGCAAGCAAACCGAGCATTGCCACCATGGCGGCATCGGGCGGCGATTGTCGAGCGCGCAACTGTAGTTCGGTTTCTACCGTGATCCGCTGGTTTCGGTTGGTCTGAGGGTATATCTGCTGCAACCGCGCCGCGACAGCCGTGAGATCGGCTTGCGCCTGGGCCACGGTGACACCTGGCTTGAGGCGCCCTTCACGGTCAACCAGCGGATATCGCGATGATTCAGACTGCCCTCGTGGCCACCCAAAAGAAGGCTGCTCTGTAGGCCTAAGCGCGGGGACATGGCGAGCGGTACGAACAATGCCGGCCGGAGAAACTGATCGATCCCGGTGAAACTCTCGGGTGCGACGCCGATGATGGAAACCTCGGTTCCGTTCAGCCGTACCTTCGAGCCCAGGACGGATGGGTTGGCTCCGAACTGGCTTACCCAAAAATCGTGGCCGAGAACAATGACGGGATCACGTCCCTCGGCTTGGTCTTCGTCCGCGCGAAAGCCGCGACCTAGCGACGGCTCGATACCGAGCGCCTGGAAGAAGTTGCCCGAAACAAAAAGGCCAAATTTCATCTTCGGTAACGTGGTTTGGCCGGTGGTAAACCCAAACGTGGCATAGGACGACGCCACCAAACCTTCGAAGCTGCGATTACGATTGCGGAAATCTACGTAATCCGGATACGAGATTGCGTCATTCGCGCCGAAAGCGGCTGAAGCGGTGTTGCTGACGGACACAACTCTGCCCGGTTCCAAAATCGGGAGGGGTCGAAGCAAAAGCGCATCGGCGAAGCTGAACATGGCGGAGGTTGCGCCAATTCCAATGGCCAAAGAGCAGACCGCGACCACGGTGAACCCCGGATTCTTGCGCAACATTCGGGCGGCATGATTTAGCGATTTGAGCATTCGGCTCCTCGCGAGACCTATAGAATTATCGCTCGTGCCGGCAAGTCATAGCACTCACGGCCGTTGTTATACTTAAATCTGGCATGGTGTACCTGATAACGGCGCTGCACGTCATTATTTGCTTTATCCTGATCATTGTTGTTCTTCTGCAGAGCGGCAAAGCTGCCGATTTGGCTGGCGCGTTTGGCGGAATGGGATCTCAGACTGTGTTCGGGCCTCGCGGCTCGGCGACACTGTTATCGAGAGTGACCACGGTAGCGGCCTCTTTGTTCATGATTACGTCGCTGATTCTCGTCATCATGGCGAATAATAGGGCCCCCAGCACCGGTAGCGTTCTTGAGCACCGTAAGGCGCCTGTGGTTCAAAAGACCGCGCCGCCTCCGACGAAGAACAAAAAGTAGTTTTGATTGCGGAGATGGCGGAATTGGCAGACGCACTAGCTTGAGGTGCTAGCGGGTAACTCCGTGGGGGTTCAAGTCCCCCTCTCCGCACCAGATAAAATCAATAAGTTGCAAAGGCCTCCCGTCTCCGGGAGGCCTTTTCTTTGCCGACTGTAGCGGTTTTGTAGCGGTTCTTTGCACAACTGCACCCGTGCACGCTTGCACATTCGATCACGCATCCCCAAAGGCGCGTTTCGCCATGTGCTTCCTGTGAAGGTCGTCTACGGCAAGCTTTATGAGTGCAGAATTGTCGAGTTTGAGACGCGCCCGAAGGATGGCGACTTTCTCCACAGTCTCGTCATCGAAGTAACCGCCGATATGCTTGAGGCCGGTCCGGGTTGAAGGTGGCTTGGCCTTCCCCCGTTCCGGTTTAGGCGACATGGTCGGCCCTTCCATCACCGGCAATTCCTGTTTCATGTTTTGTAGAGAGTCTGCGGCCTTCGGTTTCGTCATGCTGCTCCTTTGTGCACATTTGCACTCGTGCTCAATTGCAAAGCTGCACTGAGCCAATCCCACAGCGCAGCAATCTCGTCGGCAGCGAAACTATCCGGCTCTATTTCCTGCGCCGTTAGACCTTTGATATTTGCTATCCGGTGGACGTCGTAGCGGTGCAACGGGAGCCAAGGGCAGGGGGATAGCTTCAAGAACGGTTCGGGCGGTTTCCTCGTGGGTTCGGCTGTTGGGCGTGGCAAAATTCAATACGCCAAAGGCTGGCTTACCCAAGCGCCCTATGATCGTTACTGTAATTGTGCGCACGTGCCAACTCTCAAAAGTGCAGTTGTGCACAATAGCAACTTTGCAAGGTTGGTCAATAGCCTCGCATACCCCGGGTGCGTAAAACCGCGACGTGACAGTGGGCAGGATATGAGGTAGATTGTTAGCCGCGAGATAATAAGTCTGAGGGAAGTCCCATGGGCATCAATCTGACACCAGCGCAGCAAAAGGTCATTCAACAGGCCATTGAGTCCGGCTTGGTGCGGTCGGTTGATGAGTTCATCAACTCCGCGGTCGGTGCGCTGTCGCGCCGCGACACTGGATTTGACAAGGAAAAAGCTCGGCTGGCCGGTGCCCGAATTCGCGAGCTTCGCAAGGGCGTCACCCTTGACCTGCACGGCATGTCGATCCGCGAGTTAGCCCATATCGGCCATAAGTATTGATGGATGCATTTGTCCTTGACGTGTCCGCTTGCATTCCGTGGTGCTGCGAGGATGAGACTACGCGGGCCTCGGAAGAAATGCTTGAGTGGGCCGTGGGTGGAAGCGTATTGCACGTTCCGTCATTGTGGGCTTGGGAAATTCTGAACACGGTAGCTGTTGTTATCAAGCGGCGGCGTATAAGAGCGGAGCGCGGGAAAGAATTTCTTGAACAGCTTGCCACGCTGAATATCAAGGTGGATCAAGCGCCGCCGATTGCTGATTTCTCAAGATTGCATTCTCTCGCCGGTGCGCATCAATTGACCGCTTACGATGTCGCTTATTTGGAATTGGCAAAACGTCTGTCGCTGCCACTGGCGACACGCGACGATGATCTAAAGCGGGCCGCGCTTGCCGAGGGCGTGCGAATTCTCTGATTCGCGTTTCAGACACTATTCTGGTTTTCTCGCCGACGAACAATCGCGCCGAGGTTCTTTTTTTCCTACTGCCTAGAGCTTCTGGATCGAGCAGGGGCAATAGGGAAAGAAAATGATCTGGCTTCAGCGGCAATATCGGCAAGAGATTTATATGAGGTGGGTATTCCTCGGCGTCTTTGGCCGTCAGAGGCGGCAATCGAAAACTAGAATGCGGCGCCTCGTCAAAAATACGGAGAAGGTGACGTCCATTGCGAAAGCTCGCCATTGCTTAGTCTGTCTTCCGTGGAAAGACTCGCTTGAAATCGCGCAACGGTCTCGGGTTCCCTGCCGCTCCGCAATGCGACCTTCGAGTAATGGATAATCAGCGAGATCAACGGTTCCCATGCAGCGTCGGTGGGGTAGATCGGCCTACTGGGGTTTGAACCATAGGAAAGTGCAAAATTATCGGCGACGGCTTGGACTTTATCTAAGCCCCGAACGTGGTCAATGAGTCCATAGTGGTCTGACGCGAGAAGCGCCAACGATAAAATCGGAAGCAGCACAGTAAGCGTGAGTTCAATCCGGCGTTTAGTTGGACGCTCCGCTGCTTTGGTGCCTTGTGTTACCGCCGCGCCGGTGTTCTCACGTTTTCGCGTCTTTCCCATTTTGTCGAGAGTTTCCTCTGTGCGATGGCCCGGAAACCCGCAGGAACAGGGCAGGGCTTTTTCAACTATCTACAAGATGGATCATTTTGTCGAGAGTTCGCGTGCCTTTTGCTCCGCAGGTGCAATAACATCACCTTCTAGGCAGCTCAAGAGCATGGCGTCATTGGTGTAGTGAAAGGGAGGAATGACCTGTGGAAACAATTTTAAGTCGGAAAACATAGCCCACTCCGATTGCGACCCGAGCAGGAGTGGTCGAACAGGAACCGAAAGCAGTCTTGGAATAATAGCCATCAATTCTTGCTTCGAGGGTCAGTAAGGTCGGCAATTACGAAACGGGCTAGGCGGGCAAGGGTAGAAACGGTTTCGGTGAAATCGCGATTAGTAGGCTTCTCAAAGTCGAATAAGATCGGTAGGTAATTGTGGCTGCGGAGGGCATCGCGAAGGGTGTCGAGAGTAGGCTTGCGTTCGAGTGTGAAGCGGCCAAGGATTAGGACGGCTTTGCTGGTGATCGTTTCGATTACATTCCGGATTTTGCTGTTGTTGAGAGGCAAATAGATGAACTGTGCAACCTCGAGGTTGTCTACCGTAATTTTGGGCTGTTTGTCCAGTTCGTCGGTAATAACTAGATTGGTTTGAACTGCATTTCCAGCTTTACGTCCCAGACTGAGACCCCGTAGACTTTGGCATCCGTAAGGATC
This sequence comes from uncultured Acidobacteriaceae bacterium, assembly GCA_963819405.1. Taxonomy (GTDB): domain Bacteria; phylum Acidobacteriota; class Terriglobia; order Bryobacterales; family Bryobacteraceae; genus Bog-105. The sequence goes on along the minus strand of CAWFWH010000004.1, from coordinate 16,029 downwards.
GCATCTCGCAGATTAGTTACAACTAGAACTGCCTCGATGAGGTTCGCGCCGCGCAGGTCCGCCCCGCTGAGGTTAGCCTCACGGAGGGTCGCCCCGTTGAGGTCTGCCTCACGGAGGCTCGCCCTGCTGAGATTCGCGTTCAAGAGGTGCGCCCCCATGAGGGTACGCGCCTCGGTGAGGTTCGCCTTGCTGAGGTTCGCGTATACCAGGTTCGCGAATTCAAAGTTGATTCCACGCAGATCAGCGCGATTAAGGTCCGCTCTGGTGAGGTCTACCTGTACATGCTTAAAATACGGCTTCTCATCTTGCCACCGATTCCAGACATCGATTCCTTGCCGCAAACGATCAAGGTGCTGCGGATTGGCCATGCACCAGGCGATATCGCGATGGGGGAGGGAATAGCCAAAACATTTCCTTCTTGTTCTGTTCCGACTCTATGATAAAGGAGGCGCAGAATGGCATTCAATTCTCTCGACAAAATGGCCTATTTTGTCGAGTGTTGCCGAAACTGGGGCTGTCTTGGGCCTTTGTGGACAGGGCAGGGGAACGGGGGTAAAACAATTGGCATGAACATCCGGCGAGGAAAAAAATCCATCTGGACCCAAAGGCGGGCGGCGTCGAATACGAGCCGGGCGATTGGACGTGCACCGGGCCGCGCCTAATGCATCATGAAGTAACACACACGATATTCGAGGTCGCGCCGGATAAGGCTGCCATGAAGCGATGCTGAGGATTTAGCCAATGCGCGAGTGCTTCTTGAACGGGCGTCCGGCTGTAGCGGAATTGTAGGTGCTTTCGGGAAACACGGCGAAACTAGACGATACGGCCGGTTAAAAAAAATCAGTAAGTTGCGGCTCTAGGATACCCGCCGATACACTGGTTTTTTAGCTTGAGGTGCTAGCGGGTAACTCCGTGGGGGTTCAAGTCCCCCTCTCCGCACCACAAATTCCAAAGTAGTTTAGGAGAAAATGGCCATCGGGCCCCCGGCGGCCATTTTTGCTTTTGGATCGTATTTTGGACCGTCTGGCACGACTATTCCGGTGACGAAGACCTCTGTTGCTGGCTGACGCTCCGGAAACCGGCCCTAGCCCTCCGCTGATTCCGCGATATCTTCTGCTCGAAATCCACTCTTAGTTGTCGATGAGAGAAATGCGGGTAAGGTAGCCGAACTAAAGTAACCATGAATAGTGCGTTTCTAACAAAGGTTCTCTCCATGAGTCTACCCATGGCCGATCTGCAGGGCTACGCCCACAATGCGCTTACCTTATGGGGGCGATTGGTTTACGCCGTGCAGAGCTGGGTGAGAGCTCCAGGCGCGCCAGGACCAGCCCTGGTTGCGATAGGCGCCGCTACAGCCGCCATCCTGTCAATGGTGGTTTGCGTCATTGTACTTCGGATTCGAGCACGTCGCGAAAAGCGAAAATTTGAAGAGGAGCTCGCCAAACTCGCCGCCCTCAAGGAGGCCGCCGAGTCTGCCAATGAAGCAAAGGCAGAGTACCTAGCGAGTATGAGCCACTGGATTCGTGGGCCCATGAACGCGATTGTGGGTTTCACCGATCTGGCTTTGAAAACAGATCTCGATCCTGAACTGCGTGAGTACCTGGATACGGTACGCTCGTCGGCCGATTGGTTAATGCACATCGCAAACGATGTTCATGAGCTTCCCCCCACCGAGGGCGGCAAGCTGCAGCTCGAGAACGTACCGTTCTCGATTTCCGAGTGCATCCTTTCGACGATGAAAAGCGTGGAGGCAGAGGCCTCTGCGAAGAAGCTGGTCACAGGGTGCAAGATAGATCCGCAGCTGCCGAAAGTGCTTTGCGGTGATCCGGGACGCCTGCGCGAGCTGATTTTCAACCTTCTGGACAATGCAGTCAGGTTCACTACAATCGGAAGCGTCATCCTCTCAGCCGCACTTGAATCGAGTTCTGCGGATGACGTTCTCGTCCGCATCACAGTAACCGATACGGGCGTTGGGATTTCGCCTGCCAAGCGGTCCTTGATCTTTGAACCATTCCGGCCCGCCGATGCAGGCGCCGCTGTCAAATCTGGCGCGAAAGGACTCGGACTCGCGATTTCACGCCGGCTGGTTGATCTGATGGGCGGAACGATGGAGGTTCAGAGCCAATTGGGTGCGGGCAGCACGTTCGAGTTCACTGCGCGATTCCAGAAACAGAAAACGGCGGGGGAACTCGACGCTCCCGTCCCAGCTCCTGCTGTCAAGTTCCTGCCGGTCATGCATCTGCCGTTCATACTCCTGAAACTGTTGGGCTGAAAGAGCTTTCGATTTTCGTTGCGGAAGATGACGCGGTGAGTCGCGGCCTGATCACGAAGGTTCTCGAATCGGCCGGGCATCGTGTTTGGACGGCTACAAACGGAAAAGAGGCTGCGCTCAACGTCCAAAGCGAGGCGTTTGACCTCATCCTCCTGGATCTGCAGATGCCCGATATCGACAGCTTGGAAGCGACGCGAGCAATCCGAGCCGCCGAAGCGCCAGGTTTACATGTGCCCATCTACGCGCTGACGGCGCATCCCTTGCCGGACGATCGGGACAATTGCTTCGCAGCCGGAATGGACGCCTTTATTGCCAAGCCGATTGTGGCGGATGAGCTGTTGCAACTCGTATCCAAGCTAGCCCCGAGGACGGCTCACGCCACTGTCGGCAATATCGCTTTGGATCATGCGGACAAGGCGCCCGTTGCCGAGACAAATGAAGAGGCAAATGAATTCGTACTGCCGACGGAATATGTCATACCCGAGTACGTCGAATCGGAGACAGCCGCCGCGAGTGAAGTCGCCGCGCGCGGCACGGATGACGGGGACTTTAGTGCCGATTCCGGCGAGGACGAGTTTGCGCTTGAGGCCGATTTGAGCAATCCCGGGGACCTTGCGCTAGATGCCACCGGAAGCTCGTATGTCTCAGAAGGCGATGCAACTTCTTCAAGTGATTTTCTCCATGACGGGGAGCTCCTGATCTGGACTCGAGTCCTTATTTGCTCCCGATAGTGGCCGGTCCCGAAATGAATGGTTTCTTTGGCGCAACCAAGCCCCCGGTCAATGCGGAGATCGATGAGCCGCGGAGCATCGAGATTGACGGCGCGTGCGATATTGTGAGCGATGCAGCGGGAACACTTCCGATCGCGGATTCCAATGAGAATGTTCTTCCAGAGGTAAATCAAGACGCGGAGATCGTCAGCGCGCTTGCCGTTATAGAAACTCCTTACCGCAGCCCTGATGATAACGGGACCGCCGCAAATGCTCGAGTGAGCGCTCCCGCCGGCCTTGCACTGCTAGAGGCAACTTACCAATTGACGCAGCAATCACCGCCATTGAAGAAGCAAGACGACGATCCCAGGCCCACCACAGCCTGGAATCCTTTTGAGCAAGCGCGCAAATCGCTCTCCAAGTCTCGCTTCGATGTCAGAGTGATTCACAACGATGGAGATCCGAGCAACCGCAATTTGGTTTAGGAAAAGGACTATTGAACAAATGTCAACAGATATGAACGGGACAGCGAACGGGGCAGGCGGCGGCGCAGTCGTCCATCTCGTCCTTCAAGGCAAGGGAGGTATCGGAAAAAGCGTGATTGCAAGCTGGCTCGCCGAGTACCTTTGTCAAGCGCGGCAAGAACGTGCATTGTATCGACGGCGATCCGGTGAACCGCTCGCTGGCGCAATACAAATCCCTCAACGCCGAGAAGCTGGATCTGATCAACGAAGAAGGGCTGATCGTTCGGGTACGGTATGACGCCCTGCTGGAACGGTTCGCCACGGAGGACGGAATATTCATTGTGGACAGCGGGGCCACGGCGTTTCTGCCTCTCTGGAGCTACATCGTCGAGACCGAGGTGATTCGGGTGCTCCGCGAGACTGGCCGCAAGTTATATGTCCATTGCGTCGTAAGCGGTGGTGAAATGTTGAGCGACAGCCTTCTGGGTTTCGACACTTTGGCCACGAGTACGCCAGATCGTAACGTGGTCGTGTGGATCAACGAGTATTTTGGCCCGGTGATGCGCGACGGCAAGACCTTTGATCAGATGAACGTCTTCCAGAAGCACGCGGATAAGGTTCTAGGATCGATTGGTATTCCGCAGCGAAGCGCCGACACGTTTGGAGCGACTGTTCTTCTCATGCGCGAAAAGAAGATGACGTTTGAGGAGGCGATTCAATCCGACGAGTTTATGCTCGCGCAAAAGTCGCGGCTCCACATCGTCCGGCGCGATCTTTATGAGCAGTTTGACAAATTGCAACTGACTCAATAAATTCGGGCGCTGATCGGACACCCGATTCGCATAACGATGAAATATCCGGCGGACAGCACTTCTGCCCGGCGCACGAACCTCTTTATTCATCCGTACAGCGGAAACAGCGCGCCGTAGCGCCCCCACGCCTTCCTTTCCTTCCAGCCCAGGTTTGTTTGCAAATCATCGCGGATAATGGTTCATCCGGCGATATGAAAAGCAACCACTCTTCCCTGTTTTCCATGCGCGGCTTCGGCCGGCTCGCTTCAACGAGTCTTCCTGTGCTGCTTCTTCTAAACATACTTGCAGGGCCACGGATTCTCGCGAAGGGCTTCGCAAGCGAGGATCTATACAAATTTCGATCGGTTGGCGCGGTTATATTTTCTCCCGACGGGAGCCGAATCGCCTACACCGTTCTGAACAACAATCGGCCTGGGCGACCGCACTCGCAATTATTTGTGATGAATGTGAGCGTGGGAACGTCGACTCAACTCGATGAGTCGGGCTCGAACCCCGTGTGGTCGCCGGACGGAAAATGGATCGCATATTACGGCTCGGAAGGCGGAAACCGGGCGTTGCGTATTGTTCATCCGGACGGCTCCGCAGGCATATCGCTTGCGACGGTGATGGGAACGAATTCTCCCGAGCCGGGGGAAGGAGAATCGCTGACGTGGTCGCCCGCGAGCGATCGGATTGCATTCGTTTCTGCAACACCCGGTCCCGAGACGCAGGCTGCGAACGGCGATCCGATGGTTATTACGCGCTACCTATATAAGCCGACCGCCGGGGAAGGGATGACACACTTCAACGATAACCGCCGTCTGCATATTTTTACTGTGGAGGTCGCCAGTAAGCGCGTCCGGCAACTTACAACGGGCGATTACTATGAGCATTCGATTGACTGGTCGCCGGATGGACGCGAGATACTGTTCGTTTCAAATCGCGAGCCCAACTATGACGAGTTCTTCAATTACGACGTTTTTGCGGTGAATGTTGCCGACGGAACCATCCGGCGAGTGACGGCAACCGAAAGCTGCGAATACGCGCCCAGATGGTCGCCCGATGGCAAATCGATTGCGTTTCTCTCCACGACGCGAGGGCTTACAGATCGGGAGACGACCATGGAAGACACCCACGCGTGGGTAATGGACGCGAGCGGCGCAAATCGTCGAGAGGTTGGAGCAGGAATTGACCAACGGCAGGGTAATCTGGCGTGGTCGCCCGATGGCAGAAGCATATTTCTGACCGCGCAAGAGCGCGGGAGCACACACTTGTACCGCATTCCCGCTGCGGGGGGCACGCCTGAAATGGTTGTCGATGCTCCAGGGGCTGTCCACGGCTGGTCGGCGAACACAAACGGCGATATCGCATACAGCTATTCGAGCCCCAGCGATTTGGCACAGCTATTTGTCAAGAGTGCGGCGGGTACCCGGCAACTGAGCAGATTGAATGCCGATCTTCTACAAGGAAAAGAAATCGCCGAAGTTGTACCGCTGACATTCACCAGCAACGATAATAAGTTCCAAGTCGAGGCGTTCCTCACAAAGCCGCTCGATTTGACGCCCGATTCGAAACATCCGCTGATTGTCGACATTCACGGCGGACCTCACGGGCAAAATGGTCCTGCGTTCAATTTCCGCTCCCAAGTTTACGCGGCCAAAGGGTACGCCACGCTGATGGTGAATTATCGCGGATCAACTGGATATGGGCAGAAATTCGCCGATGCTGTTTTCGGAGATCAGGATGGCAACGAGGGGCAGGACGTGCTGTATGGAGTAAGTGCTGCCGTGCGCCGCTTTTTGTGGATCGATCGCGATCGAATGGGAATTGAAGGCGTGAGTTATGGCGGGCAACTTACTGACTGGCTGATTACGCAAACTAACGAATTCAAGGCTGCGATTCCCACGGCGGGTATATCGAACTTAATAAGTTATAACTACATGACTTACTACAACCAATACGAGGAGATGGAATTTGGACAGTTTCTGCATCAGGGCGACCTGATGAACCTGGCCTGGGACCGCTCCGCGCTAAAGCACGTGGCGAACGTTCATACTCCGGTCATGCTCATGCACGGCGAGAACGACCCGGATGTTCCGATCGCAGAGGCGGAGCAGTATTACGTGGCTCTTAAAGACGTTGGTGTAGAAACAGTGTTCGTCCGGTATCCTCGGGAAGGCCACGGTCTTCGCGAGACAGGCCATCAGGTGGATTCGATTAATCGCTCGATTGCATGGTATGAAAAGCAGTTTGGGCGGGCGGCCGCGAGAATCACGAATGTTCAGCCTTAGTACGTGATGACGCGGATATGATTGGGCATCTGCGAGGGACCATCCTCGAAAAGCATCCGAACCAGGTGGTGGTGGAGGCGGCGGGGGTGGGATATGACGTGCAGATTCCGATCTCGACGTACACTTCGCTGCCGGATGCGGGTGCGGTGGTTTCGTTACGGATCTATACGCACGTGCGGGAAGACGCGCTGTCGCTGTTCGGGTTTGCGACGTCTGAAGAGAAACTGCTTTTTGAGCGGCTGATCTCGGTGAGCGGCATTGGGCCGAAGCTGGCGATCACGGTGCTGTCGGGCTTGGCGACCCCGGAGTTAGTGACGGCGATTCGCAACAGCGATGTTCAACGGCTCGTGCGGATTCCAGGAGTGGGGAAGAAGACGGCCGAGCGGATTGTACTGGAGCTGAAGGACAAAGTTGCGGCAGTGGACGCGGCTGGAAAGGCTGTGCCCGCTACCGAGACAGGACCGTCGTTAAGTGCGCTGGAGCGGGATGTACTTTCGGCACTGCAGAACCTGGGGTGCTCGCGGGCGTCGGCGGAAGAGGCAGTTCGGAAAACGAAAGAGCGCGGCGCTCCGGAATCATTCGAGCCGTTTTTTAGGGCGGCACTGGCGCAAGTGCGTTAAGGTGGAAAGCTGATGCGTCCGCCCAGCATGGTTTCTCCGGCGCCGCAGGAGGATGAGCGCCAGTTTGAGGCTGCGCTGCGCCCGACGCGGCTCGCTGACTTTGCGGGGCAGCCGCACGCGTGCGAACAACTTGCTATCGCGATCGAGGCAGCGACCCGGCGAGGCGAAGCGATGGATCACGTGCTGCTTTGTGGGCCGCCGGGGCTGGGGAAGACCACGCTTGCAGGAATCATTGCGCAGGAATTATCGGTGCCGATGGACCAGACGGCAGGACCGGTGTTGCAGCGGAAGCTCGACCTTACAGGGATTCTCACGAGCATCAAGGCCAGGCAGGTCTTCTTCATTGACGAGATACACAGGCTGATGCCGGACATCGAAGAACTGCTGTACTCCGCGCTCGAAGACTTTCGGGTGGATATGTTGATTGGAACAGGGCCGGGCGCAAGGACACACTCGATTACTCTGCCGCGGTTTACTGCCGTCGGCGCGACGACGCGGCAGGGATTGCTGAGCGCGCCCTTACGCGGCAGATTCGGGATTGTGCTGCGGCTCGATCCGTATGACGAGGACACGCTGGCGAAGATTGTCGAGCGTTCGGCTGGTCTGCTGGATATTCCGATTGATCACGAAGCGGCGCATGAAATTGCGAGACGAGGACGAGGAACGCCGCGCGTCGCCAACCGGCTGCTGCGCAGAGTGCGGGATTACGCGCAGGTGCGGGCGGACGGGCGCATCGACCACGAGGTGGCGCAGGCGGCTTTAGATCTGCTGAAAGTGGATCGCTATGGTTTGGATGCAATAGATCGAAAGATCATGATGACGATTGCGGAGAAGTATGGTGGAGGGCCGGTGGGCCTGAGTACAATCGCGGCATCGATTGACGAAACGGCCGACACGATCGAAGAAGTGTACGAGCCGTACCTGATGCAACTGGGTTTTCTGGACCGGACACCGCGAGGGCGAATCGCGACCGAGCGGGCTTTCGAATATTTCGAGATTCCGCGGCGGCATCGATTCGCGGGATCTCAAAACCCGCTGTTTTGAGACATAAATTCTGAAGGAAAGCGAGAACGCGAACGTGAAAACAACGAAGAGCGGCGCCTTGGGGCCTCTGTCGCCGGATGCGAGGAGGAGGGCATCCTATCAGCTCAGAACTGGAATCGCGGATCATTACCGCAAGCACAGCATTCCCCCTCATCAGAACAATGGCGACGAACGGAAATATCAGAAGAAGAATTATTACGCAAATTACTCGAAAGGCCTGCCGCACGATAAAAACGGAGAAGTGGAACCCGAGGCATATAGAGCGTTGTTAGATGCGCTCGAAAGCGGCCGGCCGGAGGATTTCGAGGCGATACCGGCCGGCGTCAGTGAGAACTTTGTCAAACTGACCGATCCGCAATCGGGACTAGCGTATGACTTAGAGGGGATCGATTCGCACCAGCTTGCGACCCCGCCTTGCGCCCCTTTTAACAGCGCGGAAACGATCGCGGAGATCGCAGAGAATTACTGGCTGGCATTATGCCGCGACATACCGTTTGTGGACTATGATTCTGATGCCACGGTAGACGCAGCCGCGAAAGACATGAACAACTTTTCGAGTTTTCCTGGTCCGCGCGATCCGGCAAGCGGGCAGGTGACATCGAAGACGCTTTTTCGCGGAACGCTTCCGGGCGATTTAGCTGGTCCGTATCTCTCGCAGTTTTTCATTCATGACGTGCCATATGGGCCGCTGATCACTTCCGCTGCATCGCGTTTGCGCTTCCGGACAACGTCGATTACATGACGGAAGAAGATGAATACCTGGCGTCTGCGAATGGCGCGGCGCCAAGCGTAGTTCCGCTTTCCGTAACACCTCATCGCATCCGCAGCGGACGCGATCTGGGGAGTTACGTCCATATCGACGAATTATATGAGGAATATCTAAACGCCTGTTTGCTTTTGATTTCGCCGAAAAATCGAGGCGGTTTCGGGGCGCCGATCAGTAAGGGAAACCCCTACTATTCGAGCAAGACGCAGACGGGTTTTGGAACGTTGGGCGAGCCAAATTTCAAGAGTCTGGTGGCGGAGGTATCGGCGCGCGCTCTGAAGGCCGTCTGGTTTCAGAAGTGGTACGTGCATCGGCGATTGCGGCCAGAGGAATTTGGCGCGCGGCTGCATTGGCATATCACCACAAGCGAAAATACGATTTCCATCCTGCGGATTTGACCAAGTTGAGGGATGGTGTGATGAGCCAGCCGAACATAGAGAAATCAAAATATTTTCTGCCGATGGCTTTTCCGGAAGGCTGCCCGACACATCCTTCCTATGGACAGGGGCACGGAACGGTGGCGGCCGCTTGCGTAACGGTTCTGAAAGCGCTGTTCCAAAATGACGTGACGTTTGCAGAGTTGGGGATTACGCCTATGCAGCCGGCCCGTGATGGCAGCAAACTCGAGGAGTATACGGGAAGCGATGCAGAGACGCTAACCATTGGCGGAGAGCTGAACAAGCTGGCTTCGAACGTGGCGATGGCGCGGGACTTTGCGGGAGTTCACTGGCGGTCGGACTGCATTGAATCCATGAAGCTGGGCGAACGAGTTGCGCTTTATTTCTTGTCGGACTACGTCCAGACCTATAACGAAGATGCAATTTTCGAGCTGACCCGGTTCGATGGCACGCAAGTGAGCATCTCGAAGAGCAATCCGTTTTCCGAATGATGCATAACGCCCGGTTATGGCCGCGAAGAGAGTCTATCTTTCGCTTGGATCGAACGTAGGCGAGCGCGCTCAGAACCTCGAACGCGCTGTCGAAGCACTCCAACAAGAGCAGATTCAGTTGATTGCGAGGTCGTCTGTGTACGAGACCGAGCCGCAGGAGGTGGCCGAGCAGGCATGGTTTTTGAATATGGTTGTAGAGTGCGAAACACGCTATTTTCCCCTGCAGTTGTTGAGTACGTTGCAAAAAATTGAGAAGGAGCTTGGGCGCGTGCGTTCGGGTGCGGTTCGCAGAGGGCCGCGGGTAATCGATATCGACATTCTGCTATTTGGGAACACAGTAATGAATACGCCGAGGTTGACGATTCCGCATCCGCGCATACTGGTCCGGCGGTTTGTGCTGGCGCCGCTGCTTGAAATTGCGCCGGAGTTAAAGCACCCGGAGACGAAGGAAGGCTTGAGTAGCTACTTGAGCAAAGTGGCAGGGCAGAGAATGCGGAAAATTCAGGCAGCATCGTGAAGAGAAACAACCGCCTTTTCTTGATATGCGCTTGCGGGATTCTCCTGCAGCAAAGGCTGGCGTATGCACAGGAGCGGCAAGAGCCCGGACGGTCGATCGGCGCGATCTCAACGCAGGGAGAGCTGATCGTCCTGACGCTGGATGACGGTGTCCTTGGGAAGGCCAATCTGTTCGATCTTGTGGGGCACACGCTGCGTTTCACACGGGTAGGGCAGGGCTATCGCGCCGAGAACGTGACCCTGCAATGGGACCCGGATTTCGGCACGAAGCTTGAGGGCCCCCAAGTGACCCTGCATAATTTCGCGTTTCCTTATTCGGGCAAAAGCTGGAATTCGTTGTCGGTGGGCATAACCGGATCGATCAGCTTCGGTGCGGCGCCGGACGAGCGTCGCGGGGGAGTCTCTATCGGTCGATTCGATCAGCTCGCGGACGCAGCCCGCAACCTAATCAACATCGTTCCGGCGATCTGCGTATTCTTGAAGCCGCGAATGTCCGGAACTCGCTACGTAAAGGAAATGGCGGATCGGGTGGTCATCATGTGGGACCTGACCGAGCCAGTGGGCGGTATTCAGGATTTCACGTGGGTGAAGACCATCAATCGTTTCCAGGCGGTGCTGCGGACGGATGGAACAATCGAGATGTCCTACGATCAAGTTGCGGCCAAAGACGCGATCGTCGGAATCTATCCTTTAGTCACGGCCGGTACCGAACGAACGGTCGCCACCATCAAGGGCGAGGAGCATCCCGCAGTTCCCGCACACCTCAATATCCGGAATTTGCGGATTTCGGTGGTGGACGGCCTGTTTTTGAAGGTAGCGTTTGAGACCAGCGGGCCCGTACTGCCGGAAGGTGATCCGGCGTTGGCGGGAATCGCATACCGGCTCTACTTCGATGGGCACAAGCCGCTCGCCACCAATGCGGAGAGCGCCCACGCGGATGCCGTGTGGACCATTCGCGGCTTCGGAGCTCGCGGACGTGCTGGTCCTGGAGGAGGCGGATCCCGGTACAGAGCTTTTGGGCCGGGCGTGTCCCCCATAGTCAAGACGAACGGGAACACGATCTCGATGCAGGGGATTGTACCCGCCGCGCTGAAAGGAACTCATCAGTTCGCCGTCTACGCCGATGTTCAAACTCCGGAACTCCGCCCGCGACCGTCGATCAAATTCCGCCTCATGCTGTTACGGTATCGGGAATTCGAAGTCTCGAGGTGAAGCTGTCCTCGGTGAAGCGGCAGGACGGTCCGTTCACGATTGCGTATGAGTCGTTCCACTATTTGGCTTTGCCGAATCCGAGGGATCTGACCTGCACGGTCATCAAAGCTTTGGGCGACAAGTTCGATTTGCTGGCGTACTATTCCGATTTCCGCGTGGACAATCAGGAGGCGGGTACTCCCAGCAATGGGCCGTTAGGCGGCAACGTGACCGGGATCGGGCAGTCTGAAAGAGGGCTGGAGAGTTACTGCAGCGCTGGGAGATTTCAGTGGCAGTTCATACAACCGGTGTACGTTGGCGCGAACCAAATGCAGGAGCGTCCGCCGGAAGGGGTAAAGACCGGGAGCGACCACAACATTGATTTTTACGAGCGCCAACTTGGAGAACGATCGCTCGATGGGAGGATGACTCCGTACAATCTGGCAATGTCGCAGATCGCGCACGAGATGGGCCACCGTTGGTCCGCGTTTGTCTCGGCAAAGGTAAACGGGGAAACGATTATCCTCGGGCCCACGCATTGGGCGCGGGGCTTGCAGGCACCTGTGGCATTTCCGTATCAGCGGCCTACCGAAGCATCGATCATGGGAGGTGGAGTCTGGCAGGACAACTTCGATGGCACCTTCACTCAGCTGGATGACGACTACTACGTTCCACCGACCGGATACTCGTACCTCGATCTCTACCTGATGGGCCTGATCACTCCAGCCGAAGTGCCCGATTTCTTCATCTTGAGAAACCTCGTCCAGACTGGAAAGGACGCCAATGGCCATCCGATATTCAAGGCGGACCGAACGAAAGTGACGATACAAGACGTGATTGCGGTGGAAGGGCCCCGCTTGCCGGCCGTAGATCAGTCTCAAAGGAAGTTCAACACCGGGATGGTGGTAGTGGTCGAGCACGGGGCCACGCCGAGCCGCGAGCTGATCGAGCGAACAAACGGCATTCGCGAGCAGTGGATGGACTACTGGACGACGGCAACGGGGCACCGATCGACTATGGCGACACAGCCCCGGTGAGACGCGCGAATCGAGTTTAGGACTTTCGTCGGAGCAGGCGCTCGGTAGTGGATTCGTTGGCGGGGGCGAACTGGTGGGCTGCGGCGCGCAGGTAAGGGCGAAACTCGCGGCGCCAATATTCCAGGAATCCTGTGCGGGAGATTTCTTCCGCGCACTGCACGTAGTGGGCCAGCAGTGCACCGCCTAAAACATGGCCGGTACGCGCGACGGAGGCGCGAGCTGCGCGCGAGAGCCAAAGAAAGCTTGCCGGCATTCGGGACAACGTAGACACCGCCACCATCGAGCAGAATGCGAAGACGGAGCGATTCTGAGACGCGGAAGATTGGACCAGTCTGGCCCATACGCGCTCGAGGTTTTCCGGTGTAGGCAGATTGCTCCGGGGAATTTTGGGCAGCTCCTCTTTGAGCTTGGTCCATTCGCGCCGCAATCCCGTGATGTCCACGGGAGGAAGATTGAGCGTTTCGGCGAGATGCTTGCTCGTATTCTCGAGGCCATCGAGGAGTTGGTCCGCCGTTTCAAATTTCGAATTGGGATCGAGCAGGCCTTCGTCTTTCAAAGCCTGGGAGATCTGCTGAATCAAAGCATGTCCTGCTCCGGTGGCATCGGCAAGAGCGGCGAGAACCCAAACCGGCGAGACGTGGAGGGTGAGGATGCCCAGCAACTCGACGCTGTGGCTGGCGCTGCGCTTCAGGAGAAAATTTTCGGCGAGACGGCCTTCGGACGGATAGACACCTTCGACGTGTCCCACTTCCTCGATGAGGAAGCGCAAAGTGACCTCGACCATGACGGTATAGAGAGCGGTTCGTCGAACGCGGGAAGGCAATGCGACAAGCCCGATTTCGCGCAAGAGGCCGCCCGAGAGAGCGCCGAGCGAGCGGAGCAGGCGTTCGGGCAACGACAAGACGAAGCCATAGCGAGGCGGCGGACGCAAGCCGCAGTATCTCGCATTGGGTCTTGATAAATGTGATTCATGCTACATGTGATTAGAGATGTTTTGGAACCGCCCGCCCGGGGCGGCGCTTGGGGCTGCACTTCTGTTGCTGTGCCCGTTTGCCTTCGCCCAACAACCTGTTTCGACCTCAGCCAGGCGTCAGCGTCCATTTGCAAGTGGATGCCGGAACGCCTTGCGGCTCTACATCACGCAGCGTACCTGGTATCGCATGAATGCAGTGGTCCAGGCCAAGTTCGCGGAGCCGGTGTGGGCGTTCGACAGAGTGGTGATACCGGCAGGCACGGCGGTGGAGGGCCGCGTGACAGAGTTGAATCCTGTTCCCGCAATGGTGCGGGCGAGAGCGATCGTGGGCGGCGATTTCACTCCATTGAAACAAGCGCGGATCTCTTTTACAACCGTTACTTTGCCGGACGGGCATTCGCTACAAGTTGCAACACAAGACTCGCTAGGCTTGGCGACGATCTATGTTCAGCCGCGGAAGAAATCCAGAAGAAGCAAGCGAATACCACGGGTAAAGCGTTCAAGGTGCGGCAAGCCGTGCAGCAGCAAGCGCAAGCGCAAATCAACGCACGAACGAGGGGGTTCTTTGATTTCATCCGCGGACCGAATAAACGGGAGTGGCTTGAAAACTTCTTCTTGATGAAGCTGCCCTATCATCCTCAGTGGTACCGGAGCGGCACACGCTTCGATGCCGTTCTGGAGAAGCCGCTGGACTTTGGAAACGTGACGATCTCCTCCCAAACTTTGCAAGCGATGGGATCGACTCCTCCGCCGGATTCGACGGTGCAGATGCGAATTTTGACGACAGTTAGTTCGGTCGATGCGCATACCGGTGATCCGATGCAGGGCGTCCTCTCGCAGCCGCTATTCACGCCGGATAAGAAAGTTGTTTTGCCCACAGGGACGCGGCTAAACGGGAAAATTACTTTAGCGAAACCGGCGCGCATGCTGCACCGCGGAGGCAAACTCCGTTTCGCGATCGAAAGCGTGGAAGTTCCCACGGTGACTGCGCAGGCTAACCCTTCATCACCTGTGGAGCTGGGACAGCCGCAAGCTACGCAGGCGCAATTGGCCGCAGTGGAAGCGGATCCGAACGCGGTGAAGGTGGATCAGGAAGGGACCGCGAAGGCGACGGAATCGAAGACACGTTTTCTGAGACCGGCGATTGCGGGATTGGTAGCGGCGAAGTCTATGGACAACGACGAAGGGAGGCAAACCGCTTCGGGCACTGGCGGGGGGTACGCGTCGGGGCAGTCGCTGGGCGGGTTCTCCGGCTTTGGGCTGCGGGAATCGCGGCATCTCAAGGACCGCCGCAGATAGGCGAGGCGCTTGGATTCTATGGAATGGCGTGGTCTGTTTTTTCGAACGTAATCGCACGCGGGAAAGAAGTCACGTTTGAGAAGAACACGGCGATGGAAATTCGTTTTGGAGCGCTTCCAGGAAAGCGCTGAACGCATGGACGCTCACCAGCCGATCTGGCGTATCCGTTGCTGAATATGCGTCTGGTTAAGGGCTCGTTGTCGTAAAGGAGCACCATTCCTGGAGCCTAAGAAAAAGCACAATGAAGTTGCGCTACTGCCTTACGATTTGTTCCTTCTGCAGGTGACGGCGTTTATTACGATGCGGGGGCCCAGGATCTCTCGCCTGAAAGAAAGTTCGCGCCTGCTCCGCCTGCGCCCTTCTCGCCCGCTTGCACTAGCCCGAACGACCCGAAGCCAGCGCGGCGGCATTGGGTTGTTGATTCAAAATGTGGAATTGACGGGGCGGGCGGAGAGGGAAGTGGTGCAAAACGCGGTAAAAAATATTTCTCCGCTTCTGGCACGCCTACGAGTATGACGATCGCCGATTTGCAACAGTTGCAGGCGCAGGTCGAGGAAGATCCGATATCCATTTGGGGGAAATGAAAATAAGCCGCCCGAGCACAAGGGGCCGGCGCTGGATCGCGCGGCCTCGCGGAAATTGGGCGAAGGCAAACTGGTCAGCTTGCAAGCTTTCGTAGTGTTTGCCAAGCCAGAGGGACCGGAGAGCGTCGATTGCGGCGACCAGTTCGGACCAGTCGGCCTTCCATGACATCGATATAGAGCTGGCGGATTCGGCGAAAGCTGATGAGCGTCCGGAGTCGTGGCCGGAATAATTCCAGATCATCGGCCTACTGCCTGGACGCCAGGAAACGTTCAGAAGGTTCGGATGTGAAGGCGATGGTCCGGGTAACTGGTCAGGCTTAGATTCTTCTACTCGAGTCACTTCCCTTGTGAAGGTGGGCGAGCGAGGAGCCGACAATCCTTCATGCTCCTCGCTCGGGAGACTTCATCCGATCTACAAATTCGAGTTCTGTAAAGGAACTGACGGACGGGCGGATAATGGATTCCGCTGGACGAGTGGGTGTCCGGCATGAATCCATCGAGAGGCGGATCGAAGGGCAAGAAGGGTCCCGCAGTAGAGGTCTCCTGGAGATGCCCCGTACCGCTCGCGCAAGCCGGCTCCCA
>CAWFWH010000003.1:0-381624 GCA_963819405.1 uncultured Acidobacteriaceae bacterium | reverse complement strand
AACGACGCGCACAACTTCACAGATCGGAGTCGGTCAGGGAATGGCAAACTCGGATGGCAAACTAGGAAGTTTTCAATCCTTCTGCTTTGGCTAGTTTTGCCTGGCGGTCATCGAAAGTCCAGAAAGTTTCTGCATTAAGCTCCAGGGCCGACGCCACATGCAGGCTGTCCAGCGTTCTGGTGCCCAGACGAGCTGCATGGCGACGGGCCAGTTCAGCGCAGGTTTCGAAACTCGGCTCAGGCAAACTGACTTCCACCCATAATCCGATCTCTCGATCATGCTCAAAAAGTCTGGACACGTGCTGGGCCTCTCGCGAGGAAATCTTCCGTTGAAAGACATGCTGAAAGACGGCATGTGCCCACTCGGCCTGATGCAAAGGGGTTAGCCACAGACGAGGGCGCTGCGCCATCCGGCGTTGGGCCTCCGTTGAATGCCGATCCGGAAGATACAGGGAAACGAAAAAACTTGTGTCCGCGTAGCTAGTCAATAGCGGCCGCGCTCCTTTGTGATCAAATCTGCACCCGGCAGTTTCCGTTCTCCGAAAATTCCCTTGCATGCGGGCCGCGAAGTCGGGCCACATGCGCGGCTCCTCGCGCGAACTCTCAGGAACGATACGGCCGAGAATGCGATCTCTCTCGCGCAGCTCCACCGTCTTGCCGGCTTTCAGCCAGGCTTTGAGTTGGCGGGTGTCGCGCAGTTGACGGATGTTGACGGAAGGCATTAGAAACATTGTGCCACAAATTGTGTCACAACATCCGTTCGCCGCAATCGCTCAAATCCCCAGCTCCCGCTTACTAGCCGCGAATTGATCAGCCGCGTATTCCAACTCTTGCGGCGTGTGCGCGGCGGATACTTGTACGCGAATCCGCGCCTTGCCCTGCGGAACAACAGGATAAGAAAATCCAATTACGTAGACGCCCTTCTTCAGCAGAAGATCAGCCATTCGCGTAGCCAGCGCCGCGTCTCCAAGCATCACCGGCACAATCGGGTGCTCGCCCGGCAGGATCTTGAAGCCGCTTGCCGTCATGCGCTCGCGGAACAGCTTCGTATTTGAAAACAAGCGTTCTCTCAATTCAGAGGTCTCCGTTAAGAGATCCAGCACCTTGATCGATGCCGCCACAATTGGAGGTGCGACGGAATTGGAAAATAGATACGGCCGCGAACGTTGCCGAAGCAGATCGATGATCTCTTTGCGTCCGCTCGTATATCCGCCGCTCGCGCCCCCCAGCGCCTTACCCAGCGTGCCCGTCAAAATATCGACACGCCCCATCACGTGGTGAAATTCGTGCGTGCCACGTCCCGATTTGCCCATGAAACCGACCGCATGCGAATCGTCCACCATCACCATCGCCTTGTACTTCTCGGCGAGATCGCATATGCCGGGCAGGTTCGCAATGAAGCCGTCCATCGAAAAGACGCCATCGGTCGCGATCAGGCGGTTACGCGCCCCACTCGCCTCTTTGAGCTGCGCTTCCAGATCGGCCATGTCGCCATTTTTGTAGCGAAAACGCGCCGCCTTTGAAAGCCGCACGCCGTCGATGATGCTCGCGTGGTTCAGCTCGTCGGAAATGATCGCGTCTTCCTGATCGAGCAGGGTCTCAAACAAACCTCCGTTCGCATCGAAGCACGAGCTGTACAAAATCGTATCTTCCGTGCCAAGAAACTCGCTTAGCCGCGACTCCAATTTTTTATGAATCGATTGCGTGCCGCAAATAAAACGCACGCTCGCCAAGCCATAGCCCCATTCATCGAGAGCCTTACGCGCGGCATCCACAACTGCCGGATGATTCGCGAGCCCCAGATAGTTGTTAGCGCAGAGGTTCAAAACGGACGTGCCGCTCGAAACCCGTACCTCCGCTTTCTGCGGGCTCTCAATCAGCCGCTCGCGCTTGAAAAGTCCGGCCTTCTCGATTTCGTGAATCTTCTCGGTCAAGTACGGTTGAACGTTGGCGTACATGAACTCCTCTTCAGGTTCAACATTCTTTTACATTCACTGCCAGGCCGGCCAGCGCCGTCTCTTTATATCGCGACTGCATATCCAGCCCAGTCTCATACATCGTACGGATCACTTGATCGAGCGAAACCTTGTGTTCACCCGATTCCTGCATCGCCATGCGGCAGGCATTGATCGCTTTCATAGCGCCGATGGCGTTACGCTCAATGCAGGGAATCTGCACCAGACCGCCGATGGGATCGCAGGTCATCCCCAAATGGTGCTCCATGCCGATTTCGGCTGCGTGTTCCACCTCTTGATTTGTCGCCCCCAGCGCGCCCGCCAATGCTGCGGCAGCCATCGAGCACGCAACGCCAACTTCGCCTTGGCATCCCACCTCGGCTCCGGAAATCGAGGCGTTCTCTTTATAAAGGATGCCGATCGCTCCCGCCGTCAAAAAGAACCGCATCAGTCCCTCGTCGCACGCTTCCGGAACAAATTGCAAGTAATACCGCGCGACGGCAGGCACCAGTCCCGCGGCTCCATTCGTCGGCGCCGTCACCACGCGACCACCCGCCGCGTTCTCTTCATTCACCGCCATGGCAAACGCATTCACACAATCCATTGCTCGCCAGGGCTCGGTTGCCGATTGCGCCTGAATTTTCACATAGAGTCCAGGAGCCCGGCGGCGAACATTCAATCCGCCAGGAAGAATACCCTCCGTGTGCAGCCCGCGTTCCATGCAAGCCTGCATCACCGACCAAATTAGTTGAATGCGCTCGCGCACCTGCTTTTCATCGCGCAGCGCGCTCTCGTTTTCGAGCATGATTTGCCAAATCGGCAGGTGTTTGTTTTCCGCCTCCTCGAGCAGCTCCGCTGCGTTTGAGAATGGATGAGGAACTGGAAGAGGCGCTGCGTCCATGGATGACAGTTCCCCTTCTTTGACGATGAATCCGCCGCCCACCGAGTAGTAAACGTCGCTCGTCAGCAGCGCGCCGCTTTCGTCGAATGCAGAAAATCGCATCGCGTTCGGATGTCCTGGAAGCACCAGATCCTGGTGAAAGAAAAAATCGCGCGGCTCATCGAACACAACCGGCCGAGTCCCAAACAGCCTCAGCCGCTTCGTCTCGCGAATCGTGTTGACAATCGAATCGATCTTCGCAGGATCCACTTCCTCCGGCTTCTCGCCCGCCAAGCCAAGCAGGACAGCCCGGTCCGTACCGTGGCCAAGTCCAGTCAGCGCCAGAGAACCATAAAGCTCAGCTTTCACCCGCGCAACATTGGTAAGCGTCCCCGTTTCACTCAGCTCCGAAACAAACCGTCTCGCCGCCCGCATCGGTCCGACGGTATGTGAGCTCGACGGGCCAATGCCGATCTTAAAAAGATCGAAAATGCTGGTCTTCATAGGCCAGCCATTAGCATCGCGGGGCTTGAGCTAAGACATGCAGGTCCAATCAAGAATCACCTTCCCCGATTTTCCCGAGCGCATCGCCGCAAATCCTTTTTCGAAATCCCTATAGCAGAACCGATGCGTAATTACCGGAGTGATATCCAGGCCCGTCTCCAGCATCACCGTCATCTTGTACCAGGTCTCGTACATCTCGCGCCCGTAAATGCCTTTGATGGTGAGCATATTGAAAATCACTTGCCGCCAATCGATCGGCATCTCTTTGGCCGGAATGCCGAGCATCGCAATCTTTGCGCCATGGCTCATGTTCGCGATCATCTCGTGAAAGGCTGCGCCATTGCCCGACATCTCCAGACCGACGTCGAAGCCCTCCGACATGCCGAGCTGTTTTTGCACTTGAGCGAGCGGCGTCTCGGTTGTGTTGATCGCGAGTGTCGCCCCCATTCGGCGTGCCAGCTCCAGCCGGAAAGGATTCAGATCTGTGATCACAATATGCCTTGCTCCCGCATGCCGCACGACGGGAACCGCCATCAGGCCGATCGGCCCCGCGCCGGTGATGAGCACGTCCTCGCCCAACACCGGAAATGACAGCGCTGTGTGGACCGCATTCCCGAAGGGATCGAAGATCGCAGCCACTTCCCGATTGATGTCGTGATTGTGCCGCCAGATATTGCTCATCGGAAGCGCAATGTATTCCGCGAAAGCTCCCGGACGATTCACGCCGACGCCCTGTGTGTGCGCGCACAAGTGCCGCCGTCCCGCCAAACAGTTCCGGCATCGTCCGCAGACTACGTGCCCTTCGCCGCTGACCACTTCGCCGGGATGAAAGTCGTTGACGTTCGAACCCACCTCAACGATTTCGCCGGCAAACTCGTGCCCGATCGCCATGGGGACGGGAATCGTCGACCGCGCCCAATCGTCCCATTCGTAAATGTGCAGATCCGTGCCGCAAATCCCGGTATGGCTGACGCGAATTAAAACGTCATTGATGCCGATGCTGGGCTCCGGTATGTCTTCGAGCCACAATCCCGGCGCACTCTTGCTTTTTACCAGGGCCTTCACTCGCCGCCCCGCTTCTTATGTCTCCATCGCATCCTTATGTATGGTAAGCCTCCGAGGCTCCGACAAATGTTACGATGCAACGACAGTGACCAAATTCGCCTATCTTGCATTCGTGCTGCTCCTCGTCGCGTGCAGCAGCCCTCCCAAGCCCACTACGCCGCCTCTGACGCCCGAAGGCGCGGCGCAGTTGCTGCACTATAACCATAGGGCGGAGACTTGGCTCACTTACGTAAAGCGGCAAGACGCAAGTTGCGAATATCGGCTGGATCTGCCTGATCAAATGTCGCATCCAGCTCAGATCGATCTGGATCACATTGTCTTCTGCGGGAACAGGCCGAGCCCTAAAGAGTACGACGCAAGTGTGTCTTTCGCTTACGACAAAGATGCGCAAAAATGGGTAATAACACGCTTCTCTAGTTGAACGTGTCGAGGAGGTATCAAGTATGAAGCCGAGCCGCCGGGAGCTGCTGAAAACAGCGGGAACCGCAGCCATCGCCGCAACTGGATTTCCCAAGCTCATCCATGCCAGTGCGCCTGCAAGCACCGTCGCCATTGTGCGCTGCCGCAGCTACTCTGATTTCGGCGCGCGCCTGTCAAGCGCTCTCAATCAAATGGGCGGCATCGAAACGCTGGTTCGCGGAAAAACCGTCGCGCTGAAACTCAATCTCACCGGCAATCCCAAGAACTTTCCGCTCACGCCGGATCTTCCCTACCGAACCAATGGCCAGACCATAGCCGCTACCGTTCACTTGCTCGCCAAAGCCGGCGCGCGGCGCATACGAATCATCGAGAGCTTCTTCCCCGCAACCCAGGATCTCTCACTTTGGGCCCGCTACGGAATTGACGTGCAGGCGATCAACAATCTCGGCGTCCAGGTCGATTGGGAGAACGTTCAGAATCTCGGCAAATACAAGCAGTATGTCCGCCTTAAAGTTCCGTGGGGCGGCTACATGTATCCTGCTTACTACCTGAATCAGGCGTTCACCGAATGCGACGTGTACGCGTCGTTATCCAAGCTCAAGAACCATTGGATAGCCGGCGTGACCATGTCGATGAAAAACAATTTCGGCGACACGCCTTGTTCGCTCTATGGAAGCGATTGCGGCCCCAGTGGAAACGAGCTTCCAACAAAAGAGCGCGTCGACGTTCTCCACGCCGGAACCACCAAAGCTCCCTCGGGAGTCGATCCGGAGCTTCATCCCGATTCGCCGCGCGATCCCGGATACCGTGTCCCGCGAATCGTCGCCGATCAGGTTGGGATTCGGCCTATCGATCTGGCCATTGTGGATGGCGTCGAAACTGTGCGGGGCGGGGAAGGCCCCTGGCTGAAGGGCCTCGAAAGAATGACTCCTGGAGTGATCATCGCTGGCCGCAATCCGGTTTGTGTGGATGCGGTTGGAATGGCGGTGATGGGTTACAGTCCGCAGGCGGACCGCGGCGCGTCGCCTTTCATCCGTGGAGATAACACGCTGAAACTTGCCGAAGCCGTGGGAATTGGTACGACCGATCTGAAGCGCATCGAAGTGGTAGGCCTCAGTCTCAAGGATGCTCGAGTGAACTTCGGCCCCGGCGCCGTTGGAAAGAAGCTAAGCGAGCTCAACGGCCTCACGACGTGACGTATCCACCCGAAGCGAAAAAATATCCGGCCTGCTGTAGTGTCCCGTGACATCCAGATCGAACTTGCCCTTCGATATTTCCCCAACATCGATATCCGCAACCAGCAATCCTTCTCCATCCAGAAGAGGTCCCGAGAGAACGTCGCCCATAGGCGAAACGATCGAGCTTCCGCCTCGAATCAGGACGGTTGACGGATCATTCCCTTGGAGTGGCTCATAGTCTGTCGGGCAATCCGCTCGAGTCAGATACTGGCAAGCGCTCAGCACAAAACAGCGCCCTTCATAAGCGATGTGGCGCATCGTGTTCCGCCACATTTCGCGATCATCCACCGTAGGAGCGCACCAGATTTCGACGCCCTGTGAGTACAAATGCATGCGATAAGCCGGCATGTAGTTCTCCCAGCAAATAGCGCACCCCAGCCGTCCTATGAGAGCTCGGCACGGCGAGCATCGTCGAGCCATCGCCAAAACCCCAGATCAACCGCTCGGCCGCCGTGGGCATAAGTTTCCGGTGAATGTTCGGACTGCCCGCGAGTGGCCGGAAAGTCAGCGCCGTGCAGTAGAGCGTTCCGACCGTCCGTTCGATTACGCCGATGACAATCGCCAGCTCGAGTTCATCCGCCAGAGCTTGGACCTGTTTCGTTTCGTCACCCGGTACGTCGATCGCCGCTTCCCAATAGCGCCGGAACCATTCCCGTCCTTCCGCCGAGCGTGATCCGACCGCCGAGCCAAACGTGATGCCCTTCGGATACCCTCCCAACAGTGCTTCCGGAAACACGACAAGCTTTGCGCCCGCGCCAGCCGCCTCCCGGCAATACCGTTCAACTTTCTCCAGCGACCGTGCCGTTTCAAAAAGAACCGATCCAACCTGTGCGACCGCTACCGTCGTTTGCCTTGAAGCCATTCGTAATTATCGTTCACGCTTGCTCAAAGGACTCGGGTGTTTCGGCTGATAAATGCCAAGCTCTCCACCGCCCGGAATTCTCATCCGCGTCATCAGTCCGAAGCCTTCATCGCTGATCGGCCCCGTGAACTCCACGCCCTTGTTCCTTAGCTCCTCAACCGTCGTTTGCAAGATCGTCGCACATCAGGTACAGCTCGTGATGACCGTCTCCCTCGGCGGGATGAACACCCAATTCGGCGGGCGGCAGCGCAAAAATCAACCAGCCGCCACCAGCATCAACCGAGGGCAATCCAAGCACATCGCGAAAAAACGCGCGAACCCCCTCCGCATCTCTGCTGAAGATCATCGCGTGAACGCCGCTGATCATGCTTTCACTCTCCATAGCTTTGTGATATCGTAACGCCACAACAACCTCAGCAAAGCCCGGCGCCGGAGGGCTTTTCTCACCGGCTTTCCCTTGACATGCGTTGCGCGCGCACTTTGCCCCTGTTCCGCTACTCCATTACGAAACTGATGTCGCCGAAGACTCCTTCGCCGATCTTGCTTTGAAAAGCGCCGAACCCAATGCTGAGCCCGGGCAGCTCCAGATACTCGGGTGTGCCGGCGTACCCATCGAGAACCAATTTTCCGTCGACTGCGAGTGAGGCCCGTCGTCTAGCGGGATCGAAACTCAATTCAAATTTCATCAGCCGGTCCGCGCTCGGCTGGATAGGCGCTCTCGTATCTTTCAGATGGGGAAGGTAGGACTGGATTAATCGCACAAACGGTTCCCTTCCATCCGGCACCGTCGCAGTTCCCACGAACCGCAAACCGGCCTCACGGAAGCAGACTGCAAACCCACTATCTCCGTGGACTGGCCGGATGAAAAAAATCGCGCGCCATGGTCGGCTGAGGCCAGCACGTTGTATACGCTTGGAGAACGGGAAAACGTAACCGCCTTGTTTCGCGCTCGTCAGCGAGTTGCCCACAACATTGCCGCTGAACTGGTCAAACACCACCACATTCTCGTCGACGCGTCCTGCCTTTCTCCATCCAACTTGCTCGAATGTCTGGCCAGCCCTATAGGTCACTATTTTTTCCGAAGCCTGCGGCGGACCATACTCGTGGTTCAGCCAAGCGGCTCCTGGCACAACCGCAACCGCCGATGCCAGCCCGATCTTGAGCACAGACCGGCGCAACGGTAAACGCCGCCCCGGGTGGCGGATTTCGGCCGCTAGTTTCCTTGAAAACGCGGCAGCATCGGCAGGTCTTTTTTCAGGATTCGGATTCAGAGCCTCTAACAAGCGGCGCCGCACGCTGCCAGCCAGCCGCGTGTCCATGCGCGACTCCTTTAACTGACGCGCTTCGGCGTACAGCCCCACCGGTGTGTCCGCTTTCAGTAAGGACTCACCGCAGAGCATCTCGTAGGCCACCAGAGCCAGAGCATAGGTGTCGCTCGCCGATACCGGCTTCCCCAGTAACTGCTCGGGCGCCATGTATTGCGTTGTGCCGAAGAATCGAGTTGTGGTGCCGCATTGCTGCTCGAGGTCCGCGAATAACGCAATACCGAAATCGATCAGAAACACGCGTGATGAACCGTCGGCGTGCGCCTGCAGCATAATATTTTCCGGCTTGATATCCCGGTGGGTAACGTTAGCTTGATGGGCGGCAGCAATTGCTTCGCCTAACTGTTCCAGAATCGAAGCTGCCGGCTCTGGATTGAGGGGACCAATATCGAGAAGCGCGCGCAGAGTAAACCCGTCGATGAAGGGCATCACGAGAAACGGAGCGCCCTCTTCGGTTTCGCCCGAATCCAGAACTCGAATCACGCCGGGATGCTGGAACGCGCGCAGTATCTCCACTTCCGCTTGAAAGCGCTGCTTGAGATCGGCGCGGAACCATTCCCAATGGCGCGCCACTTTCATGACCACCAGGTCACCGCTTTGCCCGTCCCGGCATAACCACGCCTCCCCGCTGCCGCCGGTACCGAGCAGAGTTTGCGTTTGATAGCGGCCGCACAGGATTCGACCCGACCCAGCCTCGGGCCGAGCCGTTTCCAGAGCTTCATGTGCGGCAAGCAGTCGAAAGACCTCCTGGCGGATATGCGCCGGTTCCGGCTCGAGCAGAGCAGGCTTGCGTTGTGGCTCTGCCACCAGGGCCTCAAACAGATCAGTGATCCGTGACCAGTCGAGTGCCGTCATACCGCGTCGTCCGGTCCCTGAAAGCCGCTCAATTCCGCATACAGAAAGGCGCGCGCGGCAATCCAGTCCCGGTGGACGGTCTTCTCGGAAAGCTGCAGTTTCGCGGAGATTTCCGCAATTTCCATGCCCCCAAAGAAACGTAAGTCGACAATTTGCGCCTGTCGAGGACTCAACATTTGGAGTCGTTCAATGGCGCATCCAATCTCTGTCAAATGCGCGGGAGGATGGAAGGTTGGCTCCTGAGCGGCCAGAAGTTCTTCGAGTGCGACGCTTCCGCCGGCTGGGAGCCGCTTGCCTGCTTTGCGCGACCGATGGCGGTCGATCAAAATGCTGCGCATGGCGGTTGAAGCGTACGAAAAAAAATGCTTCCGATTTTCCCAAGGCCGGGCATCGGCGCGCAGCAGACGAAGATAGAACTCATTCACCAGCTCCTCAGGTTGAAGCGTGGGGCGCCAGTTTACCGCGCTAAATTGGCGCAGAGCGGCAGCGGCCAATTTCCGAAGTTCCCGATCCACCAGAGGCGCGATTCGCTTCCACCGTGATCGGACAGACGTATCGGACCGATTGAGGTGGTTGGTGATTCCATCCTCCTCGTCGTTTACCATCGCTAGCTCCAGTATCCCGCCCTGAGCCCTCTTATCACTTTGTGGCGCAGCCGTGAGGGTAAGCCCGAATGTAACGCTTAGTACTTTCAGTACCGGGAAATGTCCTGTGGCCGTGTGTTCTGGCGTGTAGATATTTGGGGTGCTTGTATCTCGATCGAGACGACTATTGCGGAGGCGAAAATATGACGATGTACAGTTCGGGAAGAACCGGAACCCGGCAGCCTGACGCTGCTGGGATTAGGCTTCGGCGCTTTAGTAGCCGCGCGAATACGGCGGAACTGGCCGCGCAGGGAAAGGACCGCTTGGAGTTCCTGATGCATATGCTTCGCCTACCCTCGTCTTTCATGCGCACCTGTCGGCTTGCGGTCTTCGCGGTTGCTGTTTTGGCTCCGACGTGCGCCCTGGCCACCACCGCGACCAGCACCACCAACTTTACGACTTCGAGCGCGTCGGCGGTGACCCAAATCACCCAGAACCCGCCAGTTAGTGTGCAGGTCGACACGTACTCGACTCAGCTCATCGCCGCCCTGCAGGGTGGCCCGGTCCTCTACGATCAGTCCTTCAACGTCGCTTTTGGCAATTCCACGTTTCAGTCGGCCGTGGTTTCCGCGGAAGGCATTCTGTCAAGCGATGGGGCAGTGAGCTTCCTCGGGCCTACGCTCGAGAGCAGTTCTCAATCGCTTTTAGGTTCGTCCTCAAACACGGTTACGGCCGTTACTGGGACCAACGTTAGCACCACAGGGACCCAGTATGTCGGGCCGCAGACTATTTTCGTAGGCGATTTTGGTACATGCAACAGCTTTGCGTTGAGCCCCTCGGGTAACCTAGCTGCTGTTTCTGACGGATGCACGGGGCCATACAGCAGTTTTAGCCTCTTGTCCGGGCAAACAGACTACGACACCCTAGTCCTTTCTTCGTTGACCGAATCCCAAACCACTACCACCACGAATACCGTTTTGATCAACCAAATCTATGAGCTGGAAGGCGTGAGCCCGTCTACGATTCCGGAACCCGCCAGCCTGACGCTGCTGGGATTAGGCCTCGGCGCTTTAGTAGCCGCACGGATGCGGCGTCGTTACCGGACTTTCTGACTTCAGACGCGCTCGCGGCTTGGAACGAGCGGAGGGAGAATATGACGATTTACGGTTCGGGACGAATTCTTAGGGATCGGACAAATTCGGTCAGACTTGCACTTTTCGCCTGCGTCGCCTTGATGGCCAGCATTACCGTCCCAAGCGCGTTGCGTGCCGATACCTTGGCGTACGCAATGGGGTTCGGGGGCTATTTCGGGACGGTTGATCTCAACACGGGGATCTTCACCCGGACTTGGACCGCTCTCGTGAGCGTATCCGGCCTCGCCGCATACAACGGCAACCTGTACGGAATCGACCACGGTCTCAGCACCCTGATCCAGATCAATCCGGCCACGGGCGCTGTCACGTACGCGCCTACCCCATACAACCTAAACGAGGCTGGCTTCGGATCAACCACCGCCGGTCTGTTCCTGATCCAGGCAGGAGCCCCAACTAACCTCTACTCGATTAACCCGACAACCGGCGCAGCGACGCTGATCGGACCGACCGGGATTACCTCCCAGGGCGGCAACGGTGTGTTGTCAGTGTCGAACGATTCCAGTACTCTCTACTGGTCCGTTACCAGCAACACCGTGGCCTTTCAAAATTTCTTGTACCGCATAAACACAACAACTGGTGCGGCGACACTGGTTGGCTCATGGACATATACCTGCAATCCCGGCTGCCCCAGCCTGGGCGACGAGAGGTGAACGTGCTGCTTTTTGAAGGAGGGACACTCTGGGCCGAGTTCGGCAACAACACCGGCCCTACCATCGGCACGCTCAACACCACCACTGGCGCACCCACCGTTCTAGAGGCCGAACAGGAGACCAACGGAGGTCAGCGGAATTTTGTAGGTCTTGCTCCCGATCCGCTTTCCGTCGCGCTGCAATTTGTCCTCATAGCTCCTTGCCGCGTGGCCGATACGCGTAACGCGGCCAGCCCGTTCGGAGGTCCACTTATCACCGGCGGTACTTCTCGCGACTTTACACTTCCCAATAGCGCCTGCGGAATTCCCGCGACCGCGCAAGCATACTCGATTAATGTGACGGCAGTTCCCAACGGACCGCTCGGTTACGTGACAGTCTGGCCAACGGGTCAATCGCAGCCGCTCGCGTCATTGCTCAACTCCCTCGACGGCCGCGTGAAAGCGGGTGCCGCTACTGTGCCCGCAGGCACAAATGGCGCCATCAGCATATTCGCCAGCAACGACAGCAATGTGGTCCTCGACATCGACGGCTACTTCGTCCCGGCGGCAACCAGCACCGCTCTAGCCTTTTATCCGCTGACGCCTTGCCGCATCGCAGACACGCGGACCGCAACAGGACCGCTCGGTGGGCCGTTCATGCCCGCTGGGCAGGACCGTACATTCCCCGTGCTTTCGAGTTCCTGCAATGTACCGTCCAGCGCACAGGCTTATTCGCTGAACTTCACAGCCGTGCCTCACACGCCGCTCGGCTATCTAACCACATGGCCCACGGGACAAACACAACCGCTCGTCTCAACGTTGAATGCACCGACCGGCGTAGTCACCGCGAACGCAGCCATCGTTCCCGCGGGCAGCAATGGAGCAATTGACGTCTTCGTTACCAACGACAGCGACGTGGTCATCGACATCAACGGATACTTCGCTCCGCCAGGCAGCGGAGGATTATCGCTCTACAACGTTCAGCCCTGCCGCGTGCTCGACACTCGCAATCCGCAGGGTTCGCAGCCATTCAGCGGAACCATGGTTGTGAACGTCACGTCAAGCGCATGTGCCGCCCCCTCCACCGCCCAGGCTTACGTGTTCAACGCGACCGTCGTTCCGTCGGGTCCGCTCGGATACCTGACTCTCTGGCCGCAAGGTCAGACTCAACCCGTTGTCTCAACTCTGAATTCACTGGATGGCACGATCGTCTCCAACATGGCAATCGTCCCCACGACCAACGGCCTCATCAACGCCTTCGCCTCCAATCCAACTCACCTGATCCTCGACATCTCCGGCTACTTCGCGCCATAGTTTCGGCGTCGTTTACTCAGCCGCGCAGCACTGAAAAGCGAACGCAAGGGGCCGCCCCCGCCCCTCTCGCGATAACCTCAAATCATGTCCCGATTCCGCCAAGCCACTCACCGCCTTGGCAAATCCGGAATCGCTTTCCTCATCGCTTTCACCCTCTGGTTCCTGCTCTATTTCACCGGCCCCACCGTCCTCTTCGCGCTCGATATCCTCATCTTGATCTCGCTCTCCGCGATCATCGACTTCCAGGCCCTCCGTTACCTCAAGCCTCACTCGCTCTGGACCCTGCGTAATCGTCTCCTGGTCGCCTGTGGCGCGCTCCCCATCCGGCTCCTGTTTTTGCTGGTGAGGCTCCCCCCCGCCGCAACCGAGTAACATAATCGATACGAAGTGTTCTTGGAAGCGACGAGGAATCCGAGGGGGGAAACATAGGTGCCGTTCGATACGGAATCGCTCTGGGCTCAGCTTCTCGGCTACATCGAAGAGGGGCTTGTCGTTCCCGTCATCGGATCGGGGCTACTGAATGTCTCGACCCCGCAGGGCAGCACCTCTTACTATTCGTATCTAGCCGCGCAGGTTGCGGAGCGCGTCGGTGTTTCTTCCGCTGGGCTTCCCGCTGGGAGCGAATTGAATCAGGTTGCGTGCAGATATTTGGCAAAAGGCGGCCAAGTAGATGAGTTATACGCGAACCTCTTCATGCTCTCGCGACAAGAGACGCTGCCGGTTCCAGAAGCAATTATCCAACTGGCCTCTATCCCAACCTTCCGCCTCTTCATTACCACGACCTTTGCTTCTTTCATTGAGCGGGCGCTGAACGAGGTACGATTCGGCGGCACTCCAGGCGTCGAGGTCCTGAGTTATTCGCTCACGAAAATTCAAGATTTGAAGGGACCCATTGCGGAGAACCCTCGGCCCGTCGTATATCACCTTTTGGGGAAGCTCTCGGCCATCCCGGACTTCGCCGTCACGCACGAAGACATCCTCGAGTTTATTCACTCGCTGCAGTCGCAGGAACGCGATCCGCCGAACCTATACAGAGAAGTCGAAGATAGCTCCCTTCTAATCCTCGGCTGCCGGTTCAACGACTGGCTGGCCCGTTTCTTTCTGCGCGCCTGGCGGAGAATGCGACTTTCTGCAGGCTCCAAACAGCCCATCTTCGTAGCAGACCGGGAAATCTCCGCCGATACCAACTTGATTGATTTCCTCAACAGTTTCAGCCGCGGCACAAGAATATTCCCGGTTGCAGGTCCGGTGGAATTCGTAGCAGAGCTTTACCGGCGCTGGAATGAGCTTCATCCTACTCCTTTAGCTACTCCCGCCGCTGTCCCCAAATCGAGCCCAACAAATGGCAACAATCCTTTCGTCTTCGTCAGCTATGCGAGCGAGGACCGGGCTGCGGCGGGAAAGATCAATGACGCGCTCTGCAACGCGGGAGTCGATACCTTTTTCGACAAAGAAGGTCTCGAAGGCGGCGAGAACTGGGAAACGAAGCTTCGCGAAACGATTCGGGGATGCTCCTTGTTTCTGGCCGTCGTCTCGCGAAATGTGCTGACCAGCGAACCGCGCTTCTTCCGGTCGGAATGGAGGCTTGCGCTTCAGAGATTCGAACAATCGCCGGCTTATTACTCCGCCCGTGACGTATTCCTGCTTCCTGTGGCGATTGACGGAACCCCTCCGGACAATGCTCGAATACCGGAGGACTTTGGTCGAGTCCAGTGGCTTCGTTTGCCCGATGGCTATCCCACTTCCGAATTCGTCGAACGCGTAAAACAGCTGCACCGGCGCTCGCAGCAGGAGAAAGCGGGTGTCGCTTGAGTACGCTCGCGCCGCCCGGAACCAGGGAGAGTAGCAGACCGCCGCTCGATGCCCAGAATCCGTGGCCTGGTCTCGACTCCTTTCGCGAGGCCGATCACCAGTTCTTCCGAGGTAGAGCGCAAGAGGCGATGGAGTTGCTCCGGCTGGTGGAGCGAGCCAGAATTGCTGTCCTCTATGGTCCTTCCGGCATTGGCAAGTCCTCTCTCCTTCAAGCAGGTTTGTTCCCGCTGCTTCGCGAGCAAGGCATGCTGCCCATTCGAATCCGCCTTGACTTCTCGAGCGAAGATTCGGACCTGACCAGCCAGCTAAAGCAGGCGATCTCCGCGCAAGCACTGGCAGCCGGTATCGAAGCGCCTGTTGCGAACGAGCTGGAAACTCTGTGGGAATATTTCCATCGCCGCGAGCAGAGCTTCTGGGATGAGCGCAACCGCCTCGTGATACCGGTTCTCGTTATCGATCAATTCGAAGAGTTGTTCACGCTTGGATCCGCTGGATCGCAACTCGCGCCGAGAACACGCGAATTCCTGGTGCAGCTCGCGGATCTCGCAGAAGGGCGGCCGCCCGACGTTTTGCACGAATGGCTGAAGGAGCACCCGGAGGATGCATCCAAGTTCATCTTTAGCCGTCATCATTACCGAATCCTGATCGGTATGCGCGAGGATTTCCTGGCCCAGTTGGATGATTTCAGGGGCATCATGCCTTCCATTGCAATGAACCGGAAACATCTGTTGCCAATGGATGGACAAGCTGCCTTAGAAGTCGTGAATCAGGCCCCTCATCTGATTTCTGCGGAAGTTGCGGAACAGGTCGTCCGATTCGTAGGAAAGGCAGACAGCCCCGAGCGCGATCTTGCGGAAGTCGTGGTGGACCCCGCGCTGCTGAGCGTGATGTGCAGTGAGCTCAATGAGAAGCGGCGGAAGCGCGGCGAGGCGATGATTTCCGGCGATTTACTCGAAGGCAGCCGTGAGGAGATTCTGCGCGACTTCTATGAGCGGGCAATGAAAGATGTGAGCGCCGCCACACGCACGTTCATAGAAGAGCGGCTAATCCTCGATCCTGGATACCGCGATACCGTGGCCTTGGACGTAGTGTTTCGAGTTCCCGGCATTGCGCGCGATGATATCGACCGGCTTGTTCGTCGCAGGCTCGTGCGTATCGAACAGCGCGGCGGTGTGCGGCGGTTGGAGCTGACGCATGACCTGCTGGTTGGCGTCATCTTGGAGAGCCGCAATAAGCGGCGCATCGAGGAGAAGGCCGAACAAGAGAAAGCCGCGCGAATCGACGCGGAAGAACGGGAGCAGGCCGCCCGCCGAACTCTGGGCCGGACCCGAATCGTTGCAGGCGTGTTCGTACTGTTGAGCCTGGTCGCGATCGGCGCGGCGGTTGTTCGCATTCTGGGCCATGAAAAGAGCTCAGGGAGCGGAGTCCAGGGCAACTCTGAACAAGCACATAGCTGAGGATGCCGTAGACGACTTGGCGGCTTTGGCCGGTAGCCAATCTGTAGAAGTCGCCACGGAGGCGCCAGAGACCCTACACTTTCGGGAGCAACTCCTAACCAAAGCGCAAGAAATCTACGGGAGGTTCAACCGCCGCGATCAGAGCAGTGAAGATATCCGCAGAGACACTGCCATGGGAGACTTCCGCCGTGCAGATTTATACCGGCTGCGCGGCGACACGGACAAAGCAATCGCGCAATATGAAATCACTATAAAAAAACTTCGCGGATTGATCGGGGAGTTCCCGGGCAACGCGCAGTATCGCAAATCTCTGGGCGATGCGTATAACTGGCTGGGCGAAACCGAACGGCCGTTGCCAATCCGGCGTGCGGATGCGGAAAAAGCCTATGACAATGCTTTGGATCTGCAGCGCGAGCTTCAGCGCCAGTTCCCGAAGAATTCTGAATATCGGCAAGCTCTCGCGCGAACATACGACAATCGGGGGATTCTAAGAGCCGACATCGGCCATTACGAAGATGCCGATGCGGACTATCGCAACGCTATCGCTCTGCTGGCGCCCTCAGCGGCAAGGGGAGCTCTCAGCGCGGAATCGGCTGATCGATATCAGCAGGACCTCGCTCGCGCGAAAAACAATCTCGCTCTATTGATTGATAAGGCGAACCGCCCTGGAGACGCGCGCAGCCTCTACGATCAAGCGATACAACATTGGTGAGGCATTGACGAAGCGCAGTCCCGATAACCGGGAATACAAGCTCGAATTGGCCGAGTACAACGACAACCTAGCGATACTAGTGAAAAAGAAGAATCCGGCTCTTGCCAAGCAAAGGAGCGGGAGAGCAATTGAACTGATTACGCAACTCGGTGAGCCGGCGCCGTACCTCAGAATGCAGCTGGCTCTAGCGCACAGCATCCGCGGCGCCATCATAGAACGGGCAGATCCGCGCGGCGCGCAAGCAGAATATCAACTCGCGATCAATACCTTCGAGAATGTGCCGCGTGAAAGCCAAAACCGGTATTTCCATATGTGGTTTGGGCAAGCACTTACCAACCTTGCTGAAGTAAGTACGATTCACAAACAGGCGGCGGTTCAGTTCCTGCTACAAGCGATCGACGAACATAAAGCCGCTGGTTCGAACATCGATCTCGCTTGGGATTACTATTTTCTGGCCGTGGCTTACCGGGACATTAAATCGTTCGATAGCATGCGCCACGCGATCGACAGTTCCCGCGGCATTCTTCCCGAACTGGCCGGACCGGACCGCGAAGAATTGACGAAGTGGCTAAATGAGATAAGCGCCTCGCGAAAATAACCTCGCGTCTTCAAAATGCGTACCGATATTCCAGGCGGAGAATCTCTTCGTACCAATGGGAATCGGTAAGCGCGTGTCCAAAGCCCACATAAATGGAGTTGTGTCTGCGAAACGAGAAGCGCACACCCAATTTTGCGTTCACGATATTTATCCCTGATGCGGCGCCATCCGGTGTAGAAAATCCCCCGCGCACACTCCAACCGACGAACTCCAGCACAGGACTGACATGGTTTTCGGAACCGGTCAGAAAATCATAGCTGGCGCCGAGGCCATAAGTCAGAATATCTCCGGCGAATCCGTTCGGCGAATTTGTTGGTACACCTGCTGAGCCACCGATCGGATGCCAGTCGCCAAATTGCCCAGCGATGGTTACCCGGTCAGATAGCTTTTGGTTGTATAAAAGCATCGGCGCGACGCTGAAGTGATTCGTGCCCAAACCCAGGGAAGGATGCCCTGTAGGCATGAACGCCCCCATTTGAAGGGTCAGGTACCGCTCTGGCGAGGCAAGCAAAGCGAATTTGAAACCGGCCTCAAAGTCTCCCAATCCACTCGCATTCCTGAGGCTTGCAGTTCAGGAGTCACTGATGTGAACTCGATCGATCGCTCAGGAACGTCAGCGAAGAACGATAGGCGCTGAGTCGGAGCGTACTCGACATTCAGGTGCACTTCCTGGAAGTTCAGCTTCATAGCGATTCCGGCGCCGGGGCCAGGGGCGTTGGGATCGTAGTGCCGGCATTTCCCTGGAGTAAGAAGTTCGATAGCAACCGCATTTGGCGTAAAAAAACTCCGCGCGATCCGGATCCTGAAAACCAAAAGCCGCATCGAACCGAAATCGAATTTGACTACCCACGATGGCGTTGTCGATGTACCCCGTCGCACTTCCCTCCATTCGCGGCCGGGGCTTTGCCGCTGGCGCAGTCCTCTGCGGAGTCTGTTTCGGATACGCCGCAAAACTCTGATGTTGCCAAGCAGGGAAGAACGTAGAGGCGACAAAATCACCTGCGTCAGACTGTTGCGGGCTGACGACGTTCGGGGCGGCCATTTCGACCGTGCTTCCAGGTTGAGCGTTGACGCCTGCCTGCCCGAAAGAAACGGATGTAAGCAATGTCACGAGCGGAACGAACTTTACTAGTAGATTCATATGAACTTCGGTCAGCATATCACGAAATCGGAAGATTTCTTACTAAATCTGCTGCAATCCTACACATCCGCCCGGTTTGCCCGAAAATTGGTGATTTGGATTTGCACCAGTGAACCGGGTATCGCTCCGCTCCCCCTCTCGCGATAACCTCCGCCATTGGGCGTGGAGCAAGGGCCCGTCGGGTCAGACCTCCTTCACGGAAGCACGTACTTCAATGCGTAGATCTCGTGCGCGGGAATTCCTCGGAACGCCAACGGGGTTCCGTCAGGGGCAACGCCGTACCAATTTTCGGGAGCCCAGATGAAGCCCGCGAGATCCGCAAGAGATTCCAATCGGCCCTCTGGAACGGTCAACCGGAAGAATCGATGGTGGCCGGTGTCGTCGCTTCCATTGAAGTAGATGTAACGAGAATTCGCTGACCACGTGATATTGTCAACGAAGCTCATTCTTACAAGCTCGCTCCACCGGCCTTCTTGCGACGGGAGGACGCGTATCGCTTGAGAATCGCTCGTCACGGCAGCAATGTATCGCCCGTCAGGAGACCAACGCGGGCTCCAAAGGCCCTTAGACTCTGTCAGATCATGTACCTTTCGAGTGGAAAGATCTAACAGGTGGATCGACATCTCGGCTCTCGGTCTTCTGCCGATAAGATCGCCGAAAATGACGAAGCGTCCGTCCAGCGACCAGGTGGGGACTCCCTGATCTTCGCCGCTCGGAAGTAGTTCTTCCGGCGCTCCGCCCTCAGCCGCTACTTGGAAGATGCGCCATTGTCCCTTTGCATTCTTGGCCATGAAGCCAATATGGGTGCCATCAGGAGACCAGTGCGGCTGGTGAGCCTCCAACCCGGCATTGGTGAGCCGAACGCGTCCGCTTCCGTCTGGTCTTGCCTTCCAAATCGTGTGATCCAGCAGATAAGTATAGGTGACCCATTCCAGATCCCTGGAATAATCAAGCTCGTAAGCCGGTGCCCCGCTCCACTTCGGCTGCCATGAACTCGATCTCCTGTCGAACCGGACCAACTCGGATCGAACAGAATTGTTTATGGCAAAAATGGTCGATTTTTCTAGAGTGGGAGTAGGCCATTGCCACGAACCCGGCGCGTTAGTCAAGCGTGACGGCCTTCTAGCAATAAAGGGAAGTAATCCAGCGCTCTCCGGCAACATCCAAATGTCCTGATGCCAATAGGTCCCTGCCTCATAAAAGAAGTATTTGCCGTTTCGACTCCACGCGCCGCCGCTGACATACCGTTGTCCATCCGAAATCGAGCCGAGTCGCCGCGGATGCCCGTTTCTTTCCGCAACTTCCCACTCGGACGATGATTCCTGTTTGGTGTCCAGCATTGAAAATCGAAGCCTCTTGCCATCAGGTGCCCATTTAAGGCCGTAGACTCGTCTGGGCAATTTGGTCGGGTTGCTTGTTAGTCCCCCTGAAATCTGAAAGGACAAGCCCTCCTCGTTGTATGTCGCCAGCCTCTCACCGTCGGGAGACCAAGCGCCGCCGTAAGCAAGTCTGGCACGCAAAGGTCGGAGCGACCCTGAGTGAATGGAGTACGTCCAAAGTTGGGTTCCACCCGTGCCCCGGCCGTGCAGAAGCAACGTGGAGCCATCGTGCGAGATATCTTGCAACTCTATACCGGACAACGGGATATCCAGTAAAGCTGCGTCGCCGCCTGAAACCGGAATACTAGCTATCTGGCGAGACGCGCCCATCATCTCTACAAAGAAAATCCTCTGGCCATCGATTAACAGCGGGCCGAACTTCGGTTTTCCATCATTTGTAAGCTGCACGCAATCAACCACTCTTGCCTCCCGTTTTGGCATCAAGTAGAGCGTGAATATCGCGCCCGCAATGCCGGCCACTATTAGGAGCAAGGCTATTCGACGGTATCGATCATTGCCTCCGACAGGGGAATTTGACGGGACAGTGGGCGCAATCGTGTCTGGCGAGCACGGAACAGCATCAGGAGCATCGGGCACTGAAACGGTATCAGGCGGCGGCGCTGCAGAAATACTCGCCGACGCCGCCCGAGCGACTTCCGCCCTCTCCGCAATCGGCG
This sequence comes from uncultured Acidobacteriaceae bacterium, assembly GCA_963819405.1. Classification (GTDB taxonomy): domain Bacteria; phylum Acidobacteriota; class Terriglobia; order Bryobacterales; family Bryobacteraceae; genus Bog-105. The sequence continues at coordinate 361,065 of CAWFWH010000003.1, read as the reverse complement.
CGATAAATCGACAGCCGCGCTTGTGTTTAGTCTCGACGAATCGGGGTCGGCGGGGAGAATCACCTAACGCACGACGGATCTCGGCAACTTTTTGGTCGATGTTGTTGTCCGTAACGTGCACCTTGGGCCAGAACTGATTCCTGAGCTCCTCCTTGGAAACCCAGCGGCCGGGATTCTCAGTGAGGTATTCGAGAACCGCCGCAGCACGGGGTGATAGATCGACCGGTTTGTCCCCACGCAGCAAAACGTGTTGAGAGAAATCAAAGGTAAACGATCCGAAATCGGCTAACCGCTTGAGAGCACATGACATACGCTTGACCCCAAATATCAGGAAAAAATCATGACGCACTGATCCCGACTGACGTAAACTTGCGCACTGAACCAAATTTTTTAGGAAGTGGCTGAGAGATCATCGTAAGCCAGTATCCGCGTTCTATGCAAGAGACAGATCAAGGAGTGCCCACATGATGATGCTGGTAAGGAATGGAAGAAGACCGAGACCGACTCGAAAACTAGAGGCCATTCAACGATGCCGGTCTGGACGTCTGCTGCATTTGGGCGCCGCACTACTTTTGGCGTCCGGGCTAGCTCAAGCCTCGACGATTTCCCTGGGTGTTGTTTCATTCAACACACTAATTCCCAGTGGACCCAGCTCGCCGGGAGTGAACGATTTCGCCATCGACAACTTCACTGGAAGCTCCTCGTTGCCTCCCGATTTCCCCGCCACAACTTCGCTAACTTTCATGAACAGCTTTCTCTTACTTACGCAGCAAGGGGGATCGCAACAAACTGTAAGTTTGGGGGATCTCGGGCCGGGCTCCTATACGCCCGCGTCTTTGCAGTTCTCCGTCGTTACGAACTTCACGTCCGCTGTTTTTACCGCCACTTTAAACCCGACGACTTTTCTCATATCGGGTGGCTCTTCTTTCCAAGCTGCCAACTCGCAAATTTCCGTCAGGATTTCACCTTCATCCGGGGCCGTTCTCGTCGCCGATACGGATTTCGCGCCAATCAATGTTTCAAATACCGGAGCGGCGCCGGAACCCGGCACGGCCATGTTCGTGTTGTCAGCGTTCACAGCGGCGATACTGCTTCGCAAAAGATATAGATCTCCGAACTAGGATTCCCATGCACGCGTTTCAAGGCCGCTTGTTTCGATCATTACCGCTACCTCTCTTTCTCATAGGAGCGTGTGCCTCGGCAGGCGTAGCAGGAGCCCAGACGACCGGTGGGACGGTCAATTTGGCGTCTGTCACGTCGCCCTCGTCCGGCCAGCCGGGAGTCACTTCCATCAATCTGATCGGGACAAATTACCCTTCCGGCACGATCAATGCCGCCCAGGTGCAGATTACACTGACGCCGGCGTCCGCAGGAAGCAATGCGACAGTTTCGTTCTCGCCATCGGCAGTGATAACGCTTTTCGGATCCAGTCAGCGAGTGACCTTCACGATTCCATCGAGCATCAGTGTTACTGCTCCGGTTCTGTACCTGGTGTCCATAGCGGGACAAACCTCGGATGGCGTGTCGTTCTCGAGTGGTAACTCCTCGGCACTGACGATCAACCCCGCCGCGCAGATTGTGTCGATCTCTCCAAATGCCGCCGCGCCTGGGCAATCCTTTGCTGTTACCATCTCCGGCAATTACACGACCTTCACGCAACTGAGCACAATCGCCAGCTTTGGCCCCGGCATTTCTGTGGGTGGCGCGCCATCCGGAACTCCAGGCCCAGTCACGGTGAGTGATCAGAGTGCGGCAACGGCTCAATTGGTTGTAGACGCAACTGCTTCTGCAGGGCCGCGAAATGTTTCGATCCAAACCGGGATTCAGGTCGCAACGCTCGCGAACGGATTCACGATCAGCGTTTCGACGGCTCCGCCTTCAATCAGCCTACAACCCAACTCGGGGCAACAAGCCCAGCAAGGCTTGCTGGTAATCATTACAGGGCAGAACACGCATTTCGCTCAGGGAACAACTACGGCTAACTTCGGTTCGGGGATCACAGTCGCCTCGCTAACGGTCAACTCGGCAACCAGCGCAACAGCAGCCATCAACATTGATGCCGCCGCTATGACCGGGCCCCGCACCGTTACGCTGACAACCGGTACGGAGGTAGCTAGCCTCGCAGCAGGATTCAACGTCACAGCCGGACCGATTACTGTTAGTGCGGGACCAGATCAGACCGCTTTCCTCCCAGCGCTCGGATTGCCCCGAGAGTACTCGATGGTCACGCTGCCTACGCTCGGCGGTGTCGGTGCGGCGGCTGCGGATATTAGCGATTCAGGTGACGTTGGCGGTCAAGCTCAGGACGCAACGGGACTTTACCGGCCTGTCATTTGGCGGTCAGGCAACGCAATCCAGATTCCTACTCTCGGAGGTGCAGAAGGTGAAGTGATGGCGATCAACATCAATGGGCAAGCAGCAGGACAGTCGGAAGATTCAGGCGGAAACTGGAGAGACTTCAATTTCGACGGTTCAACCGTCAACGACATTGGACCATCGCTGCATGGCTGTTGTACATGGAAAATGGGGATCAATCGCTTGGATGCCGTTGTCGGTATGTCATCGTTCACGACTCCGGCTTTCTTATATAGTGGCGACGCCGTGACAGCTCTGGCCGAATTGCCAGGAGGTACGGGCGCCCAAGCCTATCAAATTAACGATAGCGGTCTCATCGTGGGTCGAGGTTTTCTCGATGCCGGCGCATACCAATACCCTGTTAGTTGGAGTGGCGGGCAGATACAGGCGCTTCCCACATTACCCGGTCTCTCCCAAGGCGCTGCGGAAGACGTCAACAATTTCGGAGAAATCGTTGGCGAGTTCCTTGCTGGTGGGGCGGATTTTCAAGCGGTTGAGTGGGAGAGGGGTGCTGTAATTCCGTTGCAAGGAGTAACTGTGGCGCGTTCGATCAACAACTCGCATCAAATCGTCGTCGCAGATAACAATAACCATTGGTTCGTTTGGCAGGACGGTCTCGCCACAGACCTGACGGCGTTTATCTCCTGCAGTCCTCCGGACCTAGTAAGAATCAACGACTCCGGACAGATCGCCGGCTACTGCTACGGCGCCCCCCAGCAGGCATTTGTATTGAATCCGATCAAACAGAGTATCACCACCCCGCAGGTGACTACTCTGTTGAACGGCAGCGCCTCTGATAACGGTATACCGCTGACGACCCAGTGGACGAAAGTCAGCGGCCCCGGACCGGTGAGTTTTGCCAATGCCGCGCAACCCGTCACGTCAGCCAGCTTCACGCAGATTGGAACGTACACTCTTCGGCTGACGGCCAGTAGCTCTCAGTCGTCGAGTGGCGCCGACGTGACGGTCACAATTGAGAACGAAAATCATCCGCCCTCTGTTAATGCAGGTCCCAATCAGACCATCACGTTGCCAAGCGTAGCGTATTTGGTTGCGACTGTCACAGATGATGGATTGCCAATGGGAAGCACAATCTCACTTAACTGGCTAAAGGTCAGCGGGCCCGGTGCTGTTACATTTTCCCAGCCAGGTTCCGCCACAACAACAGCCAGCTTTTCGCAGCTTGGCACCTACCTTCTCCGACTTGTGGCCAGCGATGGCCAACTCACTTCCGCGGGCGACCTCACAGTTGTAGTGTTGCCCGCTACCCTTTCGATAACAATCAGCCCGAACTCCGGCGCGCAAGGCCAGCAAAATCTGTCGGTGGCGATCACCGGCCAGAATACGAACTTTGTTCAAGGCACGACCACCGCCAGCTTCGGTGCGGGTATCACGGTCGCATCTTTGACCGTAAACTCCGCGACGAGCGCAACGGCGGTTATTACCGTCGAGCCCGCCGCGCCGCTCGGCGCGCGCGATGTAACTCTGACGACGGGAGTCGAAGTGGCGACTGACCCCAGCGGGTTCACCGTTCAGGCAGGCACCGGTCCATCCATTACCACGGTCAGCCCGAATTTTGGTCCCCAGGGTGGGAGTGGTCCGATAGCGATACAAGGCCAGAACACGCATTTCCAGCAGGGTGTAACGACATTAAATTTCGGTCCTGGAATTACGGTATCGAACATCAACGTTGCCTGCCCGACATGCTTGACGGCAACGCTTGCGGTTGATGCGGCGGCAGCGCCCGGCCCACGTACGGTGACGGCTACGACAGGCGGCGAAGTGGCCTCGCTGGCAAATGGGTTCACCGTGGTGCAGGTGACGACCACGCCGATTTTGACATCGATCGTTCCGGCGGGCGGGCTGCAAGGGCAGAGCTTTAGCGTTGCGATTACAGGTCAGAACACACATTGGGTACAAGGCACAACACAAGTCAGCTTCGGAGCTGGCATCACGACCACAGCGGTCAATGTGAGCAGTGCGACGAGTCTGTCGGCACAGATTGCAATTGATGCGGCGGCCACGGTTGGCCTGCGCACGGTGACAGTTACGACTGGAAGCGAAGTGGCTTCCGTCGCAAACGTCTTTAACGTGCAATCGGGCACCACTGCCATAATCTACAGCTTGAATCCGGGAGGCGGACAGCAAGGACAGCAGAATCTTCCCGTAATGATTACGGGCCAGAACACGCACTTTACGCAAGGCACCACCACGGCAAGCTTCGGCCTCGGGGTTACCGTCGTGTCCCTGACCGTAGCGAATCCGACGAGCGCAGCAGCAGTGGTCAACATTGATCCTGCGGCAACACCGGGCGCGCGTACAGTCACGCTCACGACCGGATCCGAAGTAGCGGGGTTCACCAACGGATTCACTGTCGTGACCACGACAGCGATCATTTCCAGCTTGGATCCCGGAGGAACATCGCAAGGAGCACAGAACCTTCCGGTTTCGATTACCGGCCAAAACACACACTGGGTACAAGGCGCAAGTGCCGCCAGTTTTGGAGCAGGTATCACGGTTGTATCGCTGACCGTCACCAGCGCGACCGCCGCCACGGCTGTAATTAACGTCGATCCGGTAGCGGCGATTGGTCAGCGGACTGTGACAGTCACGACGGGCACAGAAGTCGCTTCATTCGTGAACGGCTTCAGCATCATCGCTGGGGTGGCTGGCATCACTGAGATCAATCCGGGTGGAGGACCACAAGGCGCTCAGAACCTTTCCGTTGCTGTGACTGCGCAGTACACCCATTGGGTGCTAGGCACGACAACCGCGAGTTTCGGTGCCGGAGTGACAGTTGTCTCATTGACGATCACTTCGCCGATGACCGCAACCGCCGTTGTGAATATCGACCCAGCCGCGTCTCTCGGAGGCCGAAACGTGGTATTCACGACCGGCAGTGAAATAGAGACAGCACCAGGAGGATTCACCATCACGGCTGGCGTTGCCACGCTGACGCAAGTGAGCCCGAACAATGGACAACAAGGCCAGCAGAACCTTTCGATCACAATTACCGGCGCATTAACACATTTCGCGCAAGGAACGACGCAGGCCTTCTTCGGCGCGAACATCACGATCGTTTCGCTGACGGTAAACTCGCCAACGAGTGCGACAGCGGTGATCAACATCGATCCGTCTGCCGCAACAGGTCCTCGTGAAGTGGCCGTACAAACCGGCAGCGAAGTTGCCTCGCTAAACAACGCCTTCAACATAACGGCCCCAAGCCCGATTCTTCTTTCGGTCAATCCGAACACAAGTCAACAAGGGCAGCAGAATCTGACGGTGACCATCACCGGGCAGTACACACATTTTGCGCAGGGGTCCACTACGGCCAACTTCGGTGCGGGAGTCACAGTCACATCTCTGACGGTGAATTCACTAACGAGCGTGACAGCGTTGCTCAACACTGACGCGGGCGCGGCTAGTGGCGCACGGATCGTGATGCTGACAACCGGGGGGGAGACCGTTCGGCTTGCGGGCGGATTTAAGATCATCCCAGTTGGACAGCCCTCGACCATCGACATCGAACTTGGTCAAGATGTGGCACCCGCCGGGGCACCAATCTCTTTCTCTGCGGTCCCGCGCGATCCGACTGGAGCTTCTCTTCCCGGCACACCTTCCTGCGCATTAAGCTCCGATGCGACGACGGCGTCTGGTACCGTTCCAGCCCTCGTGGCGGCCTCCATTGAGACCTCAGCCGACACGCGAGGTATCTACGTCGTAACGTGCACCCTTTCCTCGTACTCTTTAACCACGAGCCATACGTTCACGGTCATCGCTCCGGCCGGAACGGGCACCACGCAACCCGGTTTGTTCGGCGTGTTCTCTGGCAGCATCAATTCCGCGGGCCAGGCGACATCGGCAATTGTCTCAGCGCTTCAGGCAAACAATCCAAGCGAGATTAACGCACAGCTGACACAACTGCGGGCAGCGCGGGACGCGGTTGATTATGACGCCCTCGATCGAACTACTCCGTTCGCGCCCGAAGCGGGCTTCCCCGCTTCGCCAGAAAAACTGCCTTCATTTGGCATCAATCCGACACCTCAGGATTCAAATGTGAACCCCTATTTAAGTAATTTGGTCGGCGAACTCAACAGCTTAACGAGCTTCCTGCAAACTCATCCACTCTCCACCCTTTCGGCGGCGGACTCCACCACATACGCGCAGCTGCAATCTGATCTAACCGCTCTGGTTTCACAGCTCGCGACATTTAATCCGAGCGCTTACGGTGTCGTTGCAAACGACGATATGTGGAATCTTCTAGGCGCGGATGCACTCCCCCAGTACTTCCAAGCCTTGGCTAACGCAACGGATCAGCTGCTTGTGGCAAACGGATATAACGGCATGGCCGTGGCGAGGACGGGTGATAAATCAGCAGCATCAGGCCAGATGATGAGCTTTGCACAGCTGGGCCAAATCCGTCCAGATCTGTTTGGCGTTTCGCTTGAGGATCTCACATTCGCAACTGCGCTTCAAATGCAATTGATCCAGCAGATCTATGGTCAATATTTCAATTACCTGTACAGAGCTATTGCCATAATCACAACTGCCCAAGCCTTCCAGACCTTCACCGGTGGTTTGGCCCTGGACGAGATTATAACGGGAGCTAGTTTATCATTTGATATTTTCCATGCGGCAGGGAGTATCATCGAGAGCTCGGCTGTCAACTTAATACCGAAACGAAATGACGTGTTCCTAATTGGTCCTGACCAGGAAAACGCGCTGGCAGACGTATATGGAATTCTGAACGGGCTCCTGACAGACAATAAGCCAAAGAACCTTGACGATGTATTCGAGGCGTTTCAGAAGATCAAAGAGAAACTTAGCGAGATCAAAGAGAAGCTTAGCGATGGATACACCCAGGCTCACCAATTGCCGGACAGTACGACAGATTTTTGCATAATAGGCAATTCTCCGCCGTGCAATCAAGCGGTTTATTCCAACGGTTTCAACAGTGTTTATGCAGCTGGTGGCCTGCCCTTACCGGCACCTGTGTTGATCCTAGTTCATAACCTTACGAGCTCTAACAGCCAGAACGGTCTTTGGGCATTGGGTGTATTTAATTTCTTGCCGAGTAACTGATAGCTATAATGCATCCCGTTCCGTAGAAATTTTCGCTCTGTCACGCCACCTTCAGTTTCGTTTGATCGTTCAAGTGTGTAAACTTGGTAATCACCAAATCGGAGTGGGGCGCAGAGCCTGGCTCCCGAATACCCGCACGGACCCCGCGATAACCTCAAATCATGTCCCGATTCCGCCAAGCTACTCAGCACCTTGGCAAATCCGGAATCGCATTCCTCATCGCTCTTGCCCTCTGCTTCCTGCTTTATTTCACCGGCCCCGGCGGCCTCCTCGCGCTCGACATTCTCATCCTGATCCCGCTGTTCGCGATCGTCGCCTTTCGCGCGCTCCGTTACCTCAAGCGTCACTCGCTCTGGAGCCTGCGCAATCGCCTCCTGGTCGTCTATGGCCTCATCGGCGTGCTCCCTATCTTGCTCCTGTTTGTGCTGGTGGGGCTCGGCGCGTATGCGCTGATGAGTGAGCTCGCCGATTATCTGGCCAGCTCCGCGCTCGATCGCCGTCTCGATTCCGTCAATGCCGCTGTCGGCGCGCTCCGCCGAATGCCTGACGACCAGCGTGGCGCCGCTGCGCCCGAAATCGCCAAAGCCTTCAGCCACATGCTTCCGGGCATCGCCTTCTACGTCAAAGATCAAACCGGCGAGCACCGTTATCCTTCCACTGCCGCTCCCATCCAAGTGCCGCGAGGGTGGAAAAATGTCGATGGCCTACTCGTTCTACATGGCCATTTCTACGCCTGGGATCACTTCGTCGATCCTCAACAGGAAATCACCGCTTTGGCGCCGCTCTCGAACGAGCTGATCGAGAATTTGGTTCCTCAACTCGGCGCAATCTCCTTGGTCGAGACCCACGAGCGGCGCCCCCAGGACGAGTCGTTCGCCGCCGCCGGTTCGTTGAACCGCGATACCAATAGCCCCCCCACCAAAGTTCAATACCACGTCAATGACGCTTCGCGCATTCCTCCGCCTGTGAATCGATTGGATATTCCGGTGGTCATTCCGGCCCTCCGCCCCCATTACCATTTGGATACGCCCGGCCAAACCTACGAAGGCGTTTTGTCGGTTTACTCCCGCCCCTCGGCCGTCCTCCGCAGCTTCTTCTCCGGCTCCGAACTGATCCGCGGCGTTCTTTTCGACATCCTGGTCGCCATCGCCATCTTGTTTCTTTTGGTCGAATTGGTTGCCGTTTTCATTGGAGTGTCTTTATCGCGCCGCATCACGCGCGCGGTGAAACAGCTTTACGAAGGCACCCGCCGCGTCATCTACGGCGATTTCAGCCACCGCATTCCCATTCGCGCTCACGACCAACTCGGCGAGCTTGCCGAATCATTCAACCAGATGACCGGAAATCTAGAACGCCTGTTGGTCATCGAAAAGGAAAAAGAGCGTCTGCAAACCGAGATCGAAATTGCGCGCGAGGTGCAGAGCCAACTTTATCCCAAGGAAGCTCCCCCAACCTTTGCTTTGAAACTCACTGTCCGCTGCGACCCCGCTCGCATGGTCTCTGGCGATTACTACGATTATCAGGAGATCGCCAACAGCAAGCTCGCCTTCGCCATCGGCGACGTGGCAGGCAAAGGCATTTCAGCGGCGCTGCTCATGGCCACTCTGCAAGCCTCATTGCGTGCGCAAATTTCTCAATACCAACCGACGCGCGAAAACGAGTGCAGCCACACGCAGGAGATCGACGCAGCAACTCTTGTCGACCAATTAAATAAACAGATCTACGCGCACACCTCGCCCGAAAAATACGCCACCTTCTTCTTCGCCGTTTTCGATGAGAAGACTCGTGCCCTCACCTACACGAACGCCGGCCATCTCTCTCCTCTGCTGCTTCGAAACGGATCAGTTGTCCCGCTCGATTCGAACGGCACTGTCGTAGGCGCCTTCCCCTTCTCCAAATACGACGAAAGCTGCGTGACCATGGAACCCGGCGATCTCTTGGTCTGCTACACCGATGGCATCACCGAGCCGGAAAACGCGTATGAAGAAATGTTTGGCGAGGCTCAATTAATTGAGTTGGTGAAGAAGCACGCGCATCAGGACGATCATGAAATTATCCGGATTGTTTTCGACGCCGTTCGAGCCTGGACCGGGACACCCGAGCTCCAGGACGATATGACCCTCCTGTTAGCTCGCGAGGTGCAGCCCGCGTGAAGATCCTGACCGCTGCAGAAATGCGCGAGGTCGACCGCCTCACCATCGAGCGTGGCATCCCGGGTCTGATCCTCATGGAAAACGCCGGCAGCCGCGTCGTCGATTTCCTTCGTGAGACCTTCGCCCCACTAGCCGAACAGCGCGTTGTCGTCGTTTGCGGTAAAGGGAACAACGGCGGAGATGGATTCGTAGTCGCCCGCCAACTCTTTACCCGCAAACTTTGCCGCGAGCTGACCGTCATCGAGCTCTTCGACTCCGAGACTCTCACTGGCGATGCACTCGCGAACCGGCGCATGCTCGACACCTGCGGCTGCCCCGTCACCCGGAAATTAAAAAACGAACCCAATCTGGCGACCATCCTCATTGACGCTGTTCTCGGCACCGGCTTGACCGGTCCCGCCAAGGGTCCATCGCTCGATGCCATCCGGATGATTAACGGCCAATTCCCGCTCGCCAGGAAAGTCGCCGTTGACATTCCATCCGGTCTGCCATCTGACGGAACGAAGCCAACTGGCGAATTCGTTGACGCCGATTACACCGTCACCTTCACCGCTGCGAAACGAAGCCAGTGTCTCTCGCCCATCTATCAGCAAGTAGGCAAGCTCACGGTTGTGCCCATCGGAAGCCCGCCCGAGCTCTACGAAACGAACCCAAACTATAAGCTAAGTCTCACAACCATCCCTGATATTCGTCCTTTGTTCGCCAAGAGAGCAGCCGGATTCTAACAAAGGTATGTATGGTCACGTTCTGGTCGTCGGGGGTTCGTTTGGTAAAAGCGGGGCACCCGCCATGGCCGGATTGGGTTCGTATCGCAGCGGAGCCGGTCTCGTGACAGTCGCCGTCCCCAAGAGCGCCCTGTCCAGCGTCGCCGCCGTCCGACCCGAGTTGATGACCGAGCCGCTGGACGAGACCGAATCGGGGAGGGTTCGTTTGGCAGAAGCGGACCATCTCCTCGAGCTACTGAAGAAGATGACCGTCCTGGCGATCGGCCCCGGCCTCGGGACCGAAGACGAGACAGTTCGTTTGGTAAAACGCCTGTACGCCGAGGCCGACCTGCCCGCCGTAGTCGATGCCGACGCCCTGAACGCTCTCGCGGGCGACTTGCCGACAACCACCAAAGTCCGGATTCTTACCCCACATCCTGGCGAGATGGCGCGCCTGATCGGTAAGTCGACAAGTGAGGTTCAGGACGACCGTTTAGGCGTCGCGCAGCAACTCGCGGAGACCAGCGGCGCAACCGTGGTCCTTAAAGGTGACCGCACTATCATCGCTTTTCCCGATGGCGAAGCTTGGGTGAACCCGACCGGCTCGCCAGCCATGGCAACCGGCGGCACTGGAGATATTCTGACCGGGATGATCGCCGGAATGCTCGCCCAGCACTCGCCCCAACACGATCCGAATGCCTGGCGGCGGGCGGTAATTGCCGCGGTTTGGCTGCACGGCCGCTGTGGCGAGCTTGCCGGAAGCCATTGGGGCGAGGAGGCAACCCTCGCGACCGATCTGCTGGATTTCCTCCCTGAGGCCATGAATGAAGTCCGGCCTCCGCTTTGAGACGCATTCTGACGAGGAGACCCAGGCCGTCGGCCGGCAGCTCTCTCGAATGCTTCCCAAAACCGGAGTCGTACTGCTGATCGGCGAGTTGGGCGCGGGCAAGACCACGCTAACGAAGGGAATCGTCGAAGGCCGCGGCGCTGCTGCCGCCAATGACGTCTCCAGCCCCACCTTTACACTTATCCATGAATACGGCAATCCGGTGAGCGTCTATCATGTGGATCTCTACCGCCTTGAAACCATCGAAGAAGCCCGCCGTTTCGGTCTTGAAGATTTATTTGAGCAATCCGTTCTTGTACTTATCGAGTGGGGCGAACGGTTTCCCGAGCTCATGCCCGACAATCGAGTAGTGATTCGCATCCATAATAATGGCGAAGAAAACCGTGTCATCGAAGTCTCATCATAAGAGTATGGATACTTTGAAAGCCGAATTGGCTGAATTGCAAAGCACCAAAGATCTCAAAGCGATGTTGGCGTCCGACGGTCCCTGCTTGAGCGTCTATATGGCTCTTACTTCCCCGAAAGTAAATGCTTTGGAATGGAAAGAGCGCCTAAGAACGCTGGAGCCGAAGGTCGCGCAGCACGGCTCTAAAGCGCGGGAACTATTAGGAACCATCTCCAATTGGGACGCTATCTCTCGGGGTGAAGAGCCGAAAGGAAAATCGGTTGCCGTGTTTCGGTCTGCCGATGTCTTCCGCGTCGCCTGGGTGGAAGAACCGGTAAAGAGCCGCGCCGTCATCGGACCGCACTTCTACATCCGTCCTCTTCTACCGGAGCTGACCCGCGACAAGACTTTCTATATTCTTGCGCTGAGCCAAAAGGACGTGCGCCTGCTCCGGTGTACGTCGAAAAGTTCGGAAGAGGCGTCGTTACCTGCCTCAATTGCCACCAGCTACGACGCCTACATGAACACCGCAAAGCCCGATCACATGAGTGACAATCGCTCCTCGCCGGGACCCAGCGTCGGTAGTTCGAAAGGCGTGATGTTCACCACCAGTTCGGAGCGCGAGGACAAGGGCGAATATTTGGCTCATTTTTACCGTCAGATCGATCGCGGAGTAAATGAGGCGCTGCGTGGGAAGACCGACCCCGTGGTGCTGGCGGGCGTTGAATATGAGCTTGCGCTCTACCGTTTGCATAATACTTATCCTCATCTTGCAGGTGAGTCCGTTCAGGGAGCGCCGAACGGCCTCAAAGCGGGCGAGATGCATGCGCGAGCGATTGACGCCCTGCTGAGGTGTTACGAGAAGAAAGTAGACGATGCGTTGGCGGAGTATAACCACAAAGCTGGCGGCGGAGCATCGAATCGGCTGAAAGGATATCGTTGGGGCGGCTCATGACGGGCGCGTGTTGACGCTGCTCGTTTCAGGTTCCCTCGAGACCACTGGATCGTTCGACGAGACGACCCATACTGTTAAAGGACGCGAAACGGGTACATCCGATGATGAGGATCTCGTAAACGATGCAGTCGTGCAGACGATCCTGCATGCAGGTAACGTCTTGGTAGCGCCGAATGGCAAGATGCCAAACGGCACTCCTGTAGCAGCGATCTTCCGGTTCTAGGACCGTACCCGTTCCCGCCGCGTCCGCAAGCCTAGGAATATCAGAAAAATCGATCCGAGCAGAGCAAGCCCGAGATTCGCGGGTTCAGGAGTAGCGACAAAGTCGTTGAAAGCGAGGTTTGCAACCACAGCGTCCACAGCAGTCGTGGGATGCATGCCGTCCCAGAAGACGTAGTTGTTCGGGTTAGCACCCGTCTTGCCTTGTGCAGGGTCAGTAACGTCGGTAAATCCGTATGCGGCAGGATTGCCGGCGATTTGATTGAATAACGTATCGATATTTACCCCGACGACTTGGATTCCCTGGCTCTGCAGCTTGGAAAGATCGACGGCCCATTCTGCGTCGAATGCGTTCGAGGCTGCATTGATCAAGGCGCTTTGGCCACTCGCTAACCCGTTCGGCGTATCTCCGAGAGGAGGCAAGTTCAGCCACATGAAATACTTCCCGCCCTCACCGGAGAGCGTCAGAATGTTGTTGTAAATGTTATCGGCAGCCGTTACCGGATTCTTTTGATCGGCGATGTCATTCGCGCCCGCCCAAAAGGTGTAAAGAGCGCTGGCCGGTGCGCCGGAAGGATGCGTGGTATTGAAAAAGCCAAGCTGATCCGAGATGAACGGTACTGCCAGGGGAGCGGGGAAGGATGGGTTATGTCCGGTATCTGCGCCCGCGAAGGCATAATTCGTTCCTCCAGCGAGAAACGGCGCGGGATCCGCAACGCCCAACTTCGGCGCGAGCTGATCGATCCACAGACCGAACGGGCCAGTGGTGGGGGGATTCGTATTCGGGCCGTCCGTGTACATCCCCGGAGCGTAATTCGGTCCCGGCAGTACCCCGGCGGTGGCGATAGAGACGTTTCCATTATCCGAGAGGCTGTCTCCAAAGGAGATCAGTTGATTGATGGATGTGACGGGTATTGCAAAGGCCGCGCAAAGCGGCAAGATCAGGATTATGACTGCGGCTGCCGGTAACTTTAAGCGCATACTGAATGGATAGGAAACTCAGGCGATCTCGTTACACGGAAATCGCATACAATTCGGAATAGGCACCCAGGAGGCAAAATGTCATCGATTTTGACCGCTGAACAACGGAACGATTTTCTGCGTCGCGGATATTCGCGGCGGAGCTTTGGACGCATCGCTTCGGTCCTCACCGCGGGCGCAGCCCTGCCGTTCTATAACGAAGCCGCCTTGGCGCAGATGTCGCGATTGCAACCTGTTCCTGCCGATGCGGTCAGGATCAATGCGAATGAAAATCCTCTCGGCCCTTGCGCCGAAGCCGCCGAAGCGATTCACAACATCGTCAAGAGTGGCGGACGCTACATGTTTGAATCCACCGATGTGCTGGCCGATACCATGGCCGGCCCGCTTGGCGTAAAGTTCAGCAATAAACCCGGCGAGACCTATATTCAGATTTTCGCTGGCTCCAGCGCTCCGTTGCATCAGGCCGTCATCGCGTTCTGCTCGAAAGACCGGCCCTTCGTGAAGGCCGATCCGGGTTACGAAGCGGGCGAAGTGGCCGCCCGATACGTCGGGGCGCAGGCCATCAACGTGCCTCTCAGGAAGGGCACCTACGATCACGACGTAAAGGCCATGCTGGCTGCTGCTCCGAATGCTGGTTTGTATTACATCTGCAATCCAAATAATCCAACCGGCACTGTAACCAGCCGTTCGGATATCGAATATCTGATCGCCAACAAGCCGCAAGGCTCTGTGGTGATGATCGATGAAGCCTATATCCATTTCTCGAAGAGCGCGGTTCCTTGCACCGATCTGGCGGCGCGCGATCAGGACGTCGTCATATTAAGAACGTTCTCAAAACTCTACGGAATGGCTGGCTTACGCGCCGGAGCGGCAATTGCCCGGCCCGAGCTGCTGCGCAAAGTCGCTCAATGGAGCGCTGGCGCAATGCCGATCACGTCGATGTGCGGAGCCACGGCCAGTCTGAAAGTCAATAATCTGGTGGCGGATCGCCGCAAATTCATGACCGATATCCGCGAGGATACGTGCAATTGGCTGGCCTCAAAGAACGTCGAGTTCGTTCCATCGGAAACGAACTGCTTCATGATTAACGTCAAGCGGAGCGGACGCGATTTCTACAAGGAGATGGCGAAACAGAACGTCTATATCGGCCGCGCCTGGCCGGTATGGCCGAATTGGGTTCGCGTCAGCGTGGGGACAAAGGACGAGATGGCGAAGTTCAAAGACGCCTTTGCGAAGGTGTACAACGCCTAAGTCTTAGCTGAGATCCCGGTACGAACCGCGAATAGCTCTGGAAAAAATGTGAGATCGAGCGCCTGCCTCAGGAACGCTACGCCCGATGATCCTCCAGTGCCTCTTCGGAAGCCGATGATGCGCTCGACCGTCTTGACGTGGCGGAAGCGCCAGAGCTGGAAGTACTCCTCGATATCGACGAGCTTCTCGCACATCTCATAGGCATCCCAATATCGCCGTGGATGCTCATAGATATCGCGGAACACTTCGACGAGCGCCTCGTTTTTCTGGTGAGGCTGGGACCAGTCCCGCTCGACGCATTCGGCCGGAACGGGAAGGCCCCGCCGCGCCAGGTGCCGGAGGAATTCATCGTAGAGGCTAGGCGATTCCAGCGCCGCTTTCAAGTCTTCGTAGATTGCCGGGCTGTGCGCGAAAACGGCAAGTGAATCGCGGCTCTTATTGCCCAACAGGAATTCGAGCTTGCGGTACTGGTAGGACTGAAAGCCCGAGGCGTGGCCCAGAACGCCGCGGAATTCCAGATATTCCGAAGGGGTCAAGGTCTCGAGTACCGCCCATTGTTCGAAGAGCTGCAGCTGAATTAATTTCGCTCGCGAGAGGATCTTGAAGCATGGATCGAGCTGATCTTGACGTATGAATCGCATCGCAGCCGTGAGCTCGTGAATCAGTAATTTCATCCATAGTTCGGACACCTGGTGCTGGATGATAAACAGCATTTCGTCATGGTGCGGCGGATCGGAGAGAGGCTTCTGCTGAGCCAGCAGGCCTTCCAAGGACAGGTACCCTGCATAGGTCAATCGATCCTTGAAATCTGTCTCGAGGCCGGGGTCCAGAGGACGTTGGTTGACAGTCATGCTGATATATCGTAACCGGGCATTGACAAATGAGCTCGATTTCCCTTACCATGTTGGACAAATGGCAAAGTCTGAGTCCGTCGGTCAATTCGAGCAGTTGGTGCTGGCGGCAATCTTGAGCTTACGCGAGAATGCGTACGGCGTGACAATTCATGAGAAGGTCGCGGAGCTCGCGCAACCGAAGGCGGTCTCGCTCGGCGCTGTCTATGTGACGCTCGACCGGCTTGGAGGACAAAGGGTTCCTCTCTTCGCGGCTGTCCGATCCCACGCCCGAGCGTGGCGGCCGCGCCAAGCGCTGCTACCAACTGGAAGCTCTCGGGGAGCGCGCATTGCAGGATTCGGCAGTCACGGCGAAACGCATCTGGGACGCCATCGCAAAGATCTGGGGCAAAGAATGGGCCAGGAAGTGGGCGAAAGAGTGGAGGAAAGAGGCGGGATAGTGCAACCCGCTCCGCCGAAGATCACAGAGGCAGTGGTGGGATTCCTGATTCCGCCGGCCTCCCGTGAGCACGTGACTGGCGACCTTCACGAACGATACATCTCAACGCGCCAGTACATTGCGGATGCAATGCGTACAGTGCCAGTAGTAATCGTCTGCCGAATCCGGCGCACAACGGATCCGCAACTATTACTGGTCGAGGCCATTGCGCTGTACATGTCGTTCTTGTTCGCGGCGCGGCAGTTGAATGGGATGTCATTTCTCTACAGAGATGGCGGATTTGAGCGGCTCGCCATTCCCGTCGTGACAATGCTTGCCGCATTAGTTCTGGAGGACGCTTATGCGCGCCCTAGTAAACCATCGGCATGGAGGACGCTGCTCGATGTGGCGTTAGCAATCGGATTTGGGTTCTTGTCGCAACTGCTGCTGTTCGTGTGGAATCGCGATTTGCTTGTACCGAACTGGATCATGATCTCCGCGGGTAGCACGAGTCTGCTGGTGCTTTCCATTTTGCGGACGCTATTTCCACCCGATTCCCGCCGCCCTACGCCGCCGATCAGGTGATCACTGCGATAGGTATTGAATGGCCTTTTCGAGCGCCTCATCGCTTCCGGCGACGGATGCCTTTCACGGTCGTTGGCACCGAAACAGTTGGCTGAAGACCAAGCCGCTGCAGTTTGCCTCCATTCGCGTGACGAATATCGTGGCCTGAAAAGTTGATTATGATACCACCCGGCACGACGAAGTTTGTTGCATCGCCATCGGCGCCCGCGCTCGGAGTTCCGATGAACGCGGTGTTGTTGGCTGCTTCGAAGAGAAGCCCCGCGCGCTCGGCTACGCCGGATGTTCGTTCGTCAATCAGCATGACCGTCTTGCCTTTGTAGCGCCACTTATCTGTACGCGCAAGAGTTTGTACGTAGAAGTAAGTGGCGGATTGGTTTGCGATGTCGTGCTGCGGGATATCCGGAGTCAGAGTGAGCGGTCCGGTAAAGATTGCTGCTGGAACATCCTGCTGGCCGGTGAGACGGGGCGCAATCGCCTCAACCGCAGCGAAGCTCGCACTGCCACGCGCGTCGAGAATGAGCGCCTTGGTGTTGCGAAGCTTCTCAAACATGGCGTCGACCTCATCGGAAGTCAAACGATCCAGATCGGCGTAACCGATGTTGCCAGGCATTATCTTCACGGCATCGCCCATCGCGTTGCTTCTGAACATTCGTGAGATAGCTGGTACTGCGCTTCAGATTGACTTCCCGCGTTCGGCCATCCTGGCCTCCGATGCTCAATGCCGCAACTGAACCTTCTGCGGCCCATTGAGGATGCGCTGCGTGACCTGATCGCTAAGCGATTGCTGAGTTGACGAGGCTAGATACTGCGCCTCACGTTTGACCCGTTCGACTATGTTTTCGCCGTCAACCGTGGAAACGATATCGCCAACTTGAACGCCGGCTTTCTTCGCGTCCTCATCCAGGATTTGCGTGATGACCGGCTTCTTTTCGATGAGACGTACGCGCAATCCCGCAGGCGCCTCGCCAAAATATTCTTCGAGAGCGCGGCTTTGTACGGTGGCGCAAGAATCGTCGACGTGCGTGATCATATCCGCGACCGTCAGGTTGTATTCGCGGGCATCCTTGGCAGCTATGAACTTGGGGAGAAAAGTGTTGAAAACGTCATCCCAGTCTTCGTCCATGAGATCCCGATACGCGAAGAAGTAATGGAACACTCCCCAGATCTTGTATGCAGCGAGAATGCGGTACTCGGTGGATGGATAAGGAGTTTCAGAGTAGGCGCGGTCGGGTTGCGGCGAAGGATACGCCGGCACCGTTGCGCCGGCAGGCACCGGTTCCGAGAGGCGGACCACGGCTTCGACATTCTCACCTATCGGCATCGTGACGGTTTCGGTTGAGCCCGGCTTGACCTCGAAGGTGGAATAGTAGAGAGCCGAATTAGCACCTGCGCGGTGGAAGCCCATGATGCACCCAAACGCGCTGGCCTCCCGCGGTACCCTCTAGCCCCGTACGCAGGTTTCCTGGGCTCTACGTACGTGGACGGATCGTGAAGCGCTTCCAACATCAATTCAATAGCGCTGGCGTATTCGGTGGAGTTCTTGGCGGCGCGAATTTTGGGAAGCGCATCGACCAGAGCTTTGTCCCAATCGATATCGCGATAGGCGAGATAGGGGTGAAAGTATTTAACGGTGACCCAAAGCTTACCAGCCGCCGCGAGCCGTTCAGTTTCAGTTTTCGTGTCCTGCGCGAAAACGAACTGGCTCGCCAGGAGCGCTAATGCGGCAATGGAAAGTCGGAACAAGCGGGCGACGCTATTTCGGTGGACCCACGATTAGTTCGTTGTCCACTTCCTTCACGCCCTTGACCTTTTTGGCGAGCTTTGTCGCGCGAGACTTGCCCTTGTCGGAGTCGACTCGGCCTTTGATGGTCACGACGCCATCGTGTACGCTAACGTCGAAAGCGCCACCCTTCACATCTTGATCTACCGCCAGGCGCATACGAACCTGATCGGAAATGCGGTCGTCCGGATTGGTGTTCTTCTGACCTGCCGCAAGCGTTCCGCCCAATAACAGAGCGACAACGACGAGTCTTCTCATCTCTCTTCCGAGCCTATCATCGAACGCCAGTCCACGGCATTCAGAAAAGACGGATCTTCGCGCCAGTTCGGTTTCACTTTTATGAACAGCGAGAGAAAAACTTTGCGATCGAGCATGCGCTCCAATTCGTGGCGCGCTTCCGAGCCAATCTTTTTGAGCATCTGTCCTTTGTTGCCGATCAAGATCGTTTTCTGCCCGGAGCGCTCTACATGGATTGTGGCTCCGATCTTCACCAATCGCGGCGTTTCCTCCCAGGTGTCGATCAGCACGGCAGTGGCGTGCGGTACCTCCTCGCGAGCCTCACGCAAAATGCGCTCGCGAATGATTTCCGCAGCCAGGAATCGCACGGGTTGATCGGTCAGATAATCGTCCGGAAACAAAGCCGGGCCTTCGGGCAAATGCTTCTTGAGAATACGCTTGAGCTCGTCCAGACCTTCTCCCGTGCGCGCCGAAACCGGTACCGCGTCCAGAAAAGGGTGCAGTTCCATGTAGCGCTGGATCACGGGCAGAAGCCGGCGCTTGTCATCTACCTTGTCGATCTTGTTCAAGGCGAGCAGCGCTTTCGCTGAATCGTCGAGAGCGCTGACGGCGTGCTCGTCCTCTTCGTTTACAGGCTTGGTTGCATCGACAGTGTAAAGAACAAGATCGCGGTCTTGCAGCGCTCCCCGAACCGTTTTCATCATGCGCTTGTTGAACAGAGTGTCGGATTTGTGAATGCCCGGTGTATCGATGAAAACGATTTGAGCATCTGCGTTTGTAAGCACGCCCTGAATGGAAGTGCGCGTGGTCTGCGCTTGATACGCGGTAATGGAAAGCTTCTCGCCAACCAGAGCATTCAACAGCGTGGATTTGCCCGCGTTCGGCCTGCCTGCGATGGAGACAAAGCCGGCGCGATGCGGAGCTTCCGTCACGTATTCGCACCCACGGGCGAGGGAGCTTCGACGCGCGAAATGCGCACCTGCTCCACGCGCCGCTCGTTACCGGCAAGCACTTCGATGCGGATCCCGCCGCGCTCCACCGTCTCGCCCACTTGGGGCACGTGCCCCAGCCACTCGGCGATGAGTCCGCCTACAGTGGTCGACTCCGTATCGCCTTCCGGCCGGAAATTCAGCAGGTCTTGGAGACGGTCCAGGTCCAGACTGCCCGGCGCAACGAACACCTCGTCCGATTCTTGACGGACATCGCGATCCGGCTCATGCTCGTCGCGTATCTCGCCGAGAATTTCTTCGACCAGATCTTCCATGGTTGCCAAGCCAGCCGTGTTTCCATATTCGTCCACAACAACCACCATGTGCGATCCCTCGCGCTGCATGTCGCGCAATAAGTCGCTGACCGGTTTAGTTTCCGGAACCAGCGGGATAGGGCGCATCAGATCTTTCAGCGGTCTTGCCTGCCGCTCATCGGGATCGAGCTCGAACATATCGCGCACGTGAACGAACCCGACGATGTTGTCGATGGACTGCTCGTAAACGGGGACGCGGGAATATTGCTCGTGAATGACGAGCTGCCGCAGATCTTCGAGCGATCTGTCGCCGGAGATCGCAACGATATTAGGACGGGGTGTCATCACTTCCCGCACGTTTTTATCACCGAATGCGACAACGGAATGAATCAATTTGCGATCTTCTTCCTCGATAATGCCCTCTTCCGCGCCCGCCGTAATCAGCGCCTCGATGTGTTCGACGGAATCTGCAGGCGCGGTGTCGCCGCGAGCATCCTTATCGAGATCGAGGAGCGACTGAAACATCTTCACCAATGCCGCCAGCGGCGAGGCGCAGGCGGCCAGCAGCTTGATAACAGGCAAGGCCTTCGCCATCCACAAGCCCTTCGCCCGCCGGTACAGAAAAAGCGGAACGAAATATGTAGACACCAGCATGGCGAGAAAAGAGAGGCCAATCGCTTCGAGGACGCTTTGCCAATTCGGCACATCCGGCCTCACCAGCGCGCAAAGGTAAAACAGGCCCATCAAGAAGAGCGAGACATGTTTGATCAGTGAGAAGGCGAGCGACCCTTGTTCAGGTTCAAGCCCTATTTTCCCGGTTAACGTTTCGCGGAAAAATTCCAAAGCCGGCTCTTCGCGCCGGATGAGACGCAGCGATTCCAGATATAACAACTGCACAAACGAGACGAACCCGAGCAAGCAGGTGAAT
The DNA here is from genome assembly GCA_963819405.1 of uncultured Acidobacteriaceae bacterium. Lineage (GTDB taxonomy): Bacteria > Acidobacteriota > Terriglobia > Bryobacterales > Bryobacteraceae > Bog-105. Next base: position 340,091 of record CAWFWH010000003.1, on the reverse strand, counting down.
CCCAAAGCTAGGATGAGGCAAAGCGGAGTGATCACGTGATTAACCCAGGTCCGATGCGCGCGCGATCAGCGTTTGAGGCAATCCAAACTCCGCGCGCCACCTTTGCTCGGCCGCTTCCATTTCGCCATTATCGCTTTCATGATCCATTCCTAAAAGGTGCAGGAGGCCGTGCAACATCAGTATGCGAGTTTCGTCCAGTTGCGAGTGACCGAATTCTGCCGCTTGCGCCGCGGCGCGTTCCGCCGAGACTGCCATTTCGCCTAAGTTTCCGTTTGCAGCGCTCGCTGGAAACGAGAGCACATCGGTGGGATATTCATGGCCGAGAAACGCGCCATTTAATCTACGTAGCTCTTCATCGCCGGTTATCAGGCAGGTAAAGCTCCGACCCGCAGCAAGGCGATCGGCAAGCACGCGGGCAAAGGTTTTCAGCGTGCGTCTTTCTTCCGTTGAAAATCTCGATTGTGCGGGAAAGGCTCCGAAGAGCACCGTACTGTCACCTTGGGACATAGTGGCGATCTTAGGCGAGCGAGGGGAACTCGGGAATTTCGACAGCAGTGTTAGGTGGCGGTTCGATAACCGGTTCCGGCGGAGTATCCCTGCCGAGTTTGAGCGCAAGCTGCCGGCCGGCCCCAATCATCTCGTTGTACCGGTCGTATGCTTTCACGATGCGTTGCACCAGGAAATGCCGGACAACGTCTCTTTCATCGAAATTCACGAAAGCGATGCCGTCAACGCCTCTGAGGACGTCGACCGCGTTTAAGAGGCCGCTTTTTCGTCCAAGCGGAAGATCGATCTGCGTGAGATCGCCAGTGACAACCATCTTCGAATTGAAGCCCTGCCGCGTCAGGATCATCTTCATTTGCTCGAGGGTCGTGTTTTGGGCTTCATCGAGAATGATGAAGCAGTCGTTCAGCGTGCGACCGCGCATGAAGGCCAAGGGCGCGATCTCGATGATGTTGCGCTCGACGAGTTTCTCAACCTTTTCAGAGTCGATCATGTCGAACAGGGCGTCGTAGAGCGGCCGCAAATAGGGATCGACTTTTTCCTGTACGGTACCCGGCAGAAAGCCGAGATGTTCGCCCGCTTCCACCGCAGGGCGGGTAAGAACAATGCGGCTCACCCGCTTGTTCAGGTAAGCGGCAACGGCCATGGCCACCGCGAGATACGTCTTGCCTGTGCCGGCGGGACCAATCCCGAAAGTCAGGTCATGATTTTCGATCGCATCGATATAGCGCCGCTGGTTGATGGTCTTGGGGACGAGCACTTTCTTGCCGAAGGTGCGCGACCTACCGCTTTCGACCAGACGCCGGAGAGAAACGTTGGGGTCGGTCGTCACCACGCGCAGATAACTGTTCAGATCGCCATTGTTGAAAACGTGGCCTTCTTTGACGAGGCTGACGTAGTCTTCGAGAATGCGTTCGGCGCGATGCACTTGCGCACCTTCGCCCTCTAATTCGAGCGAGTCGCCATCCATCAGGCGCGTGCGAAGGTTCAGCTCCGATTCGAGTAAGCGTATGTTTTCATCGCGAGTGCCAAATAGCGACTCAATGCCGCGAGAAATCTGAACGGATGACTTCATCAAGGAGAAAGATGGGGCGGAAAACAGGGGGCGGAGACGGAGGAACGTCCGGGCAAAATTTGGTGAACCCACAGGCGCGGACGCCGGAAGCTCATTCGACCTTCAGTATAGCAGTTTTTGAGGAGATTTGGGCGCGATTGAGCGCACCGATTGGAGCGGCGCCTGGAGCCGTTCGCGGGTATTTCGCGCAGTGTCGAAAACCTAGTCACAAAAGTTCGAAATAAATCTCATTATTTTTTTCTGCCATTGAATCAGGCGTTTAGCGGGACTTCTCCCGTTCAAGCTCTGGCTTCTGACACCAGTCGCGCGAAGTGGGCGTGCTACGTTTAAGTCGCTCGCGAGAACATTCGCGAGCGAAGATCGAAACTAGCCAGCCGGGACGCGTTCCCGGCTGTTGCATTTTTGGGAGGCTTATATGGGCGAACTGATTATGATGCCGTCGCGGAATGCGGAAGCAGCGGTCGAAAGCTCGAGCATCGATTTTTCGGCTTGGAAGCGAGCACCTAGGGAACGAACTGCTGCTTACTTTCCCACTTATTCCACCGTTTCGAAGGCCATGCAGACTGCCATGCGCGGATGGGTTCGCGAGTGGTTTACAGCCAACCCCGAGATTCTCCGCCGGCCGCACACGGCTTACCCCATCCTGGTTTACCAATGCACGCATCCGTTCTCCGGCAAGCCGACCAACATGTTCACCTATGACATTCAACAGACTGAGGCTCTCAACCGGGCTTTTGCGTCCGCCGCATTCAAACTTCGGCGTGAGCTGAAGACCATCGACACCAAGCGTTTCTCCTGGTTCACGCGCGAATATTATTTCGCCTATCGCAGCAAGGAAGTGGTGAAGTACGTGATGAGGAACCGGCGCGCGATCTACAAAATGTTGAACGTTGAAACCGTGCTGATGGACAGCATTTTGAAATTCGCGATTATTGATATCCCGAAGCTTGGCCTGGAGGATTCAATCATTCCTCTGCGGAGAGCCTTCAACACGCAATTGCGACGTTTTTCTGACGAGTTCGATCTCGGCGGCCGCGCCGAAGAGCTACTACGAATTGCGACGGGCGCGCTGGTGACGAAGCTGCCCACGGCGAACGTGCTGCAGTTGCCGTTAGCTGCCTAGAATCCTGAATTGCTGAAACTATTTGGTGTTCGGCCCTTGTGGGATCGCCTCTCCATCGCAGCGGGGATCGGCGCCCGCAAAGTTCACGGCGCGCTTGGCATCCCTCATCACCGCATCACCTTGTCCCACGCTGAAGGAAAACGGTTCCAGTAGCTGGATTTTGTGTCCGCGCTGCGTTAGCTGCTCTCTCACAGGGACCGCCACGGTCTGTTCCATCTGTACATCGCAGCCGTCGAACGTGCTCTTCGTAAAGCGTGGTTGCTCGAGCGCTGCTTGTATATTCATCCCGTAATCCACCACGTTGGCGACAAACTGCGCGTGCGCTTGCGCCTGATTCCAGCCGCCCATAATGCCGAACCCAATATGAACGTCGCCTTTTTCCATAAACGCCGGAATAATCGTGTGCAGCGGCCGCTTGTGCCCGGCCAGCGAGTTCGGCCGCCCCGGCGTGAGGTCGAACCCAGCACCGCGATTGTGAAATGAGAATCCTAGTCCCGGCGCCACCATCCCCGTGCCATAGCCCGAAAAGTTGCTCTGAATCAACGAAACGATGTTGCCGTCCTTATCGATCGCCGAAAGATAAATCGTCGAATTACCGTGCGCATTCAGTTGCGCCGTAATCTCGGAGGGCGCCGTTTGGCACGCGGCATGGTCCATCTGGATCAATTTCGCTCGCTGCGCGGACAGGTCCTTAGACACCATTTGCTTCACCGGTACCGGAGTAAATCGCGGATCGCCTACATAGTGGTACATGTCCGCGTAGGCCAGCTTCTTCGCCTCAATCATTACGTGCAGTGCATCCGCGGAATTGTGCCCATATTCCGCCATCGGAAACTGCTCCATAATGTTCAGCATTGCGAGCGCCGCAATGCCTTGCCCGTTGGGCGGTAACTCATAAACGGTCCAGCCACGGTAAGTTGTCGAGATCGGCTCCACCCATTCCGGTTGAAAGTCAGCAAAATCCTCAATCGTGTGGGTACCGCCCTGGGCCTGCAAGAACTTCACCATAGCGGCCGTCATTTTGCCGTTATAAAACGCATCCCTCCCATGCGCAGCCACTTGCTGCAGCGATTCCCCAAGCGCCGGGTTCTTGAACACATCGCCAAGGCCGGGCGCCACACCTCCCGGCAAGTACGTCTGCTGATATCCCGGCTGCTGCAGTAATTTCTTGCTTACCCAATAGCGCGCATTTCGTTCCGCTAAAGGAAATCCGCTCTCCGCATAGGAGATGGCGGGCGCCAGCAGCTTCTCGAAGCCAAGCGTGCCAAATCGCCGCCTTCAGCGCATCCCAACCCGCCACGCAGCCCGGCACATCGATGGTGTGGACTCCAATCGGATCAAGATGGTCGACGTGGTGAGCTTTGAGATACTCGATCGTGAGCGCCTTGGGCGTCCACCCGCTGGAGTTCAGACCGTACAACTTGCCGGTCTTCGCTTCGTAATACAAGGCGAAAAGATCGCCGCCCATCCCGTTCACATAAGGCTGGGTCACACCCATTACCGCATTGGCCGCAATTGCTGCGTCGGCCGCGTTTCCGCCTTCTTCCAGAATGTGGGCGCCTGCCTGCGATGCAAGAAACTGCGGCGCCGCCACAATCCCGTACTTGGTCACGATCATTGAGCGTCCCTGCCCAGGCACGGACGAAAACTGCTGCCCTAATAACGCCGCCCCAATCGACACTGCCGATATGAGCGTGACTATTCTGACTCTCATAGCGTTCCTTTCAAACCACACCACAGCTAGTTGGCATCTGCAATCGGTGTTCATTTTCACATACTGCGCTCTGAATTGCGTGTAGCCGCTTGGATATCCACACTTCTCGTGTGTACACTTGAGTATTGATTAATAATGCGAAGGACCATGAGTAAACGGATCAACATCATTTTGCCGGACAAGACGGTCAGCGTCCTCGATCGCGTGACCACAAAGGGCAATCGCAGCCGGTTCATTTCCAGTGCCGTCCTCCATTTTGTCGAGACTTCAGGAAAGGAGAATTTACGCAAGCGCCTTAAAGAAGAAGCTCTCGCGAACGCGGAACGGGATCTCGCACTAGCGGCGGACTGGTTTCCGCTCGAGGAGGAGATTTCGAACCGCGCGGGCGCATCAAAGCGTCCTGCCAAAAAGCAAGTTCGCAAGCGTGTATGAGTTTTCCCCGCCAAGGCGAGATCTACCTCGTTGTGTTTGATCCCACTGTAGGCCATGAGATCAAGAAGACCCGGCCGGCATTGATCATCCAGAACGATGTGTCGAACCAGTACAGCCCCATCACCATCGTGGCTGCCGTGAGTTCCCACTTCGGCGACCCGCCGCATCCACGCGAAGTCGTCATTCCGCCGAGCAAGAGCGGTCTCACACTGCCTTCGGCCGTCGTTCTGAACCAAATCCGTTCCATCGATCGGCAGCGCTTGATTAAGCGGCTCGGGTCGATCGACCCTCTTACAATGCGGAAAGTCGATGCGGCGCTCCGCATCAGCTTGGGACTCGTGGCGCTGTAGGGCCGGAATCATGCGCGAGAATTCTTTGCGCCCTGAGTTATGAGGGTTTGCGGCATCATCAAGGCGTTCCTCTCTCCGTTACAGTTCTGTCGCCAGGCCAGCGGGCTCAAGCGCAAGCGATCGGCGATCCGGCGATTCAGAAGCTGCTCACGCTGATCCCGTCGGCCAACTCTTCCGGGAAACGTGTTTGTCAGCACTGCGATTGCACCGGTGACCAGCGACCAAGGGTCAGCCAACTTTAGTGATTCCTTTTCCGATTCCCATCGCCTGAACGCTTACTTCGCCTACCAGGAGGACCTCCGGAACGAGCCGCCCAGCACGGTAACAACAATCTTCCGGGCTACGGCGACATTCGAGCCGGTAAACGTCAGCTTCCGACCATCAATGACACCAAGGTGCTGAACTCTACGTTCGTCAACGAATTTCGTTTGGGCTATAACCGGCCTCATCTGCCGTTTGATCCGCAAACCACGTTGACCGCCAGCGCTTTTGGCATTAAGAGCGGCGTGAACACCTTTCCGCAAATCAACATTGCTGGAGGCACGCTCGAATTTGGAGGCAATAACGGCGAGCCCACTTTCCGCGGCGACTACACGGCTGTTTTGGGCGACAGTCTCAACTGGGTACGCGGAAAGCACACCATCAAGTTTGGCCGTGAGTTCCGCCGTAACGACAACAACAATTACTCATACACACCCGGAACATTCACGTTCCCGAGCATTACCGCATTCATCAACGAACAAGCCAATGGGTTCACCGCCAATCCATCCAATCGTGCCAGCCGCATCTTCGTGAACGCACTCGGAGCATTCGTTCAAGACAGCTATAAAGTCCTGCCCAATTTTTTGCTCGAGTTGGGATTGCGCTACGACTGGAACGGTACGCCGGTAGAGGCTGAGAACCGCTTTGTGGTGTTCGACCCGCTTACGGCTTCGCTCGTTCGCGTTTGGCAGCTGCTGGGGGCATTGTGTCCCCGAATTCGATCGTCTCGAACTACAAAAATGATTATGCTCAATCGTGGAATTTCAATATTCAGCAACAGGTAGCTTCGAACTTAAGCCTGATGGTGGGCTACTTCGGAGTCAAAGGCACCGATCTCAACATTGAGCGGAATTACAACCAATTCATCAGAGGCGTCCGGCGATATCCTACGCTGTCCCTGACGAGTCCGATTGATCCCGGAAAGCCGCTCGGGAACATTACCGTTATGGAGAGCGATGGAAACTCTTCTTACAATGCACTGTGGATTACGGCGACAAAGCGCTTCTCGAAAGGATTCCAGTTCAGCGCGTCGTACACGTTCTCGAAATCAATTGACTATAACTCCCGCACTGCTCAGGGAGTGGTGGTGCAGGACAGTTATAACCTGCGGGCCGATCGCGGCCTCTCCGATTTCGACGCGCGCCATCGCTTCACAATGAACGGTGTCCACGAATTGCCGCTTCACGGCAGCCGGTTGCTCGACCGTTGGCAACTTGCGCCGATCATTACGCTGCAGAGTGGCAATCCCATCAGCTTCAAAACCAGTGATTCGGCGTTTACCGGAGCTGCAACACTGCGCCCGAGCGTAAGTGGTCCGGTTCAGACCGGCTTTAGTCCAGCCACAAACGGCAACGCAACGTTCGTTACCTACATCCAGAATCCGTCTGTGTTCTACGACCAGGGCAACGCGTTTGGAAACCTTGGCCGCAACACCATCATTGGACCCGGCTTCGCAAACGTGGACATCGCGCTGATCAAGAACACAACAGTTCGCGAGAACGTGAGGTTGGAAATTCGGCGGACGCGTTCGATGTCCTGAACCACACGAATTTCGGACAGCCTGTTCTCACCATCGGCACAAGCACGTTTGGTTTGTTAACCAATACCCGGTTCCCCACGGGAGACTCAGGGTCATCGAGACAGATGCAAGTAGCGGCGAAGCTCATCTTTTGAGGGCGGAGTATTCCCGCCGAGACTTATTTAAAGATGCTGTTGCATGCAGCTCTCGATGCGGAAGAGAAGAAATTGAAGAGCGGCCAAAGCCGCTCTGGGCCGGTCTCCTGACCGGCTTCATCAAGTGTGTTTCGCAATCCAAGCCGCAATCGTGTTTAACGCGACTGGCGAGATCGTCTCCGGAATCGTTGCGTATTCCCATCCGAACCCCGTTTTCGCAGGCTGCAACAGATAATTCAATCCCGGAAGAACTTCAGCCGTAACGTCGCGATTTCCGCCCACCTTCAATGCAGCCTTGATGGCGCGAATGTTCTGCTCCGGCACAACCTGAAGATCCTTCTCGCCATCCAAAGCGAGCACGGGACATCTCACCTTCGCCAGCGTCGGCGCCGGATCGTAAGAGAGGAAGAAACGCAGCCAGGGCGCTTCCAGGCGATGAAGCTGCTTCTGCCATGGCGCAACGAATGGTTCGTAGTCCGAGGGTAGATGAAACAGAGCCTGCCGCAATTCAGTCTCGCTTTTGCCTTCCCGGACGAGCCTATAGAGCAGGCTTCCGATCTTCTTATCCGCGTTGATCTGCTCTTCGGGAAGCTGCGCCGCTTTCTCGGCGCGCTCCCGCTGTCCTAACAACACCTGTTCTCCAGGTATGGCGGTCGCAGCAAGCAGGACCAGGAACGAAATCTGTGGCACTCTGACGGCAACCATGGGCGCGATGATTCCGCCTTCGCCATGTCCGATAAGTCCGATGTGCTTCTGATCGACTTCAGCTCTCGTCATCAGAAACCGGACCCCTGCCTCGGTATCCGAAGCGAAATCCTGCGTCGTCGATTGCTCAAAGTTGCCCGTGGACTTGCCCGTGCCGCGGTCGTCCACTCGCAGTACCGCGATCCCGCGTCGCGTCAAGTAATCCGACAACACGAGAAAAGGTTTATGACCTGCCGTTGTCTCATCGCGATCCTGCGGACCGGCGCTGCCAATTAACAGCACTGCCGGAAAAGGACCTCCAGTGCTCGGTTTCGTGAGAGTACCCGCGAGAGTGACATCCGGCGCTGCAGGGTTCGGATAGCTGACCTCTTCTTCGGCATAGGGAAACGGCGGCTTCGGCTCCTGCGCAACCAAAACAACGCACATCGCGACCACCGCGCCCGCAACTACCCACGCGACGCAACCCCATCGAGCCCATCATAAGTCGAACTATCCTTCGGATGCGAGACTGATAGAGAGATGACTGGAAACGAGATTCGGGCGAAGTTCTTGGACTATTTCGCCGGCCAGCGCCACAAAGTCGTTCGCAGCTCATCGCTTGTGCCTGCCGACGATCCAACGCTGCTCTTTACAAACGCCGGAATGAACCAGTTCAAGGATGTCTTTCTGGGCCTGGAAAAGCGCGACTATCTCCGCGCCACATCCGCTCAGAAGTGTTGTTCGAGCCGGCGGCAAGCATAACGATCTTGAGAATGTCGGCTATACGCGGAAGCATCAAACGTTCTTCGAGATGCTTGGCAACTTCTCCTTTGGAGATTACTTCAAGAAAGAGGCCATCGCCCTCGCTTGGGAGCTGATCACGAGCCCCAGCGGGTTCGGCATGGCCAAGGACAAACTGTATGTGACCGTCTTTCGAGAGGACGACGATGCTGAACAGCTATGGCATAGCGTCGCCGGCGTTCCGAAAGATCGCATCTTCAGGCTCGATGAGAAGGACAACTTCTGGCAGATGGGCGAGACCGGACCTTGCGGCCCGTGCTCTGAGATTTTCTACGATCTCGGTCCTGAAGCCGCCGAAAAGGGCCACGAGCATGAGCGTTTTCCGCTGGAGGGGGGCGGCCGATTCGTAGAGATCTGGAACCTCGTCTTCATGCAGTTCGATCGTGCGGTCGACGGATCGCTAACGCCCCTTCCGAAACCATCCATCGACACCGGCATGGGTCTGGAGCGCGTGACTACCGTCCTCCAAGGGCATCTCTCGAATTACGAGACTGACTTGCTACAGCCGATTATCGAGCGCGCCGCCGAGGTAATCCGCGTTAAGCCCCACGCTGATGAGCGAACCGATATCGCGCTTCGCATTAACGCCGATCACGCGCGTGCGACAACATTCTTGATTCATGACGGGGTTGTGCCCGCGAACGACGGCCGCGGATACGTGCTGCGAAAGATCATGCGGCGTGCGATGCGCAATGCGCGTCTGGTGGGCGCGACAGAACCATACCTCCACAAGCTCACCGGATTTGTGGCTGACTTGATGAAGCCCGGCTATCCCGAACTGCAAGAGAGCGTCGAGCGAGTGGCGCGGATTGTACGCGATGAAGAGCACCGCTACGCAACCACGTTTCAGGTTGCGGAAAGGTTCTTCCACGATGAAGCCAAATCAGCCGTCAACGGTGTCCTTCCTGGTGCAGCGGCATTTAAGTTGTACGACACCTATGGCCTGGCGCTCGATGAACAGGAAGAGATGGCGCGTGAATTCGGCTTGACCATCGATCGTGAGAATTTCACGGCGGAAATGGAGAAGCAGCGCATACGGGCCCGCTCGAGTTGGAGAGGCGCAGATAAAGCGCAGGTTCCCGAAGTCTACAAAGACCTGTCCTCCACGGAATTCATTGGACGTGACAATCTCGAAGCGCCGGTCGAAATCGTGCGGCTGATCGTAGACAAGAGCCCTGTCGATGTGGTGGAGCAAGGCACGGCTGAGGTGGTCTTCTCGAAGACTCCGTTTTATGCCGAATCGGGCGGACAGGTCGGCGACACTGGTCTTCTGCTTGACCCTGAGACGCGCGAAAAGGTCGCCATCGTGGAAGGCGCATACAAACCAACCGCAGCCGCGATGGTGCACCGCATCCACGTACTAAGGCCGATAAGGATCGGTGGCCGTTTGATCGGAGTGGTCGATCGGCCTTCGCGTGGAGCAACCATGCGGAACCATACCGCCACGCACCTCCTTCATGCTGCGTTGCGGCAGGTGCTGGGTACGCACGTAAAGCAGAAGGGAAGTGTCGTCGAGCCCGGTAGGTTGCGCTTCGATTTCGAGCACTACTCGCCCATGTCCGATGACGAGCTGCGCGAAGTAGAGCGGCTCGTAAATCAACAGATCTTAGCTAATACTGAAGTCGTCACCGACATCATGGATATCGAGCAAGCGCTTGCCACGGGCGCGATGGCCCTGTTTGGCGAAAAGTACGGTGAAAGTGTGCGAGTGGTCAGCATCCCCGGCTTCAGTCGTGAGCTGTGCGGCGGCACGCATGTTCAACGCACCGGCGATATCGGACTGTTCAAGATCGTTTACGAAGGCAGCAGTTCCGCGGGCGTCCGGCGAATCGAGGCAATTACCGGCGAAGGCGCTCTCGAAAAGTTTCAACAAGCCACTGCCCAACTTGCGAAGGTGAGCGACCTGCTGCACACTACCGAAAATGCCGTGCTCGATCAAATGGAAAAGCTTCTAGAGCACCAAAGAATCGTTGAGCGCCAAGTAGAGCAGCTAAAAACGCAAATGGCTCATCAACAGATCGAGTCGCTCAAGGGGCGCGTCCTGAACGGTGCAACCGTGCTCGCGGAAAAGGTAGAGGGGTTGGATAGGGAACAGCTTCGAACGCTCGCCGATTCGCTTCGCAACAAATGGGGCAGCGCGGTGATCGTCATCGCCTCGGTGAACGATTCAAACGTCTCTATTGTGTCGGCGGTTAGTAAAGACCTCACCAGCAAGGTTCAGGCCGGGAAACTTGTGGGCGAGCTAGCGAAGGCGATTGGCGGTAAAGGCGGCGGCAAGCCAGATATGGCCGAGGGTGCCGGTAAAGATGCCGCAGCATTGCCTTCCGCGCTCGAGAACGTTTACGAAAAGGTGGGAGCGCTGCTCAATGGAGCAGTTTGATGTAGCAGTCGTCGGCGCGGGACCCACGGGTCTCGCCTGCGGCATCGAGTTGAAGCGTCGCGGCCTCTCGCCTGTCCTGTTCGACAAAGGCTGCATTGTCAACTCCATCTATCACTACCCGATAAATCTCGTTTTCTTCACAACTCCTGAGCTGCTCGAAATAGGCGATATTCCCATGACGTCTCTCAATGAGAAGCCCGGGCGTACCGAAGCGCTGAAGTATTACCGGCGCGTTGCCGATCACTATGGCCTGAATATCCATCAGTACGAGCGTGTCCTGGGATTCGATGGCTCAGACGGACACTTCAGCCTCCGCACGGAAAAGATGTGGGGTGAGCATTCCTGTTATTCAGCGAAGAAGATCATCCTCGCGAGCGGCTATTACGACATTCCGAATACCCTGAACGTGCCCGGCGAAGACCTGGACAAAGTCATTCACTATTACCGCGAACCTCATCCCTACTACAACCATGATGTGCTGATTGTCGGCGCCAAGAACTCTGCGTCGATTGCCGCGCTGGAACTGTTCTGGACCGGCGCGCGTGTCACCATGGTCCATCGCGGCGCCGGCATTTCGCATAACGTGAAGTATTGGATCAAGCCGAACATCGAGAACCGGATCAAGAACGGCGAAATCAAGGGTTACTTTCACAGCACCGTCAAGGAAATCCGCGTCCATGATGTGGTTTTGCAAACTCCCGAGGGCGACGTAACCATCAAGAACGATTTCGTGTTTGCGATGACCGGATACCGGCCCGACTTTACCTTTATGTCCGAGCATGGGATCCATCTTGATGAGGCTACTTCGAAGCCGATCACAAACCCCCATACGCTCGAGAGTGAACGGGCAGGCGTGTATCTGGCGGGCGTAATTGTCGCGGGTACGCACACCAACGAAATCTTTATCGAGAACGGACGGTTTCACGGGAAGGTAATCGCTGAAGCCATCGCCAAAAGCCTGCCCAAAGTCTTGCAATGATGGATCATGCGTTGGGCATCTCTGCTGTTCCTTATTCCTTCCATTGCGCTCGAAGCGGCTGAAACTCACACTCTGCTCGCCACGCCTCAGACGATCTGCTGGGGTTACTATTGGGCCAAAGCGAAACCCGCGATAAAGATTCATTCGGGAGATCAGATCCAAATTCAGACCGTCTCCGGCAATCCCGATCGGCTTATCGCAGGCGGCGTGAAGCCGGAGGACATTCAGCCCGCTCTCAAGGATATTTACGCTCAAGTACCCGCGTCGGAAAGAGGGCCGGGCGGTCACCTGTTGACCGGCGCTGTCTATATCGAGGAGGCTGAGCCCGGCGATGTACTGGAAGTGCGCATCCAAAAGATCACCATGGACGTGCCGTACGCTTATAACGGATTCGGCCCAACCACCGGCGCTTTGCAGGACGATTTTCCCTATCCGCGATTCAAGGTGATTCCGCTCGATCGTGAGCGGGGCATCGCGAATTTCGGTCCGGGTATCGCCATCCCCCTTCATCCCTTCTTCGGCAGCATGGGTATCGCGCCGCCAGGAGGAGGCAAACTGAATAGCGCGCCACCATGGATTCACGCCGGCAACATGGATAACAAAGAATTGGTTGCGGGAACCACGCTTTATATTCCGGTCCACCAAAAGGGTGCGCTATTTGAAGTGGGCGACGGGCATGCGGGCATGGGAAATGGCGAGGTGGATGTCACCGCTATGGAAACTTCGCTCACCGGAACGTTCCAATTCATCGTTCACAAAGGCGTCTCTCTCCATTGGCCCCGAGCTGAAACGCCGCAGTATTACATCACCATGGGCTTTAACGAGGAGCTGAACAAAGCTACCGAGCTGGCCATTCGGGAAATGATCGACTTTCTCACCACAGAAAAACATCTGAGCCGTGACGATGCTTACATGCTGACCAGCGTAGCGGTCGATCTGGATATTACGCAGCTGGTGGACGGCAAGAAAGGCGTCCATGCCATGTGCCCGAAAGCAATATTTACTACCAGCGGAACCGCGCCCATGGTGCCGAACGGCCAATAAAGGTGGTCTACAGCCGCTCCCATCCAATGTGCTCAAACGCGGGCTCAAACAATGCCGGATGCAGCATCTCCGCAAAGATCTGAAGCGATTCCACCAGCCGCGGCCCAGGCCGGTTCATGAACTGATTGCCATCGCATAGAAAAACTCTGCCCGTGCGTACCGCCGTAAGTCGACTCCATTCCGGACGTTCTGTGAGCCAATGCATTTCGCTGCGTGTGCGCTCCAAGTCCAGGCCGCACGGCAAAGCGACAATGATGTCCGGGTCAGCCGCCATCAATTGCTCCCAGGTCATCCAGGGCGAATGTTCACCTGGTGATCCGAAAAGGTTCTCGCCGTGCGCCATCTCGATCAACTCCGGGACCCAGTTCCCGCCAGCCATTAACGGTTCGAGCCATTCGATTGCAGCGACCCTCGGCTTCGCCCCCGCTCTCTTAGCTCGTGCCGCAATACAGTTCATTTGCTTCTGGAGCGATCCGATAAGCGCTTCTCCTCGCGCATCACAGCCACAGGCCGATGCGACTCGCCCGATGTCTCGCCATAGATCGATCAGTGCGTAGGGCTCGAGCGAGATAATACGCGCATCCGTCGCAGTCTGTTGCTGTAACGCACGCTCCACGTCGTCCAAACTGACCGCGCAGACCTTACATTGGGTTTGGGTGATTATGTGGGTCGGACGAAGACTTTTGATCAGGGCGGAATCAACGTCGTAAACACTCACCGCGGAAGCGACGCGCTCTTTCACTAGCCGGTCTATTTCCGCGCTCGATCCGGAAACTGGAATCGCCGGTCGAGTACAAACGGGTAATGAGCTCACACTAGGCGGATAATCGCATTCGTGCGACCTGCCCACCTGAAATGGCCCTAGGCCGAGCGCATGCACGATTTCGGTAGCACTGGAGATAAGCGGGAGCAACCGAAGTTCGCGCACAAACCCACTATATCGGCGTCCTTCTTCGAGATTGAACGCTCAGGGAATTCGGTCGGGTGGGCTATTGGTTGGGTTTTTAAAGAAGAAGTTACGGGATGGGGTGTCGGGCAGTGGATGTCGGACGCGGAGCGACCATTATTCCCTGAGCCAATCTTTTCATGTACGGATGTTCATTAGCATCTTAAATGCCAAAGCGCACTCTCAGATTTTCCATACACTTACACTGGCACTCACATTTCGAGGCCGCGCATTTTTTACCTGCCCGTTATCGCTGAGGGTTCGCTCGGTAGTGTGGCGGGCAGGGAAGATGGACGCGCGACCCGTCCATTTAACGCCTCCCCAACCGTTACATGATTTTCTTCGAGAGTCGTGCCAAGGGTTTGATCCAGAGATACGCGCGCATTGCTATAAGTCGCCAGGGAGGCTACTTCGGTGGCTTGCGCCGCAACCAGGTCGCGTTGCTGTTGAACAACCAGAAATGTAGTAGACGCGCCCAGCGCGAATTTCTTCTGTTCGGCGTCCAGCAGCTGCTCCTCGAGAACCCGATTTTTCACGGCCGCAAGGTACCGGATGCGTGCCTGCTGCAGTCCGGTGATCTGATTCGATACGTCGACAGCAATCTGATTCAGACTGCGCTGGTTCTCCAACTCAGTCTGCCGCAACCCCAGTTGGTCGATCCCGAAGTCAGCTTGCGCCTGCCGGTTGCGCAGGGTCGGGGCGAGATAAGTATAAGCTCGTTCGGTGGGAAAATCGCGGCGCACCACCTGGCCTAGCCCAGTGCCGAGGCCACCTACGAAATAGGGGTCCGGGGTCTCACAAAGGCTGCCGGGCGGCCCCACGGACGACGGGCACGGGCCAAAACCAGGAGGAACTGACGAATTTCCGGTTTGCGTCTGAGCGGTCCCGCGCCGCACCAGTACCGTTCTGGCTGTTCCGTTAAGGCCCTGGTCCGTGGCGCTAAACACGCCCGCTAACTGCGGAAGCAGGCTATTGGTCGTTCCGAGAGCCGAAATTTGACTGTTACTCAAAGTGATCTTTTGTGCGGCAAGATCGGTACGGTTTGCGAGCGCCGTTGTAATCAACTGCTTCAAAGGTGGAGTATTCTCTTGCTCCGGCACCACGATGCGGTCGAGCGGAATGATTTGAACCTCTGCAATTAAGGGATCGGCTAATCCTGTCCGGCTTAGGACATTTTTCAACTGCACTTCCTGCTGCTGTAAAGTGGTCTGCGAAACCACCAGATCCTGCTGAGTCGATGCAACCTGAGCCTCTGCTGTTGTGACGTCGAGCGGCGCCATCGTGCCAAGCTCCACTTGCTTCTTATTGTTTTCGTAAAATTGTTGCGCGACCACCAGGGCACTCTGCTTCGCCTTCAGGTCTTGATAATCGGCGACTAACCCGTAATAGAGGTTCAGGACATTCGCTACAATGCCGATCACCTCGCCTTTGAAATTGAGGTCGTCCAGCTTGAGGTTCGCCTTCGCTATAGTTATATTCCGGCTGTTGACCGCAACGCCGAAACCCTGCAAGAAGTTGTGCTCAACCAAGAGTTGTAAGACTGGCGCGTTGGTTGGATTTAAGAGATCGGTGGGAGCGTTCTCATTCAAGTACGAATCACGATATGTAATCTGGGCCTGCCCGCCGCTAAGAAAACCTTCGGTAATGGAAGTTGAGTAATTTCGCGTATTGTCAACCAAGCTCGCGGTTCCGCTGACGACTTCGTTCGGGAGGGGCGTTGTTTTGTGTGACCACGTGTTCGTGCTTTGAACGATGGGGTCGAGATTCGGTGTCACAGGTCCAATCTGGGTGATATTCGCGCCGACCGCGTTATTCGTGGTCTGGATGTTGGTGCCTCCTGTGCTCACACCGGCGGATGTCTGGCTTCCATTTACGCCTTGGCCGCTCGCAACTGAGCCCGCCTGCGATGAAGCGCTGGGAACGCCGGGCAAGGCGCCACCGGCCTCAGCCCGCTCCAGGTTCCAAACGTCGGTAACCGGCGTGTAACGGGCAAGTTCGACGTCGATATCGTTCTCAAGCGCCAAAGCGATTGCATCCTGGGCCGTCAGGTACAGCTTGCCCGCGCGCACCAGATCTCTTAAACGCAAGGAATTGGAGAGTCGCGAAGGCGGAACAGTGGTTGCCTTGTATGGCCGCAGAAAAACCGGCCCAGTTGGCTTTTCTGGCGCAATGGCCTGCTGCGCTATCGAGACGGGAACTGCGCACGCAAAGCAAAGCGCGGCTGCAATTCCTTTTCTGAGCGAATCTGAACAGGTCTTATGAAATCGCATCATTGGCTCTGCTCCGGACTGGGAAGTTTTTCCGGCAACACGGATTTACGCGCTACCCGCCCTGCGAGAGCCTCGGCGATCGAGATATGGTTTACGTCCAGCGTCGTCCCCATCGATTGGTCAAATTGGATGCGCGCGTGGCTGTAATTCGCGAGAGCCTGTGTCTCGGCGCTTTCGGCCGCCGCCAACGTTTGTTGATCCGTCACCACCTGAAAAACCGTGGAGGCACCCAGCGTGTACTTTTTCTTATCTGCATCCAGAGTCTGCTGCTGCAAGATCCGCGCTTTTACTGCCGAGTCATAGCGTACTCGCGCCTGCCGTAACCCAATCACCGCATTTTGCACGTCGACGCGAACCCCATTTACCGCCTTTTGCAGCGTCAATTCGTTCTGCCGGAGTTCCAGCGCGCTGGTTGCGTAATCGGATTGCGCGGCGCGGTTGCGAAGAGGAATGTTCAGCGATAAGCCGGCCGAGTAATTCGGGAAGTTCCGGCGGAAAATTTGACCCAGCAGATTTCCATACCCACCCGTCAGATACGGAATATCGGGCACAGCCCCGGGGGCAAGGTAGTTCGGAGAGCCAGTCAAACCATTGTTCGTGATCTGCGCGAATACTTGCAGCGTAGGCCGTAATTCGTTCCTGATTGCCACCAGGTTTATGTTGTTACTGTCAATGGTGAGCCGGTCTTCGGCTATTTCTGTCCGGTTCCCAAGCGCCTGTTGAACCAGGTCGTTAATGGGCTTGAGCTCATCGGTTGGCGGCACCTGAATTGTGTCGAGCGGAATAACGTGAACTTCAGCCAGAGTCGGACTTGCCACGCCGTTGCGGCTCAGCGCGTTCTTCAACACAGTTTCCTGTTGGAGCAGGTTGGTTTGCGATATCAGCAGATCTTGCTGGCTGGAATAAACCTGCGCCTCAGCGCGCGTCACTTCGATGGGAGCTAACGTTCCAATCTGTACCTGCTTCTTGTTGTCTTCGTAGAGCGCCTGCGCGGTGGCCAGTTCGTCCTTTCTGGCCTTTAAATCCTCATTGAAGCTCACCAGATCCCAGTACAGGTTGAGCACAGCCGAAACCGTGGTGATCAGCTGCTGTTTGAACTGAAGATCCGAAACTTTCTCGTTGTTCCTGGATACTTTGATGTTGCGGCCAAGTACCGGACGTCCAAAACCCTGCAGAAGGTTTTGTGAGACTTGCAAATCCAAACTGCCCGTCGTGAAGGGATCCAAATTGTAGGAAAGGCTGTTGTACTTAAATCTTTCACTCGCGTATGTGAGCTGCGCGGACATCCCGAAATCCGTGTTTTGGATAAATTGGGCTTCATAGGTGCGGGACTGCAGAACTAGCGCAGTTGTCCCCGTGACAATAGTGTTGCTCTCCGGGCTGGTGTTGTGCGCGAAGTTCGCATACAAAAACATCTGCGGGTCCAGGTTGGGGATTGCCGGACCAAGCTGCGTCAGAATGGTACCGCTCGAGCTTACGCCAGCGCCCGCCGTCGTTGCCGCAGTGCTAGTGAGCGTGACGCCGGCTGTACTCACGCTTTGGGGACCTGCAGCTACGGGAACCCCAACACTTCGCAACTGGCCGCCGCCCTCTGCGCGTTTCGTAACCAGTCTGGCAAGTAATGGCCCGTAGCGCTGTATCTCGATATCCAGATTGTTCTCGAGCGCCAAAGCGATGACGTCCTGAGATGACAAATATAAGTTTCCGCCGCGCACCAGAGCTTCCAGGCGATCGGAATTCGCCATGTTGATTGGCGGTATCGTCGGCTGTTGATAAGGCCGCGTCAGCCAACCGAGCTTTCCTTTGGGAGGTTCGACTCTAATTGCGTTTTGCGCGGATGCGGGACCAGCCAGTAGCAGCGAGCAGCATAGCAAAGACAGAAGTGCTTGGAATCGTCTCATCAAAATGATCTAGAACCCTCATGTATAAGCAGAAAACGAGATGCGCAACGGCCAGGTTCCCTGATTTCGTCCGTGATTTCTCATGGTAGCGCAGCATGCAGGCCTTACGTCTGGACTGAAACGGGAATTGCAGCACGACCCTTTCCAATGTGCCTCTACCGCTAATCTGCTCATTCTGAACTGCGATTACGGCTTGTGGTCTCATTGGATCAGCCCTCCCTGTTCGTTTTTGGGATGGCTCGCCTCACTTTCAGAAACGGCGGCCTACGCTTGCTATGCTTTCCAACTGTGGCGGTAAATTCCATCATGGATTTGTTCGAGGAAACCGGCGCCTACCTGCGAGGTCATTTCCGCCTCACGAGCGGCTTGCATAGCGGGGAGTATCTGCAATGCGCCAAAGTCCTCGCCTTTCCGCATTATGCCGAGCGCCTCGGCAGCGAATTGGCGAACAAAATCCAATCTCTGATCGGCGGTGCTGCCCTTAATGTGGTCGTAGCTCCGGCGATGGGTGGAATCATCATTGGGCACGAAGTTGCGCGCGCCTTGAACGTTCGATCGCTTTTCACGGAGCGCGATGCCGCCTCGAACGAAATGACACTTCGCAGAGGCTTCGAAGTGAAACCGGGCGAGCACGCGATCGTCATCGAAGACGTAATCACTACTGGCGGCAGCACCAAGGAAGTGATCCGGCTTGCTTGAAAGCGGCGGCGCGACGGTGCTGGCGGCGGGCTCTATCATCGACCGGAGCGGAGGACGAGCGGATCTCGGCATACCGCGCGTTGCGCTGGAGGTGATGAATGCAACCGCGTATGATCCTCGCGATTGTCCGTTGTGCAGGGAAGGGAAGCCGGTTGTGAAGCCTGGATCGCGGCCGAACTGAGATGCGCCGGCTGCGGTTCGAGATTGCCTACGATGGTACGGACTTCAACGGCTGGCAAGTGCAACCGGGTTTGCCGACCATTCAGGGCGTTCTTGAAGACGCGATTGGAAGCATCGAAGGGAAGCCGGTGCAAGTGATTGCCTCGGGCCGCACCGATGCCGGCGTACACGCATTTGCTCAGATAGCTGCGGTATCCATCGAAAATCCCATACCTGCCGACAATTTTCGAAGAGCCGTGAACCGGCTCTTGCCGCACTCGATACGAATCAGCCATGTTGTCGAGAGCGCGCCGGATTTTCATCCGCGCTTCGATGCCCTCAAAAAAATCTACGAATACCGCATCTTTCGCGAAGAAGTGTGCCCGCCTTTTGAGCGGCGGTTTGTCTATCATCATCCATATCCGCTCGATGAGCTCGCGATGATCGAGGCTGCGCCCCTGCTCGAAGGCGAGCACGATTTCACAGCCTTTGCGGCATCAGATGAGAAGGATGCGCCTACTGCATCCAAGATGCGTACGATCTTCCAATCCACTCTAACGAGAAAGGAAAAGCTGCTGGTATATCGCGTAGCCGGCTCCGGCTTTCTAAAGCACATGGTCCGGAATATCGTGGGTGTTCTATTGGAAGTCGGAAAGGGCAATCTGACCCGGGACGACGTCGTGGCACGGCTTCAGCCTGGCTGTGAAATCAAGCCCGGACCCACTGTTCCAGCTAGTGGTCTGTTCCTGGTCTCGGTGGAATATCGCTAGCGCGATCGCCGCGGTATTCCAGTACCAGCACTGTAACGTCATCCCGAAGCGGTTCGCCATCGTGAAACTGAAGAACTTCATCAATGAGTTTTTGATGGATTTCGTCAGCAGCCAGTCCCGCAAAGAATGCCAAGCCATCTTTCAATTTTGAGTCGAACGCCTCGCCTTTACCGTTCTGCGCTTCCGTCAATCCATCACTGTAGGCGATGATCTTGTCGCCAGGCCCAAGTTGAAGACCCTCTACTTTGAACTCAGCCTTAGGTTGAAGGCCCAGCGGCGGCCCCGTGCTATCGAGTTTGCGGATCTCGCCATTCGCCCGCACCAGAAATGGCTCGCAATGGCCGGCATTGGCCCACTCGACGGCGCCCGACGAATGAATCGTGGCGTAAAACAAGGTGGCGTATTTCTCGCCCTGGGCGCGATCGATCAGGAAATTATTTATCTTTGCCATCAATGCGTCGAGCGGCACCTCCAGCTCTGAGCCCAATAGAAATGCTCCTTGCAAGAGCGAAGCAAGAATTGCCGAGCTGACGCCTTTTCCCGATACATCTGCGACCATGGCTATCCAGACATCCGGACCGATGGGACGAATATCGAAGTAATCTCCCGCTACTTCCGCGGACGGAAGGCTCGATCCAGAGGCGCACAACCAGCCGCAGTTCGGGAACTTCTGCGGCAGCAGGCCTTGTTGAATTTTGCGCGCAACGCCCAGTTCCTGTTCCAGCAGCCGTTTCTGCCGCTCTTCTTCCAGCAGCTTTGCATTTTCGAGGACAGTGGATGCTTCTAAGGCAAGCGTGTGGAGCAACTCGCGGTTCAGTTCCGAAAGCGTGGTTTGTTTCTCGCGAGAATCCAGATACAGCAGACCAATCGTGTCCGTTTGTGAAGACAACGAGAGTGTTTCTTCCGTATTGATACTTCGGAATTGCACCAGCGGAACGCAGATGATGTTCCCAAACTCTGCCGCGCCCGAGGTATCCGAAGCGAAACTCATCGACAGCAGATCGCGCCGCTCGCGCAGTGCGCTCTCAATCAGCGAGCTCGGAATATTCAGATCGGAATGCGTCAGTGACGAGCCCCGCCTGTTGCGCCCCACCTTCATCTCGAGTGCCTCGTCGGAACGCAGCAGCAGGAATCCGCGCTCCGCACCGGTGAGGGCAAGGGCTGCATCGACCACCGCGCCGAGTACCTCGTCCCCCGAGAGTGAAGTCTGCAGAGCTCTCGCCACCTCGATCAGCGACCGGAGCCGCGCCAAACTTCCCGCGGCGCCGCTTGCCTGCGAGGATACGGACAATCGATCCAACATCCGGTTTATCCGTCCATCGGAATCGGCGACCACCAGATGATACGAATCTTCGAACCCGAAGTGCACCGAATCTCCGCTTCGCAGCGGCGTTGCTTTTTCGATGCGCTTCCCGTTCACCCATGTACCGTGAAGGCTCTCCAGATCCTCGATAACCAATGCCGCGCCGTCCCTAAAAATCCAGGCGTGCGCGCGAGAAGCCCGATTGTCCCGCAGGATCAAGTGATTATCTGGCCCACGCCCGATTCGGAAGGGCAGCGGCTCGATGAGGATGCGGGTGCGCTCTCCCGAAGGATGTATCACATCCAGAGCCGCGCTCTCGGCCGGCGCCACTGTCATCTACAAACGAGCTTCTCATGGCCGTGGACAACGGTCACCTTTCCCCTTGACTATCTACAAACCCAGGGAGTATTGTAGATAATCAAGGGGAGCTTCCCATTTGAGTAAACCTACAGACCTTGTCCAGGGCACGCTCGATCTGCTGATTCTGAAAACAATTTCACTCGAACCCATGAACGGGTGGGCGATTGCGAAGCGTATCGTCCAGATCTCCAAAGATGTTCTACAGGTTCAGCAGGGCTCCTTGTACCCAGCTTTGCATCGTCTCGAACATCAGGGTTGGATTAAGGCCGAATGGAAAGATTCCGAGAACAATCGACGCGCTAAGTTCTATTCACTGACTGCGGCCGGACGAAAACAACTGAAATCTGAACTTGAGAGCTGGCACCGGTTGTCAAACGCAATCGCATTGGTTATCGAAGCTACATAGGAGGAATCATGCGTTGGCCGGGAAGATTGCGGATGCTTCTCCGCTCACTATTTCGACACCAGCGAATCGAGGCTGACCTCGATGACGAGATGCGCGATCACCTGCAACAGGAGGTCGAAAGTAATATCCGCGCCGGCATGTCACCTGAAGAAGCGAAGTTTGCGGCTCAGCGCCTGGTAGGTTCCGTTTCTCTCTACAAAGAAGAATGCCGGGATGCCCGCGGGACCAGCTTCATTGAGAACTTTGCGCGTGATTTGCGGTATGGCATGCGCATGCTGCGGCGCACCCCGGTCTTTACGGCTGCCGCGATTCTCACTCTGGCGCTTGGCATCGGCGCAAACACAACCGTGTTTACGTTCGTCGAAAACATTCTGCTGCGCTCTCTTCCTGCTCGCGATCCCCAGCAGCTTGTGTCTCTCAACTGGGGCGAGATGGTCAACATTTCCTATCCCAATTACATCGATTTTCGCGACAGGAACACGGCCTTCTCGAGCCTGATTGCCTCCCGGTTCAATGCCGTGAGCATGAGCCTAAGAGCGCGGGAGAATTTTCGCGTCTGGGGCTACGAAGCAAGCGGCAATTACTTTGAGGCACTCGGGGTCGCGCCGGAACTGGGGCGATTTTTTACAACCGCGGAGGATAAGCAGCCGGGCGCCAATCCCGTTGTGGTCCTCAGCGATCGCTATTGGCGGAGCCGTTTAGCAGCGGATCCCCACATCATCGGCAGAGCCATCAAGATCAACGGATATTCCTTCACGATCGTCGGCATTGCTCCTCCCTCATTTTTGGGGACCGAGTTGATCGTAGCTGGAGATTATTGGGTTCCGATGAGCATGGAGGCTCAGATTGAACCAGGCAATGAGTGGCTTCGCGACCGCGGTTCTCAACAGGTCTGGATCATGGGCCGCCTCAAGCCGGGCGTGTCTCGCGCGCAAGCGGAAGCGGATCTCAACCGTATTGCCCAACAACTGGCGCGGGTCCATCCTAACGAGGTCGAACAGGGGAAATTCAAGTTAACGCGCCCGGGTCTGATAGGGCAGGGTCTTCGCGGGCCGATTACTGGCTTCGGTATCGTTCTCATGAGCATCGCCGGAATGGTCCTTCTTCTCGCTTGCATTAATCTTGCGGGCATGCTGTTAGCTCGTGCTTCGGATCGCCATCGCGAGATCGGAATCCGGCTGGCTATCGGCGCAAGCCGTTTTCAAATGCTGCGCCAATTAATGACCGAGAGCCTGCTGCTGGCATTGGGCGGAGGCGTGCTTGGTCTTGCGATCGCTTTCGGCGCGTGTAATCTCTTTAGTTCGTGGAATCCGAGCTTTGATATTCCTGTTAATAACAGGCTTCATCCCGATGCAACGGTTTTGGGTTTCACCCTCTGCGCGGCTCTTTTGACAACTCTGCTGTTCGGCCTGGCGCCCGCGTTGCAAGCCGTGCGCATCGATCTGATCCCGACCCTCAAGGAGGAGCCTATATCAACCCGCTTTCGCAGATTCAGTATCCGTGATCTCCTGGTTGCCGGGCAAATAGCGCTTTCCGTTATCCTGGTCATCTCCTCCGTGCTGGTGGTGCGAAGCCTGCAGCACGCGCTCACACTAAATCTCGGCTTCAATCCAAACAATGCTGTCTCGGTTTCTTTTGATTTGAGGCTGCAAGGCTACGACCAGGCGCACAGCCGGCGCTTCGATGCCGATTTACTTCAAAAAGCTTCACTCCTCCCTGGCCTGCGATCAGTGGGTGTTATCAGCAATCTGCCGCTTGGATTTGGTGAGAACAACGGAGTCATCTCGCGTGCCGATCGCCCCATGCCGCCGCGAGCCGAATGGCGGGCTGCAATTCTCTACAATATTTCTCCCGGCTATCTGCAGGCCGCCGGCACACGGCTTCTTTTGGGCCGCGATGTAAGTGATCACGATCACGAGGGCACGCCGCCCGTGGCGATCGTCAACGAAGCATTGGTGCATCTGCTCTACGGCAAGGAAAATCCATTAGGCAAGCGCGTTCGCTTGGGAGGCAAAGGAGTCGAAATCATTGGTGTTGTAGAAACCGGTAAATATGAGTCGCTCGGGGAAGATCCGCATCCGGCTGTGTTTCTGCCGATCGCACAGACTGGCACTGGCTGGACGACGCTCGTCGCCCGCACTCCGCTGCCGACAAGGCAGGCGACAGACCTGTTGCGCAAAGCCGTGCTCGATCTCGACTCAAACCTGACGCTCTTCAATACCGGCAGTCTCCAAGAGCAACTCGCGCTGCCACTGTTTCCCGCGCGTGCCGCAGCAATAGTCCTGGGGGTCTTCGGCGTGCTGGCTATGGTTCTGGCCGCGACCGGCTTGTTCGCCTTGGTGGCGTATGCAGTAGCGCGGCGCGTACGTGAGATCGGCATTCGCATGGCTTTGGGCGCACGTCCTGGGCAAGTGCTTTATACCGTGCTTAGGCGCACCGTTGTGCTTTGCATTGTTGGCATCTCGATTGGAACGATCAGCACGCTGGCTGCCGGGCGGCTGTTATCCGCTGTACTCTACGACGTAAGCTCGCGCGACCCCGTCACTTACGCAACTGCGATTCTCCTGATCATCGCGGTCGCTCTGCTGGCCTGCTGGAATCCCGCCGTACGCGCGGTTCGCGTCGATCCGGCCGGCGCGCTGCGGGAACAATAGCGTGCTCTTTTTGGTACAAACGTGTTCGGAGCTCGATCTTCAAGTTGTTCCAAAAAGTACTCGTCGCCAATCGGGGTGAAATCGCAGTGCGCGTCATTCGCGCTCTTCGCGAAATGGGAATTCGCAGCGTCGCCATTTTTTCGGAGGCCGATCGGCGCGCGCTTCACGTTCTGATGGCCGATGAAGCCGTCTGTGCCGGTCCGTCAGCCTCCTCGGAAAGCTATTTAGTCGCGGAACGCATCTTAGATGCCGCGCGAACGACTGGCGCCGAAGCGATTCATCCCGGCTATGGATTCCTGAGCGAGAATGCAAGTTTTGCGAAAGCCTGCAGCGATGCGGGCATCAAGTTCATCGGGCCATCATCGGAGGCCATTGAACAGATGGGCTCTAAAACTTCCGCGCGCCGCATTGCGATTGCGGCGGGCGCTCCCGTCGTTCCCGGCACGCAGGAAGGCATTCGCAATTATGCGCAGGCCCGTAAAACAGCAGCAGGCATTGGGTATCCAGTTCTGCTGAAGGCGGCAGCGGGGGGCGGCGGCAAAGGAATGCGCCGCGTCGACAATGAGGCCGAGTTGCAGGCCGCCATGCGCGCCGCTTCCAGCGAGGCGGAACGATCATTCGGATCGGGTGAGATTTACATTGAGAAGTTAATCGAGCGCCCCCGTCACATCGAAGTCCAGATCTTGGGCGATGAGCACGGGCACTTGGTTCATCTAGGGGAACGGGAATGTTCCATTCAGCGCCGCCATCAAAAGGTTGTAGAGGAGTGCCCATCACCGTTGGTTATCGCCAATCCAGGACTCCGCGAGCAAATTGGCGAAGCCGCTCTTCGCATCGCTCGCGCCGTCAATTATTCAAATGCGGGTACGCTCGAGTTCTTAGCCGATCAGCAGGGAAATTTTTATTTTCTGGAGATGAATACCCGACTGCAGGTTGAGCATCCCGTAACGGAGTGGACCACGGGCATCGATCTCGTCCGCTGGCAGATTCGCATCGCCGCAGGCGAGCGGCTCACGTTGCGGCAGCCGGATATCGAATGGAAGGGCTCCTCCATCGAGTGCCGTGTCTATGCCGAAGATCCCGAGAACAACTTCTTTCCGAGCCCCGGCAAAATCACCGGATACGCGGAGCCTTCCGGTCCGGGCGTGCGAGTAGACGGCGGCGCTTATGCCGGATGGACTGTTCCCATCGAATACGACCCGCTGCTTGCGAAACTTTCCGTCTGGGCCGATACGCGAGCTGCCGCCATTGAGCGCATGCGCCGAGCGGTGGCCGAATATCGCGTGCTCGGCATCACCACAAATCTGCGGCTGTTTGAGCAGCTTATGGCGGATGAGCGCTTCTGCGCGGGCGACCTGCACACTGGCTTTCTCGACGAATTCATGAAGCGGTTCAAAACGTCTCAAGAAGATTCTTCGGCGGTCGTTGCTTCCATGATTGCTGCCGCTTATGCCGAAGCCGAGCGCCCGCACACAGCACCTGAAAATATCTCAGCGGCGAGCGCCTGGCGTGCGGAGAGAAGGCGGGGACTTCTGCGTTGAAACTGCGGGTAGAAGTCGATGGCGAAAACTATTTGCTCGACATCCGGCGAAACGGCACAAGTTCGGAATACACAATTCAGGGCGCTATGGAAGCCTCAGGCAGCGCATCCGTAACCGAGATCATGCCTGGAGTTTTCTCCGTGCTACTCGGATCGCGAAGTTTCAGCGTCCACATTGCCTCGATCGGCGAAAGCCTGGAAGTCTGGGCCGGTAATCGGCGTCACATAATTTCCATTGCGGACGCGAGAGACCGCTCCGGCGCCACCAAGAAGGTTGCTGCGGCT
Source organism: uncultured Acidobacteriaceae bacterium (assembly GCA_963819405.1). Taxonomy (GTDB): domain Bacteria; phylum Acidobacteriota; class Terriglobia; order Bryobacterales; family Bryobacteraceae; genus Bog-105. Next base: position 313,777 of record CAWFWH010000003.1, on the reverse strand, counting down.
GGTCCAATAGAATTGCGCGCTCAGATGCCCGGAAAGATAATCAAGCTATTGGTCGAAGTGGGTGCTAGGGTTCAAGCTGGCCAGGGCTTGATCGTCATCGAAGCCATGAAGATGCAGAACGAAATGAAATCCCCGAAAGATGGTCTCGTTTCCAAGATCCACGTGTCTGAGGGAGCCACAATCGCTGCTGGCGAGACTTTGATCGTGGTGGAGTGAAGGCGGGCGATTCGATGGCAAAGCGCGATTGCAAGTTGTGCGGTGGTACTGGCTGGATCGTTACGGAACAGGAAGGAATTCCAGCCGCGGATCGTTGCACGTGCGTCGCCGAATCTCGCGCGGAAGAGTTGGAGGGGCATGCGCAGATACCCAAGAACTACAGCAATGCCTCTTTTGAGAATTTCATCTTGCCCCAGGACAATCCCATCACTCAGAAAGCGCTTTCGGAGGTGATGCTCGCGGTTATGAGTTATGCGCGTGGGTATCCAAAAAACGCAAAGCCCGGACTGCTGCTGGTCGGCCCTCCCGGTACGGGCAAAACTCATCTTGCGGTTGCTGCTTTCCGGCTACTGATATCCCGCGGTCACGAGGGTATTTTCTTCGATTACCAAAATCTTCTAGAACGGATCCGTTCCGGATATAGCGAAACGCTCGGCACCAGCAATCGTGAGGCCTACAAAGTCGCGCTCGAGACCGAAATCCTATTGCTCGATGATCTGGGCGCGCACCGCGTTACGGATTGGGTCGAAGATACTGTCACAGCGATCGTGACCTACAGATACAATCACCGGAAGCCTCTTATCGCCACAACGAATCTTCCCGATCCGGAAATCGGAGGCTCATTACTCGAGAAATCCGTCATCCCTGGAGCGCATCAATATCGAACGACTCTCGAGGAGCGAATCGGCGAGCGAGCCCGGTCGCGCCTGTTCGAGATGTGCCGCGTTGTCGCAATGCCCAACGTACACGATCACCGCGTCAGGCCGGCGCGCAAGTAACCAAATCGCAGCTATGCGGAAGCAGTCGCCGCAAAACTCGCGATCGCCTTCTGCTCATCTTCGAACGATGGGAAAATCGTGTGCAGCTTAGTGACCTGCATCAGATCCTTCATTTTGCCTTGCAAATGCAGCAGTTTCACAGCGCCGCCCTGGTTCGCCGCGGTCGTGTAGACGCCCACTAGCTCGCCCAATCCTGCGCTGTCCACATAGCTCACGCCTGCCATGTTCAAAATGATGTTCTTGTTTCCCTGAGCGAGCACAGACTTCAACTCGTCTCGTAAGATTCCCGTGTTCTCGCCCAGCGTGACCTTGCCGCTGAGATCCACAATTGCCACATTTCCTACCCGCCGAGTCTTTGCAGTGAGTGCCATATTCAGTTCCTTTATCTAATCTACAGCGTATTTGAAGCGTCCTATTGTAACCCATGCGACTGTGAAGCTCTTCTTCTAACCGTCCGCGAGTATCGGGCGAAGGACCACCCTTGCCGGAGATCCGTCCGCTCCTTCGATCCGCAGCGGCAGACACACCAATTCATAGTCGCCATCTGTTACGGCCATGAGATTCAGGCCCTCTACGATCCAAATGCCTGCCTCGAGCAAAATTTTGTGCGTCTCTGCGCCATCACCGGCGAAAAGACCTACGGACAAATAATCCACTCCGATCAGAACGACGCCGGTCTCTGCAAGAAATTCCGCTCCGGATCTGTTGATTGCCACGAAATCCGGCTGAAAATCCAGATTGTCCCAACGCTTGCTGGAATTCCTCGTCTTCATTAGGATTCGTTCGCCGCGACGGATGCCTTTGCCCTCCAGCTCAGCTCGACCGATGACTCGCGATTCTGCTGGCACGCTTATCACGCGCGCCACGCCAATTCCAACTTCCAGAGGGAACTGATCGATTCCGCATTTACCTCGCAAGAAGTGGCAGGGCGCGTCCATATGAGTCCCGGTGTGCGCGGTCATCCGGCACAAGGTCACATCTACCTCGGCGCCTTGCTCTATCTCTGAAATTCGTTCAAACGTAGGTTCGGGGTCGCCAGGCCAGTGCACCATACCTGTGTGCAGCGGGACCGACACGTCTATCCAATCGCTCTTATCGTCCATGTTTACCCGAGCAGTTTCTCCAGCTTCGATCCGCGGACGATCATCGTCTCGTTCCGCTCGGGGCCATTCGATACGGAGCCAACCTCCACGCCGGTTTTTTCTTCCAGGAACTGCAAGTACTGCTTGGCTTCTTCTGGCAAATCGCTCCACGCCGCAATTCCACGGGTCGAGCGCCTCCATCCAGGAAGTCGCTCGAAGACCGGCTTGATTGCCTCCATGCGTCGGGTGCTCGCGGGCATCTGAGTCATCACTTCGCCGCCCACTTCATAAGCGACACACACCGGAATTTCATCCAGCTCGTCCAGCACGTCCAGCTTCGTAATGATGAGGCTGTCGAAGCCATTCACCTCCGCCGTATAGCGCAGGAGCGGCACATCGAACCAGCCGCAACGCCGCGGTCTGCCCGTCACCGAGCCGAACTCGTTTCCTGCCCTGCGAATCTTCTCGCCCATTTCCGTGAGATCTTCCGATGGGAACGGGCCCGCGCCAACACGCGTGATATAGGCCTTCGACACGCCGACAATGCCATCGATTTTTGTAGGAGCGACGCCCGTTCCCGTACACGCCCCGCCGGCCGCCGCGCTCGAGCTGGTTACAAACGGATAAGTCCCGAAATCTATGTCCAGCATCGTTCCTTGCGCGCCTTCGAACAGGATGCTTTTCCCATCCTGAATCATCGCGTTCAGCAGGCCTGCGGTATCGCAAGCCATAGGGCGGATTTCTTCGGCGTACTGCCGGTAGCGATCCAAAATCTCTTTGAAATCCACTCGATCCGCGATATGAAACGCGTTTGCGATGAGCTGCTTGTCTTCCGCGAGCGAACAGTACAGCTCTGCGAAATCGGCGTCTACCAGGTCCGCAATGCGGATGCCCCGCCGCGCAATCTTATCCTCGTAGCACGGACCAATACCTCGCGATGTGGTTCCGATCGCAATGCGGTTCTCGCGCCCCTCCGAAATTTTTTCAAGCGTGCGGTGAAACGGGAAGATTACGTGCGCTCGATTGCTGATTTTGAGTTGCGACCTGACGTTAATCCCGACGGCTTCCAAAGCCGAGATCTCTTCCATGAGGGCGGCCGGATCGATCACCACCCCATTGCCGATGACCGCCAAAACGCCGGGCCGCAAAACACCGCTCGGTATCAGTTTCAGTATGAATTTTCGCTCGCCGATGAAGACGGTATGGCCGGCGTTGTGCCCGCCTTGGTAGCGCGCGACGGCATCGAATCTATCGGAGAGCAGGTCGACGATTTTGCCTTTCCCTTCGTCGCCCCATTGCGCTCCCAACACAATCAAATTGCTCATGGCCTTTGCCGCCGAAATCCCGAGACTCCCGATTCTAGCGCACCGTCAAGCCGCTGCCCGCCAGACAGCTTCCATAGCGTCTCCGATCTCTGAAATCGCTTAAGAATCAGCAGCTTGTAGCGTTTATCGCTCTCGGCTTGCACGCGGCGCGCTGTGCTACGCTTGGCACAATGCAAATGTGCGGTGTCTATCTCGCGCTCGGTCCGGACGTGTTCCGGCAACTGGTGCGCGGCATCTCCATCGGCAAGCTGAAAACGTACCAAGTCTATGAACGATTTAAACTGAGAGCGCGGCTGGTGAAGCTGAATTCCGAATCGCTGCGCAAGGCGGAGCCGAAATTCTGGGCACGCATCGAGGCCGGCGAGGAAGACTTCGCCACCGACCTTTCCCAGGTGTTCCTTCTATCTCACTTGAACATGATTGTGGATGTGTTGAATTTTCTTGGCATCCCGAACGAGGACGGCTTTTTCGATAAGGATTTGAAACCCGAGCAGTACCTTACCGAGGGTTGGCAGCAGCGCGTCTTCGAGCAATTTTCAGACAAGTATCCGCGGGAAATTCTTCTTTTTTACATTAATCACTTGGATTGGGAACTCAACAAAACGGACCAGGTGTTTCTTCCGGCCGCCTGAACATCAACTTCAGCGGCATTGATCTATGAGCGATCTGAAGTCCTTTCACGAGCAAGTCAAGCGAGGCGATCTGCCGGCCATGCGTGCGGCTATTGCTGAGGATCGCTCGCTGCTTGACGCTACGAACGAATCGGGGCAAAGCGCATTTCTGCTCGCCAAATATTACCGGCAGCCGGAAGCTGCGGAGTATCTGCTCAGCCTGAATCCCAAGCTCGACATTTTCAACGCCTGCGCTGCCGGGCGGGTGGCCGCCGCAGTCGCGGAAATAGATCGCGATCCATCGCTGATGAAGGCGCATAGCACAGACGGGTGGACGCCGCTTCATCTCGCCGCGTTCTTCGGACATGCTGATTTGGCAAATGCGTTACTCGATCGCGGCGCTGATATAAACGCGGCCTCTACGAATGCCATGAACAACACGCCGCTTCATGCAGCCGCCGCAGGAGGTAACACGCCGCTCGTCAAGTTGCTTCTAGAGCGAGGAGCCGATCCGAATGCGCGTCAGGAAGGCGGCTGGACTGCGCTGCACTCGGCGGCGCAGGCGGGAAATCGTGAGATGGTGGAGGTGCTCCTCGCTAACGGAGCCGACGTAAACGCGCGCGCCACAAACAATCAGGCTGCTCTCGATTTGGCATTGATGAGAGGCCATCACGAAGTGGTTGCATTGCTCGAGGAATTAGGCGCAAAGTTGCAATAGGCGATGCTTGATAGCCAATTGGAAGAGCTGCGGCGCGCTACTCAGGCCGCTTTTGCGTCCGCCGTTTCACTCGAACAACTGGAAGACGTGCGAGTCGAGGCGCTTGGCCGCAAAGGCACGCTCGCGCAGATCACTAAAGAATTCGGCAGACTCGAGGCCGCCGACCGCGCCCGCCTTGGGAAGCTGCTGAATTCCGTAAAGCAGGACCTCGAAAGCGAATACGAAGACAAGAAACGCCGCTTTGAACAAGCCGCATTAGCGGATCGGCTCGCAAAAGAGTGGATCGACGTAACTCTCCCGGCGCCAGGTGTGCGCCCGGGCAGCTTGCATCCGGTCACGCAGCTTCAGCAGGAAATCGAAGATCTCTTCAGCTCGCTGGGATTTGCCGTTCTGGATGGGCCGGAGGTGGAAACCGAAGAACACAATTTCGATGCGCTGAATATTCCGCCCGCTCATCCGGCGCGCGACATGCAAGATACGTTTTGGCTTACCAGCGGGCAACTGCTGCGCACTCATACTTCGCCTGTTCAGGTGCGCGGAATGCGAGAGTTCGGGCCACCATTGCGCATGATCGCTCCTGGCCGGGTCTTCCGCAACGAAGAAGTCGACGCATCGCACGAACACACCTTCTATCAAGTGGAAGGAATGATGATCGATCGCGAAGTTTCGGTCGCGAACTTAATTTATTTCATGAAGACGCTGCTCAGCTCTATCTTCAAACGCAATGTCGTAGTTCGCCTACGGCCCGGCTACTTCCCGTTTGTCGAGCCCGGTTTCGAGCTGGATATTCACTGTCTCATCTGCGATGGCGAAGGGTGCCCCGTTTGCAAATACAGCGGATGGGTAGAGCTGCTTCCCTGCGGATTAGTTCATCCCAATGTGCTGCGCATGAGTAACATCGATCCGGAAGAATGGGGCGGATTTGCCTTCGGCCTAGGCCTCACGCGTCTCGCCATGATGCGCTACGGCATCGACGATATTCGTCAACTTCAGGGTGGAGATCTGCGCTTTCTCACTCAATTTTGAGATTTCTTGAGAGGAACCGGCATTGAAGTTTTCCTATCAGTGGATCTGTGACCTCGTTCCCGGGCTGAGCATCGAGCCTGCCGGGTTGCAGCGTCTCATTACCATGAAGACCGCCGAGTGTGAGGGCATCGAACCCTTCGGCGCGCATTTCAATAATGTGATCGCGGCGCGTATCGTGAGCGTGCAGCTTCTCCCGAAAGGGAAGAATAAGTCCGTCACCATCGACATTGGAAACGGCAAGCAAGCCCTTGTGGTGTGCGGAGCTCCAAACGTCCGGCCTGGGCTTGTCGCGCCCTGGGCCCCTCCTGGCACTATACTCGGCGAAACCGTCATTGGGCGTGTGGTTATCGAAGGTGTGGAAAGCGAGGGCATGCTGGTCAGCGCGGCAGAGCTTGGCATCAATCGCGATCACGGCGGTCTGCTCGAGCTTCAGGATATTCAGCCCGGGCAACGGTTGAAACGCCTCGCTCCCGATTGGATTATTGAGGTTGACAACAAGAGCCTCACACATCGGCCCGATCTGTGGGGGCACCATGGAATGGCGCGTGAGGTTGCGGCGATTACCGGCGGATCGCTCAGAGATCCCGTTGACGCAACGCTCTTGCCGCAAGGCGGGCCGCCCATTCAGGTGGAGATCGCCGATCACGCGCTTTGCCCCCGCTATAGCGCCTTGGTTTTCGATCGCGTGGAAGTTGGGCCGTCTCCTCTTTGGCTGCAGGCGCGCCTCGAAAGCATTGGCCTGAATCCCATCAACAATATCGTCGACGTAACGAATTACATACTCGCCGAACTGCCCCAGCCCATGCACGCCTTCGATGCCGATAAGCTTTCCGGCGAAACCATCTTCGTTCGTACTGCGCTCAAAGGCGAACAGCTTCGTGCGCTGGATGGCGAAACCTACGCGTTAGCCGAATCGGATTTGGTGATCGCAGACGCCTCCGGTCCCGTGGCGCTCGCCGGAGTAATTGGCGGCGCGGATACCGCGATTTCCGAAACAACCACGCGGGTTGTTCTCGAGAGCGCAAATTTTCAGGCCTCCAGCGTTCGCTTCACCTCTTCCAGGTATAAGTTGCGCACCGACGCATCCATGCGATTTGAGAAGTCGCTCGATCCGGAGAACACTATCCGCGGCTTGGCGCGAGCGGTCGAGCTATTCCGAGAAATTTGCTCCGGCGCCCGGATCGTTGGAGGGGTCGCCGATAACCGCGGCCCTCTGCACCACATAGAGCCCATTCTCTTGCCGATGAAATTTGTGAATCGCAAGCTCGGAAAGGAGATTGCTCTCGAAACTGTTTGCCGCATCTTGAATGCATTAGGTTTCGCGGCCCGTGAAACCGCGCCCGGCCTTCTCACGGTTACGGTGCCCACATGGCGTGCCACGAAGGACATTTCTTTGAAGGACGATCTTGTCGAAGAGATCGGCCGCATGGTCGGCTATGAAGAAATTACTCCCGCCGCTCCCCTCGTCGCCGCTGTTGTGCCGCCTTCGAGTCCAATGCGGGGGTACCTTCGCCACATTCGCGCGCAGCTCGCCGCGCAGGGCTTCACGGAAGTCTATAACTACTCGTTCATCAGTGAGGCCGATGCAAAGCGCTTCTCATTGGATATCGCTGGTCACGCGGCCATTCGAAACCCGATCGCATCTGAGCTCACGCATCTTCGCCGTAGCCTTCTCCCTGGATTATTCAAGAACATCGTCGCGAACGTCCGGCATTACCCGGAGTTCCGCCTCTTCGAAATCGGCAACGAGATTCATCCGAACTCCGGATCTGCTTTGCCCGACGAGATCGCGCACGCGGCGGCCGTGATCTACAATTCGCGTGGAGATGAGCAAGACTTCTTCGAGCTGAAACGAGTCGTCGAATGCCTGTTCCCTCATGCTCGTTTGGCTGCAGTTGCGCCGCGTCCCTATGAGCATCCGGCGCGAACCGCCGAGATTCATTGGCGTAATTCCGTCGTCGGGCGGCTCTTTGAGCTTCATCCTTCGCTGCTTCAGGAACAGGGAATCGAGGGCCGCGCAGTGCTCTTCGATGTAGATCTTGAATTGGCGAAGGGCCTCGCGACCAGCCAAGTCGTCAAGTACATGCCGCTGCGAAAATATCCCACAAGCGGGTTTGACCTCTCTGTTGTCGCCGATCTCCACTTGCCTGTCGAACGCATCCAGGAAGAATTATCCGCATTCGCAGCGTCCGATTTGGCAGCGATCGATTTCGTCCGTCAATACGCTGGACCTCCCTTGCCGCCAGGGCGGAAAAGCGTTTCCTATCATCTTGAAGTGGGTGCGCTCGATCACACCATGAGCGCGGACGAAGTCACTGCAATCCGCAATCGCATTATCCAAGGTATGCGCGAACATGGCTTCGACCTGCGCGTCTGAATCGCGATGTTAATGCCGGGCGCGATCATTTCCGTTCTACCCGGCCTTTTCGCGCACTGCTCCGGCGCCTTGTGGATTCCGCAATCGAAGACCGCAATTGTTGCCGACCTACACCTGGGATTTAGCTATGCGCAACGCCGCCGCGGTGAGCTGGGGCCTCTCGCCGATTCCCGTGCGCGCGACAAGCTGTTCCATCTCTGCGACGATCTTCAGCCGCGCGAATTCGTTTTTCTCGGGGACCTCGTTCATGCTCCGCGCCCTTGCGCGCCGGAGCGCGAATGGATCGAAGACACGCTTAATCAACTCAGCCAGCGCGCCCAGTTGGTCGCGGTGCGTGGAAACCATGATCGAGCTTTCGCGCGGGAGTTTGCTGGTCTAAATGTGCGAACGGTTGAGTCCTGGTCCAATGAATCGATCGTGGCCATTCACGGTGACCGCTTGCCGCCAACGGCACCCGCGAACCGCACTCTAATCGTGGGACATCTGCATCCATCGCTGCCTGTCAAAGATGCAGCGGGCGCATCGCGTAAGCTCCCCGTTTTCCTGGTGACCGCAGGTTGCATTGTTCTGCCTGCTTTTTCGCCATTCGCGGGTGGATACAACGTCGCATCCGGCGTTCCCGAAGAGTTGCTGACCTGTTTCGGCAATGGAGAGATCGCAACCTACGCAGTTACCGGCACGCGGGTTGCGGCGTTGGGGCCGCTTCACCGCGCCATCGCGTCCGTCTCGCAATAAGACCTACAGCACCATACCGGGCGCCTGCCGGATCTCCAGGCATCCCTTTCCTGTTGGCAGCACTTTCCCCGGATTCAGCCGGCAGGACGGATCGAAGAGCGACTTGAATCGCTTAATCAAATCCAGCGTGTCTTCGGAAAACAGGTGCGGCATCAACTCCATTTTTTCCATTCCCACCCCATGCTCGCCCGTGATCGATCCGCCCACCGAAATGCAAAAATCCAGGATTTCTTCGCCCGCCATTCGAGCTCGTTTGAGGTCGTCTTGCTTCCGCGGATCGAACGGCAGAATCGGGTGCATGTTTCCGTCGCCCGCATGGAACACGTTGCTGATATTGATACCGTATTTTTTTCCAATTTCCGCAATCGCGCGCAATGTACGCGCAATCTGCGTGCGCGGAACGACGCCATCCTGAACGTAATAGGTTGGGCTTACGCGCCCGATGGCTCCAAATGCGTTCTTGCGTCCCTTCCACAGCAAATCCCGCTCTGCGGCGGACTTGGCAACCCGTACCTCTCGCGCGCCGGCCGCTCGGCAGACTTCATCGATCTCCAACGCCTGTTCCTCAATCGATTCGGTCAGCCCCTCCAATTCGATCAGCAGCACGGCGGCTGCGTCCAGAGGATAGCCCGCGCCTGTTGCCGCTTCCACCATTCGCAGCATCGGACCATCCAGCATCTCCAGTGCTACAGGCGTAATTCCTCGCGCCGTCAACTCGCCAACCGTGTTTCCCGCCTCGTCCGTCGAGTTGTAGATGGCGAGCATCGTCTTCACCGCTTCCGGCTGGCGCATCAGTCGCACGCCGATCTTCGTCACCAGCGCCATGGTCCCCTCCGATCCGGTGAGCAGCCCGACAAGGTCATATCCCGGCAAGTCCGGCTCTTTCCCTCCGGCTTCAATCACCGTTCCATCTGCCAGCACTGCCTCGACATTCACCACATGGTTCGTCGTCACTCCGTAGGCCAGTGTGTGCGGCCCGCCCGCATTTTCTGCTACGTTCCCTCCGATCGTGCAGGCTCGCTGGCTCGACGGATCGGGAGCATAAAAGTACCCGAAAGGCTGAGCGGCCATGGAAATATCTAGATTCACTACTCCCGGCTGTACAATCGCGCGCTCATTCTCGATATCCATTTCCAGAATGCGATTCATTCTCGCGAACGAAACGATCATGCCGCCCGCCCGCGCAATCGCGCCTCCGCTCAAACCCGTGCCTGCCCCACGCCCTACAATCGCGAGGTTGTGCTCAGACGCCAGCTTCACAAGCGCGACCACTTCCTCTGTGGTGCGCGGGAACACCACCACTTCGGGCAGCGACTTATCCACGCCGCCGTCGTACTCGTAGAGCCGTAGATCATTGGGCTGCGAGAGTACTGCATTTCTGCCCACCTGCGATTCAATACTCGCGAGAACTTCTGGACGTCATTGGGCAATTACAGCAGGCTCTGCACGTATTGAGTTATGTCGTCGCTAACCCAATCTGCGGCATTGCCGAACTTCCGCACGATTCGGCCATCCTTGATGATGTATGTCTCCGGGTACTGAAACGTGCCGTATTCCGCGCTGATATCCGCCTTGGGGTCGCGCGCCGTCTTGAAAGACACGGGTATGCGGTCCAGGAAGTTTTTGTATTTCTGGTCACTCCTGTCAATACTGATCGCCACGACCACCACCCCGTTTTTCGCGAATCGCCTTTGAAATTGATCGAGCGATGGAATCTCCTCGACGCAAGGCGCGCACCAAGTCGCCCAAAAATTAAGCACCAGCACCTTGCCTCCGAAAGCGGTCGGAGTCACTCGCGTGCCTTGATCGGTCGTGATCGAAAACTGGGGCGCTGGCCCGCCTTCCTTCGCGGACGTGTCTCGCAGGCTGAGACCGATTACGCCGATAAAAGCTAACGTAAGACTTATTAGAAGTGCACGAAGCGCGTTGTTAGTACTGGTCACAATGGCAAACTTGGGGGACAATTCCAGTATCCAATGACTTGCCTCACGCATCCAATTACCGGAAATGTTTGTGACGCGTAAGGCCGAGTTTTCAGCATCTCACGTCTGTCGTATTGAGTCGCTTAGCGACGCGCAGAATCGCGAGATCTTTGGAGAAGGAGCCAATCCGAGCGGCCACGGTCATAATTATGTTGTTGAGGTCACGGTTGAGGGCGATCCCGATCCCATCACCGGCATGGTGATCGACCTTAAAAATTTGAAGCAGATTCTTGAAGAAGAAATAGTGGCTCCCATGGATCACCGCTTCCTGAATTATGAAGTGCAGCCATTCGACAGCGTCATCCCAACCGCTGAAAACGTAGCTCGTGAGATCTGGGGGCGCCTTGAACCCAGGCTCTCAGGTCCCAACACAAGCCTTGCCAAGGTGCGTCTCTTTGAGACTGCAGATCTCTACGTCGACGTTGTTCGCCCGGATCTTGCCGCATGATCGCTGTTACCCGCCGCTATCGCTTTCCGGCTTCGCATCGTCTGCACTCTCCGGAATTGAGCGCCTTTGAGAACGCCCGTCTGTATGGAAAGTGCAACAACCCGTTTGGCCACGGACACGACTATACTTTGGAAGTAACTGTCTCCGGCAATATCGATCCCGCAACTGGACTCGTCGTACCTTTAGGTCAGCTCGACCGTCTCGTCGAACAGAAGGTTCTGCAACGCTTCGCATATCGCAACATCAATCTCGACGTCTCCGAATTCGCTGACCTGGTGCCCACCACAGAGAACATTGCGCAAGTTATCGCGGCGATACTTCAGCAGAATTGGGGCGCCTACCTCAGCCATACTCACGCGCGTTTATCGCGTCTTCATATTCAGGAAACGGAGCGGAACGGCTTTGAGATATTTCTCCCTACGTCTGCGGAAGCCATTACGGATCTTCATCCGGAAAGGGTAACTATCCATGCATAAACCTACGAAAAAGAGCCGGTCAGTCATCGAATTTAAATCGAAGCCGTCTCCAATTGCCATCGCCCCTCACGTGAGAGACATCCTTCGGGCGGTCGGGGAGGATCCAAACCGTGATGGTTTGCTCCGCACGCCAGAGCGTTCTGAGAAGGCGCTTCGCTATTTGACCAGTGGCTATTCCGCGGACGTCAAGCAGATCGTCGAGGGCGCTCTATTCGATGTGGTCTACGACGAGATGGTCATCGTTCGCGACATTGAGTTCTTCAGTTTGTGCGAGCACCACCTTCTGCCCTTCTTCGGAAAGGTGCACGTGGCGTATCTTCCCGGCGCCAAGGTCATCGGCCTTAGCAAAATCCCGCGCATAGTGGATGTGTTCGCCCGGCGCTTGCAGATTCAAGAGCGGCTCACACAGCAGATTGCCGAAACTATTCAGGATCTGATCAATCCCAAGGGTGTCGGCGTCATCTGCGAAGCGCGGCATTTCTGCATGATGATGCGCGGTGTTGAGAAGCAGCATTCGGGCGCGATCACCAGCGCTATGCTAGGCGCATTTCGTGATAACAAGGAAACTCGCAACGAGCTGCTTTCTCTGGTGGGTCAGCGCTCGACGGCCATTTAGTGTGCCGGATTCCACCGCCGAACCTCATGCTAGCATCGGGTCATGAGTGACCAGGGCCGTCTTTTCGAGGCAGGTCCGGACCTGTTTGGCCGCATGTGGAAAGTGCAATTCCGATGGCTGCAGACAGGCATTTCTATTAGGCACGCCGATACGGTCGACGTTAAATTCCTGGTCACCCCCGATGGCGGTCCCCCTGAAGAAAAAGTTATTGCATTACCTCATCCGGCACTATTGAAGCTTTCTGCTGACCAGGGGCGCAAGCTCACTGATCCGCTATGTATGCGCATTGCCGCGGAGCACCTGAAGCATATGGTCGAGACCTCGGAGGACATGGACAAAACCTTAGTCACGTTGACTTCCGACGAACTCGCCGCCGCCGTCCGCCAATTGAACGATGTAACAGTTCTTCGTCACGGATGATCCATCGGGCGTAGCGTTTAACCTAGAAAAGGAACATTTATGGTCAGTTGTCCCAAATGTGACGCTCCTATTGATGTAGAAGAAGAAGAGCTCGACGAAGGCGATGTCCTCTCCTGCGACGAGTGCGGAGCTGCGTTGACCGTCGCCAGCGTCAACCCCGTTGAAATTCAGTCGGAGGACGAGAAAGAGGAAGACGACGACGACTTAGATTTCGACGAGGACAAGGAGGAAGAGGACGAGGAAACAGAGGACGAAGAAGAACCAGAAGAGGAGTGGCACTGAAGTTCATCGTGTTCCTGTGAGATATCTCGTTTGTTCTATTGTCAGCGTCCTCTTGGCGGTCTCCTGCTTCGCACAGAGTCAACCAGTTGTCGCTGGCCCACCCGGCACGCCTACGACGCGATCGATCGAAGGCACGGTCTTGGACACCGGCGGGTCTCCGGTTCCCAAAGCTGTTGTATTGCTGAAAGACACAAAGACGCTTCAGGTGCGGTCCTTCATTGCCCAGCCTGACGGCAAATACCACTTCTATGGCTTGAGTACGGATATCAACTATGAGCTTCGGGCGGAGGCCAACGGTATGACAAGCCCAAATAAGATGGTCAGTGTTTTCGACAGCAAGCGAACCGTACACCTGAATCTGAAACTAAAGAAGAAGATGAAGTTTTCCTAATCTAACCAGCCCTCTTAAACGCAGCCAGCTCAAAAGTGAGCGGGTTTGCCGGTACTGGGAACCTTTCGAGTTCCATTTCTCCTGAAAATCGGCATCGACGTGCAATACTGGCTCAGGACCCGACTGAATGGCGCAGCTTGGCGAGGCAATTGCCCGCTACCACAAGCTCCTTGAACAGAAGAGCTACCGTGATCTGGGCTGGGCCCACGATCTGCAAGACCGTATGCGGCTCCGTGGTTTGGCCGAATCCGGTCGCCTAATCGCGCCCGTTTTACGCCCCCACTTTGTCTCTCGCCGGCAAGTGGAGACCCTTGGCCGCGTATCCGAGCACTTCGCCGCCATACTTGACCAAATAGAAGCTTTGGCGCTCCAATCGCCTGCGTTACTCAACCGTCTTCAAATGCTGCCGGCGGAGAAAATGCTCGCGGCCTTTCCGTCCGGCTACTCTCGCTTCAATGTCACGTCCCAAATGGACACTCACGTCCAAAACGGATCGCTATCCTTGCGGGGATTGGAAGCCTGCAAACTGGCTGGACTGGCCTATTCTGAACCTCTGGCCGATCTTTTTCTCGATCTGCCAATCGTCAAAAGTTTTAAGCGCGGGCGATATAAGCTATCCAAAGTCGGCGCCACGAAATATTTGCGAGCGGCCGTCATGCAGGCCTGGAAAGAGTTTGGCGGCCGTCGTCAGCCGAACATAGCAGTCCTCCAACTCGGTCAGCAATTCGATTCCGATGCGGCCGAGGGCGGCCTCCTGGTCGAATTATTTAATCAAGGCGGCGCTTCAGCCCGCGTCGTTTCGCCTGATGAGCTTGAGTACACAAATGGTAAACTCGGCGCCAGGAATTTTCAGATCGATATCGTATTCCGCCGCCTCCTAACGCGCGAGTTGCTCGTCCATTTCGATCTTTCTCATCCACTCCTGCTGGCGTACCGCGATCGCGCGGTGTGCGTCGTCAACAGTTTTAGATCGGAGATTGCCCAGCGCCGCGCCCTGTTCGATCTCGTGACGGACGAGAGTATTACCGCCAGCCTCCCCATTGCTGACCGTAGGCTCATCCGCAATTTCGTCCCATGGACGCGCGTCGTCGCGGAAAGGAAAACAAAATACAAGGACAAGGACGTTGACCTTCCGGAGTTCATCCGCCGTAAACGCGAGCAACTGGAATTGCGTCCCAATGAGGACACGGGCGATCGAAGAGCCTTCGTCGGCGCGGACATGAATGAATCGGCTTGGGAACGCGCCATTCGTATCGCGCTCCGCACTCCCTACGTTGTCCAGGAGCGCTTCTCGTCGTCCCCGCAGATTTTCCCCATCTTTCAATATGGGGAACTCCAAATGAAGGAGGCGGAAGTCTCCGTCCAGCCGCACGTATTTAACGGAAGAATGCAAGGCGCATCGGCTGCTCTCCATACCGCCTCCGTAGCTGGCGCAACGCCTCTCGCCCTCGCCCCAGTCTTATTACTCGAACAGAGCTGACCTTTACTTATTCGGCTGCGGCTTCCGGCTCGCTTCGGCCATCTTCGCTACTGCCTCGCGATCGATCGGAACGCCCGCTTTCCAAACTCCCAAGATGTCCCGGGTGGCACGAATATCCTTCGAAGGATCGCCCTTCACCAGCAGCAAGTCCGCGCGCCGGCCCTCCTGAATCCGCCCGCGATCAATCAATCCGAATTCCCGGGCAGGCGCCGCCGTAGCCGCATGTAGCGCCTCTTCCGGGGTGAGACCGCACTCGGTCAACAGCAAAACTTCCGCGTGCATGCTGGCGCCATAACCCGTGTCGGGATTGGGAGAGTCCGTGCCGGCTAAAATCGTGATCCCCGCATTGTGGAGAGCCTTAACTGCCGCTTGGGCATTTTCGTAATGATGCCGCGCCACCACCTTGTCTGGCAGATGAACGTTCAAAATACCCTCCGCCCACCCCAACAGATACGGAGCAAAGCGCGGATCTTTCGCAAGCTCAGGTCCAGTTGCCCTCCCGCCCACGGCCGAGATGATCGCGAGTGTCGGCGTCACAACGATATGACTTGCTACGGCAGCCTTCAGAAATCCGGGCGATATCGGTGTGTCATCGAAGACATGCTCCAAATCATCGGCGCCCGCCTCTATCGCCTCCAGTCCGTCTTTCTGCACCGTTTCATGCACCGCGACAAGTTTGTTCCGCTTGTGCGCCGCAGCCACCAAATCGCGCAATTGCTGAAAAGACAATCCAGGCATCGTGTGGTCATAAATAATTTTCAGGTAATCGGAACCCTCCGCAAAACGCGCATCCACAAATGCCTGCGCGTCATCCTTCGGGCCGAACGCCGGGAATGGTGGGCCGCCAAGTTCGCTCGGATGTCCACCCGGAGCCGAAGCTCCCGTTCCTGCGGTGCGGAAATCCGCCGCATTCGGATGTTCGCCGCGTTCCACTTCCTTCCGCAAGGGGATGAGCTGCTTCGGATTGCTAAACATATCCAGCTCCGTTGTGACCCCAAGCGCCGCCGCCTGCTCGAGCGATTCTTCTGTGGCAATATGGCAATGCGCATCGATCAGCCCTGGCAGCAAGGTCTTTCCCACTCCATCGATAAATCCCGGCGTGCTGGGCCGTTCGGCCGACGCGCCTATGTCACGAATCATTCCATCCCGGACCGTCACCGTCTGGCTGCGCAGCATGCGATAGCCATCGAAGACATCCACGTTATAGAAGATCAGCGGGCGCGTCTGCGCCTGCAAGCCTGGCGCGCTGCACGCCAGCAGCAGAATAAAAACGTGGGTGCTCATACTTCAAGTTTGGACCTTCGTGTAGGGCAGAGTAATCGCGATGGAGCAGAGTACTGTGTGGCGACGAGCACAAGAGCGGTCAGCTTGGCAGATGTCTGAGAATGAAATACCAGACGAAGTTTCGCCAGAAGGTTTCCTTGACGCGGGCAGCATCCGCGTCAAAGTCTCCGAGCTCTGGTAGATCCAGATAAAAGGCGCCGCAGAAACAGGACCGCAGAAAAACGACCGCAGAAAACACCGCAGAAAAGGCACCGCAGAAAAACGGCACCGCAGAAAAACGGCACCGCAGAAAAACGGCACCGCAGAAAAACGCACCGCAGAAAAACGGCCCTCTCTGATTCTCACTTAATCCAGAGTTACCACTCGATGCGCAACGCCGCTTGAGCCCTTCGGGCGGTCGTACCGTCCGGAGGCGCCTGAGTAGCGGTAGCGGCACCGTAGGATGGATTGGGAGAGAGAGCGACTCCGCCATTGAACGCGACGGTATTGTACTGGACCGTCTGGCGCGGCACTGCACCTTCCAAAATGAAGTGGTTGAAGACGTTCTGCGCCTCAAATAGCAGCGTTAGATGCACACGCTCTCGGATGGGCCAGATGTGCGATAGACGGGCATCCGTCCGATAGATTGGCGCCACGTTTAAAGCGGAAATCGATTCGAACGGAACACGCGTTGCTCCGCCCAATCCATTCAACGTGCTGGTCGAAAGGAGCGCGCTTGCCGCAGGAAGACTCGGGTTCGCGACTACGTTGACAGTTGGCGCCAATGGGAAGGACGAGCCGAACGTCGAGATCACTGACAACTGCCATCCGTTGATTACGTATCTGTCGAACGCGCTGTCGCCGTGCGTAAACTTCGGATTCATCACGCCGCTCAAGACGAGCCGATGCCGCTCATCTGTTGCCGCGGATCCTTTCTCGCCCCTCTCGTCACCGTTGAATACTGACGTGACGAAACTCGGTACAAACAAAATTCCGCTCGATCCTCCGACCCCGCCGGCAGCGCCGCCAATATCGTCATCGATCGTGTGCGACCACGTATAGGACAAGTTGCCCTGGAACCAGGTGCTATATCGCTTTTGAAGTTGCACGATGAGGCCGTTGTAGTAGCTGTTCGCATTGGACTGTGCCAGAATGATCTTCCCGAAAGCTGGGTTCGGACGCGGGAGCGTATAGATCGGCGTAGTGTAGCTGCCGGCCGGTTGTCCTGCGGAGTTCAGGATTGTGTAAGTGTACGTCTGGGTGGGCGGGTTAACGTTTGCATCGCTTGCGGAGGCGATGTGCAGACTCCGGCTCCAGACGTAGGATACGGTTAAGCCCGTGTCGCGAGCG
Organism: uncultured Acidobacteriaceae bacterium; assembly: GCA_963819405.1. Taxonomy (GTDB): domain Bacteria; phylum Acidobacteriota; class Terriglobia; order Bryobacterales; family Bryobacteraceae; genus Bog-105. The sequence continues at coordinate 296,200 of CAWFWH010000003.1, read as the reverse complement.
ATCTGCCGCTCAATCGCCCCAGTCGCCTGCTCTGAATAGGCATTGCGCCAATTCGAATCGGCGTAACTCACGTTCGCGGTTCCGGAAACGTTCGGTGCAGCGGATGGAATGGACGGAAACAGCGGGCCTGCACCCACCTGTGCGGCGACATTGCCGTTCAGCGTGTAGCTCGGCTGATATAAACCGTTGTTGACGAATAGATTCTCGATAGCCGCAGAGATGTAGCGGTTATAGAACATTCCGTACCCAGCGCGGAACACCGTCTTGTCGTTCCATTGATAGGCTAAGCCGAGCCGTGGGGCAATGTTTAGCGCCCGGTCGGGAATATGCCCGGTTTGGGGAAGCAGGGGATTGACTTGGGTTGGCTGCGGAATCGTTGTGAAATCATAGCGCGCACCAGGCGAGATGGTGAGCTTCGGAGTGATGTGCCACTCGTCCTGGACGAATACTGAAATGTTATTGAAATTAAGATCAATGATGGGGTTACCGAACGTCTGTGTGAAGCGGGACCAATCCTTCAGGCCTGTGGTGTTGCCACTGAAATCCAGAGCGAAGGCGCTCAGGTTGGTGTAGGTGTAGCTTCCGTATCGATTCGACAACTGGTTCACGTAGTCCTCAAGATGCGAGTAATCGACACCGAACTTCAAGCTGTGCTTCCCCAGCGTCCACGAAAGGGTATCAGAACCTTCCAGACGTAATTCGCTGGGCAATGTGCGCGGGTAGCTGGTCGCGTAACCCAAATTGCTCAATGCGCCGACTGAAATTGCAACCGGGCCTGTAGCAGGCAACAAGCTCGCGCTGGCCGGATCGAATTGACGATCTTTGAACATCCCGAAACGCAGTTCATTCACGACATTCGGTGAAATGACGGAGGTCAAACTCGATTTGATAGTGCGGTCGAAGACATTCGTGTCTGCGTTGTTTCCCACTGCGGCGCCACTGGAGATCGCAGCCTGTGTCTGAATGCCATTGGGCGAGCGGAAGTCGAGATAGTTCATTTCCGTCGACCATCGGTTTCGATCGCTGATCTGATAATCGATCTTCCCGAACAACAGATTGACGTCAGCGGTTCTAGGCACGAGCTGTGGCTGAACTCGAGACTGAATGTAGGAGATGGCAGCAGCGCATTGAGCGGCGCTCGGCATACGGGGAGCGATACCCGTTGCCGGCGTATAGGGTACGCCGCAAGCATTTGAACCGGTCGCGACATATTGGCCTTGCGCATTAAACAGGCTGAGAGCGCCAGTATTCGTCGACACGATCGGAAAGTTTCTGCGCTGCAGCTCGCCGTTGAAGAAGTAAAAGAGCTTATCTTTCTTAATCGGCCCCCCGATGCTCGCTCCCGCCTGATGGCGCCATTCGGGTGGATTGATGCCCGCAGCTTCCGGATCGGTTGCATTTAAGGTTCTATTGCGGAAGAACCAATACGCCGTGCCATGGATGCCATTCGTTCCACTGCGGGTAACCGTATTGATCACGCCGCCGGAAGCGTTTCCGTATTCAGCGTTGAAATTACTGGTGATTACCTGAAACTCCTGAACTGCGTCCTGCGAAATGTTGTATGTTCGAGTGCGCCCGGCGTTTTCGTCGTAGAACTGGTTCGTCGTATCTATGCCGTCGGTCAGGAACGTGTTTCCGGCCGGATTGCCACGAAACGATACCAGCCCGAAGGATCCATCTGTCGTAACGCCAGGTGTCAGCAGAACAAAGCTATCCACCCTGCGGCCGTTGATCGGAAGGTCCTGGATTTGCCGCGTGCCGACCACCTGCGAAACGTCTGTCTTATTGCCTTCCACGACCGGCGCTTCTGCCGTCACTTCCACCTTCGTCGTGGAAGTAGAAACCTGAAGCCTGGGACTCAAGGTAACGGTTTCGCCGACCTGCACGCTAATATTGGTGGCTTCATAGGCTTGAAATCCGGGTCTCGTGACGGTCACAGTGTAACCAGGAGCAGGGACCAGAGACGGGGCATCGAAAACTCCGGCAGCCGTCGTCGTTAAGTCGCGGCGAATGCCTTTCGATTCATTTTGGACAACTACGCTCGCACCCTGGATGACGGCTCCTGAAGCGTCTGTCACCACGCCCGAGATACCACCGGTACCGGAAGCGTTCTGGGCCAGCGAGCACACAGCGCTCACTGCCAGCAAACACACTAACGTTGAAACGTTTCGAATCATAGAAAAACCCTTGACCTCAGAATAGCCGTTCAAGATTTCAGTTTGGTCAATACTAACAGATAATCGGGCGAGTGTTCCAGTCTTTTCGTGCTAGTACTCACTGCCCGGTGGGTAACTGTGAATTTCGGTTGCTATACTGCGGTTTCTATATCGCCTGAGGGGTCATAAATGCGAAGGAAAGTGACTGTCGTTGGGGCCGGCAATGTGGGCGCTAACACGGCGCAAAAGATAGTCGCTAAAGAGCTAGCCGACGTTGTCCTGGTAGATGTTGTCGAGGGCGTGCCTCAAGGCAAAGGATTGGACATGCTCGAATCAGCACCCGTCGAAGGATACGATGTCCGGATCGTGGGGACAAACGGTTATGAAGAGACGTCCGGCTCCGACATCGTAGTGATTACCGCAGGATTTCCTCGCAAGCCCGGCATGAGCCGGGATGATTTATTGTTCGCCAACTATGAGGTGGTAAAAAGCGCGACCGAACAGGCCGCAAAACACTCTCCGAACGCCATCCTGATCCTGGTGACAAATCCTCTGGATGCAATGTGCTGGACAGCGCTGAAGGTGTCGGGATTTGCTCGCGAGCGGGTTATGGGAATGGCTGGCGTCCTGGATAGTGCGCGTTTTCGGACGTTCATCGCCCAGGAATTGAACGTTTCGTTTGAAAATGTGACGGCAATGGTACTGGGCGGGCATGGTGACACGATGGTGCCATTAGTACGTTTCACAAACGTGAGTGGCATCCCGCTGACTGAGTTGACGGATCAAGCGACCATTGACCGGCTGGTCCAGCGCACGCGCGATGGCGGCGCGGAGATCGTCAAATATCTGAAGACCGGGAGTGCTTATTATGCCCCCGCTGCTTCCACGGTCGAGATGGTGGAGTCGATCTTGAAGGATAAGAAAAAGGTCCTTCCTTGCGCCGTATATTTGCAAGGCGAATATGGAATCAACGACCTCTTTGTCGGCGTGCCGGTCAAATTGGGCAAAGGCGGCATCGAGAAAATCTACGAGATCAAGCTGGATTCCAGTGAAAAGGCCGCGCTGAAGAAGAGCGCGGATGCCGTTCAGGAATTAATCGGCGTCATTCAACAAAAAATTCAGTAAACAAGCTGAAAAGTGATGGCGGACGCGCCTTACATCCGCTAACCTGACGGGCATGGCGCGTTCTGAAAATACGAACGGATCGAAGCCGTCGGCGCGCAATTCTCCTCGTATCAACCCCGAATACGCGTGTTTTGGTATGAAACTAGCTTCTTCTAAGATCCATCGTTGGGGAATTTATGCCACTGAATTTATTCCCGCCGGAAGAAAGGTCATCGAGTACGTAGGGGAAAAGATTAGCCGCCGCGAGACAAAGCGGCGCGCCAATTTGAGCGAGTTCACTTATCTGTTCACTCTCGATGCTTACTGGACGATTGATGGCTCGAGAGGCGGTTCGGGCGCGGAGTACATCAATCACTCCTGCGAACCGAACCTGATTACCCGCATTTTGAAGGGTCACATCCTGTATATGAGCCTTCGCGATATCCAGCCCGGCGAGGAATTGACGGTGGATTATCGATTCGAAAAGAAGGTAGATAAGGTCGCCTGCCGTTGCGGGACGCCCAAGTGTCGCGGAACCATCAACCTTCTACATTGATTGGGGTATTCCTATGCGATGATTAGGGCTATGACACTAGTACGCCTCCTTACGTTCCTCGTCGCAACAGCGCTAGTTGCGCAGGAAACCACCCCGGATAAGCGCTTGCGAAACGCGGCTGACGGCTTCCGCGAGGTCATGGCCAGCCCCGATAAAGGAATCCCGCAGGATCTGCTCGATAGAGCGGAGTGCGTTGTCATTGTGCCGGGCTTGCTCAAGGGCGCGTTCGGGGTTGGGGGCAAGTATGGTCGCGGATTCGCCTCTTGCCGCAAGTGCGGACGCGGTTGGAGCGGGCCGGCGGCAGTAGCGATCGAGGGCGGCAGCTTTGGCTTGCAGCTCGGCGGATCGTCCACCGACGTCTTCATGCTAGTGATGAAACGGAGCGGCATGAACCGGTTACTCGGCGACAAATTCACGTTAGGAGGTGAAGCGGCTGCTGCCGCAGGTCCCGTAGGGCGGCAGGCCAGCGCCAACACAGACGTCCTGATGCGGGCGGAAATCCTCTCCTGGTCGCGTTCGCGCGGTTTGTTCGCCGGTCTATCGCTGGAAGGCGCCACGCTGCGCCCCGACGCCGGAGAGAATCGGAAGATCTATGGACGCGACGTAACCAACAGAGAAATATTGGAGGGCGAAGTGGGCGCGCCTCGCGCTGGGCGTCCGCTCATAGCTGTTTTGGATCGCTACCGCGGCGGAACCCTGGCGGGCGGGTGTGTTTCGTTGGGAGAAAGCCAGCTTCGCTTCGCCACCGGTCAGTTTGCGGTTCCGGCCTCCGCCGACCGCGTGTTGGGAGACATCGCTAATCAGTTAAAGGCGAATCCTGCATGGACGGTCGAAGTGGACGGCTATACCGACAATGTCGGCGATAAAGCCGCAAATCAGACGTTATCTGAGGAACGCGCTAACGCGGTGGCGCACTGGCTGGCGGATCACGGCGTCGACCGGAGCCGGTTAACCGCCAAAGGCTTCGGCGAATCGCATCCCATCGCGACGAATTCGACTGAGAGGGGTCGCGCGGAAAATCGCCGGGTGGAGTTGGTACGGCAATAGGCGCACGTCTACCTCACCGTCAGATCGTTGATCACCCGCGTAACGCCGCTGACTTGCCTGACTGCTTGCTCGGCCCGCTGCTTTTCATCCTCTGAAGCCACGGTTCCTCTCAAAGTGACAACTTGGCCGGAGGCGTCGACGTCAACGCCAGTCACCGTGGACAAGCCCACATCGGTGGCGAGCTTCGCTTTCACCTTGGCGATCATAGCTGCGTGGCTCAGTTTTACCGAAGCTTGACCGCCCGCCGCGCGAAGATCTTCGCCGCCGCGCCTCAACTTGTCCCCCGCCCCATTGCCGGTACCGCCTTGCGCGGGAGGGCCGTCCTGCAAGGCTCGGTTGATGTTCTGCCTCAAGTTCCTGGCTTGTTGTTTGGCCTCATCTCTCAATTTTCGAGCCTCTTGGCGGGTCTTTGCCTTCGCTTCTTCAGCTCTTTGATGTTCCCGTTCCTGATCCGCCTTGCTGCACGCGAAGCAAAACATCAGAAGAGCCGCACAGCAACCCCAGGCCAAGCTTCGTCTCATTGCTCCCTCCTCTGATTCGATCCCGGAACACCCAACTGCGTTTCCACCTCAAATACCTTAAGTGTGGGCAGACCATTGCTTTCTGTGGTCTGCCTGTCTTGCTAGCGTGTGATCTTACCTGATTTATCAGACCGTTGACGAATGAATCCTCTCACGTCCTTACGCTTAATGTCGAGCAGCAGATAACCGATGAGGGCGAACACGGTGATTGTACCGACGTTAATCCCGAAGGTCGCTATACGGGCAGTTGTGACACTCCGATCCGGAAATCCCTGCACCAGACAGAAGCCGAACCAAACGGGAAATATTCCGTAGCTGACCGCTGCGGCCACTCCGATCAGATAGCGGCGCCCCGCATCGTCAGCGGTGATAAAACCCGCCGTTATTCCGATGACTACCGACAGAGCGAAGCTCGCCAGCGGAGAACCGAAGCTGTGAAACAACATGGGAGGGCCGTGCAGGAGCGTGACGGTCACCCCGCCCAAAATGGAGGCGATTGTGCTGACCAGGAGCGCTTTGCCGCCTTGTCTTGCAAGGCCGAGATCTCCCGCCCATGCTCCGAAGCTAACGGCGAGAACCTGCGATAAGAAGGGAAGAAATAAGGCGGCCACCACAATGATAATGGGATCGTTCTGAAGCATCCCGTAACCGAGAAGAATGGCTCCGGCTAGCGCGCGCGCCGTGTAACTGATGGTTACGTGGCTTAGCTGCCACAGGTCCTCGAAGACATTGATGGGCGGCTCGAGCATCGGCTGCGTTATGTCGTGGGGATGCGCATCAGTTACGATGGCGCGCAGCTCGCGCGAGCTGAGGGAACATTCGGTGGAATCGAACCACGATGAAGTGAGGACGCTGTCCGCAAATTTTTTGGCCAGCGGCGTGGAAGTCTCGGCGCTGACAACTTCTTTGGTACGGTTTGGGCCGTATGCGAAGACCGGATACATTACTGCTTGCGTTATCCCGGCTTTCAGAGCGAGTTCGGCAACATCTTTTCCCCTGCCTTCCGGCACGGTCACGCGAATCTCATGCATAAAGCTTCGTCAGCACGATAAGAGATCAGAATACAATTTAAGAGCAGATGCAAGAAGGCACGGCAGCATGGAAACGGACTGCGGCGATTGTCGCGGCGGTCTTGCTCGGGGTGATCTTTCTGGTTTCCGGTGGATGGAAGGTGCTCAGCCCGTTCAAGACGGGTGAATTGTTGGAACAAGCTCGCGTGCCGCCAGGATTGGGCGTACTGGGCGCGGCGTCGCTTGGCACAATCGAATTATTGGCCGCTTTCATGCTTTTCACGCCGCGTTTTAGACGGTGGGGCGGGTTACTGGGCTCGGCGCTCCTGATCTTCTTCATTTGCTGGGTTGGATATTACTATCGCGCCTTAGTAGGCCACGAGTGTAGCTGCTTTCCGCTTATCAAGCGCACGGTCGGGCCGGGATTTTTCATTACGGATGGCGTGATGCTGCTGCTGGGACTCGCTGCTTTCAAATGGTCACCCAAAGTGACCACCTTCCGCGTACCTGCCGTTGCGTTCCTTGCGCTTGTCGTACTTGCTGGTGTCAGCTTTGGGGTGAACGCAGCAGAGCGGCACAATGCCCAAGTGCCAACTCCGGTCGTGGTCGACGGCAAACCGCAGAGTTTGGCGGAAGGGAAAGTGTTCCTATTTTTCTACGATCCTTCGTGCATGCACTGCGATGCGGCCTCGAGATTCATGTCGAAGCTCAACTGGGGCGATACAAACATCGTCGCCATCCCAACCGTAAATCCGCAATGGGCAGCCTCCTTTCTGCACGACACCGGATTGAAGGCGTCGACAAGCTTAGAACTCGACAAGCTAAAAAAGGCGTTTCCGTTTGTGGATCCACCGTACGGAGTGGCGCTGCAGGATGGGCGAGTAAAGGAAACCTTCGGGCAAGCGCAATTTTACCCGCCGCTGCCGGAACCGGATTTGAAGAAGCTCGGATTCGTGAAGTAGCGCGTGCGGATGCGGCTCTTCCACACTTGCGCTTAAAGCCTCTCCATGCGTACAGTTCTCTTCTTGAAGTGAAGTTGGCGCAGTTTGAGAAGATGTCGACAGAAGCCTTAAAGCACTCTCTTCAACCCGCCAGAAGGATGCTCTGAAAACACGACCCGATGGAACTATCCTGGATGGACATCATCGTATTTTTGTCTTACGGTCGCGAGGTGTGGATGTAGACACGCTTCCGCGGGACATTGTCGTCAAGAGTGACGCGGATAACGAGTAGATCAATGTACACGAAGTTGTATTGGATAGATGGTCCATGGCGCGGAAAGCTCGCCATCGCGGCGCGCCCGCGGGGCGGCGATTGGATCGCGGACGAGATAGCAAGCTGGCGAGGTTCTGGAGTGGACGTGATTGTCTCGCTCCTTACTGCTGAAGAGGAGCGCGATCTAAACTTAGATGCTGAGGAACAGTATTCGGAAGCTGATGGAATGGTGTTCATATCGTTCCCCATTGCCGATCGCAGCGCACCGGAATCCCAGGCGGACGCATCGCGGCTGATCGAGAAACTTAACTCCCGCCTGACCGTCGGCGAGAACGTCGTTGTCCACTGCCGGCAGGGAATCGGCCGATCCGGCTTACTCGCGGCTTGCCTTCTTATTACGGCTGGTCGGTCTCCCGATCTAGCCATCGCGCATCTGAGTGCGATTCGTGGGGCAGCGATCCCCGAGACCGCGGAACAGAGTCGCTGGATCGACCACTATGCGGCAACCCTGATTGAGAAGTAGTCGTATCCGCACTGAAGTATACTCAAGAACATCGCTGCCGCTCATTCCATTTCGACAGGCACTCGCCGGCTTCGGGATCTCTCCGGGGTAGGTCCATCGATCGAACGCGATCTGCATCTTCTTGGCATTGCGAACGTGACGCAACTGGCATCCTCCGATGGAGATGATCTGTACCGTCGGCTGTGCGAAAAGGCGGGAACGAAACAGGATGTTTGCGTGCTCGATACGCTTCGATGCGCGGCGGCGCAGGCGCGTAATCCACATTTGCCAGCGGAGCAGCGGAATTGGTGGTGGTGGTCACGGAAGCGTAAACAAGGCAATCTTTGATTCTTCGCTGAACAGGTATGCCATGCCCGTATTTTGAACCGCAACGGCTGGTTATACATCCGCAGTACGCGAATGCGCGCTTGCCGCTGATCCATGAATACGACGGCTTGTGCCACGCGATGGCAGAGCCGCAGAGCGCGCCCGAAACGCTTCGGTTCCGGTATTGTAATCACGGCTACTCGCGCGGATCTTGCGAGTGTTTTCCCGCCACCGAGACCCGGTCCTGCCTGCGCTACACGGTCGCCCGGCGCACAGCGACAGCATTAGAGATCATCTGTGTAGAAGAACAGGATCACGCTCCGCTGCGCTGGCAAACGCTGAAATATGTCCTCGCGAGTGGAGAGCTGGACCCGGAGGTAAGCGAAATCTGCATGCGGGCACAGGTGCTGGCGTTTTGCCGCAGCTATCTCCAGCAGTTCTCAGAATGAGCAGAGAAACAAGTCAGTTGCTGGTGGATTCGGACAGCCCCGGAAAAGTTCGCACCGTTCGCCAGTCGCAATCAGAATATTTTGAAGTCTGCCTTCCGAATGACGCCAATCTACTGGGCAATATGCTGGGTGGACACGTGATGCACCTGGTAGATTTATGCGGCGCGATTGCGGGTATGCGGCACGCCCGCTGCACTGTCGTCACTGCTTCGATCGATCAAATGACATTCCTGCACCCCATTCACCTTGGTGAGCTGGTCAGACTAAAATCACAGGTTAATCGGGTTTTCCGAACGTCGATGGAGGTAGGGGTTAAGGTGTGGGTTGAGAACCTCCGCACAACTGAATTGAGGCACACATCATCGGCATATTTGACGTTTGTAGGACTAGACGAGGCGGGAAATCGAGTGTTATTACCGCAGATTGTGCCCGAGACTGAGGAAGAAAAGCGGCGGTTTGAACAGGCGGCTGAACGCAGGGCCTATCGTCTTGCCTTCAAAGACAGGACAAAGAAAAATCCTGATCAGTAAGTCGCCCGAGCGCATGCCATACAGGAGAGATTGTGGCGCAATTCATGTTCGCTACGGGAATTGAGAACAGCAATCCGACAATTACATTGCCAGACGGGTCCACGAAGCGCGTGGACGAAATGGAAAAATGCAAACACTACGAGTACTGGCGAGAAGATTTCGAACTGGTCCGCGAGTTGGGCGCCGAATTCCTGCGGTACGGCCCTCCATACTACAAGACTCATTTAGGGCCCGGCAAATACGATTGGGATTTTGCTGACGCGACCTTTGATGAGCTGCGAAAACTTGGGATCAAGCCGATCGTGGATCTGTGCCATTTCGGCGTTCCAGACTGGATAGGAAATTTTCAGAACCGCGATTGGCCGCGGTTGTTTGCGGAGTATGCGAAGGCATTCATGAAGCGGTATCACTGGGTACGCTTTATCACGCCAATCAATGAAATCTTCATCGCGGCTACTTTTTCGGCACAATTCGGCTGGTGGAACGAGCAGCTCTCGAGTGACCGGGCGTTCGTGACAGCGCTGTACAACTTGTGCAAGGCGAATGTCCTGGCGATGCATTCGATCCTGGATGTAAATCCGAAAGCTATCTTCGTGTTGAGCGAAGCTTCCGAGTTTAATCATCCGAAGAATCCGTCCTGCGCCCCGACTGCTTACATATACAACCAAAAGCGGTTTCTCTCGCTCGACCTGACGTTCGGTCAACCCATAACGTTCGATATGTACGAGTACCTGATGGATAACGGGATGACTCGAGACGAGTATCACTGGTTTTGCAACCATCACAGGAAAGAACATTGCGTGATGGGAACCGACTACTACGAGAGCAATGAGCACCTGGTGGAGAGCGACGGTTCAGTGAGTCCGTCCGGCGAAATATTCGGCTACTATGTGATTACGCACCAGTATTTCGATCGCTACCACTTACCGGTGATGCACACGGAAACCAATCTTCCCGATCAGGAAAGGGCGCCGGCATGGATCCGGAAGGAATGGGCCAACGTTCACCGGTTGCGGGAAGACGGCCTACCAATGCTCGGTTTCACCTATTACAGCCTCACCGATCAAGTCGACTGGGACACAGCCTTACGCGAGGACAACGGGAACGTGAACCCGCTCGGCCTGTATGATCTCGAGCGCAAGATCCGGCCAGCTGGGGAAACGTATCGCGAGATTATCCACGACTGGAATCATATCCTCCCGACGCAAAGCCACAGTTTGTACTTGAACTGCTAGCCGGAGTTATTCGCCTTCGGCTTTGTACATGTACTTGATGCAGTGTTTGAATAGCAGCAGGTTCGGAGCGCCCGTGCGATTCAACTTGAGGCAATCGCGATCATACCACTCGATGACTCCTTCCAGTTGCTCTCCATCGGTGAGCAGCACCACCATGTGAGTCTTTCCCTGCATCTGCTTCGAGTAATAAAACTGCTCCGCATTTGTCTGGTCTGGTGGGGTGCTCTTCTTCACGGCTGGTGGACGCCGGATCGCGTCCTTTCCTTCCCCGCCAGGGGTGCGCGTGGGTTTTCTGATAAGCGATTCTAGACGCCTCTCCTCTATCATTTGACCTCGGTGGTTGTTTATTTAGGTGCTTGCCCTTTGAAGAGGGTTACGCAAATTAATAATCATAGCGTCGAGCGCTGCTGTTTTCTGTATGTTTCGGCGTACCATAAGAACAAGCTCATCTACGAGACGCACAGCGCGATCGATCCACGGGATATTGACGGCGCGCGCGATTGCGTCGATACGCGCCTGCACGTCGCGATTTTTGAGCGGTGATCCGCCGTGCAAGGCGGCGAGAATGTCTTCTAGTAGCGCGTAGGCAGGCTTGAGATAGAAATCCAACTTCTCACTCTTTCGAGTGGTGAAAGATTCCGAATGCTGAAGCCAGGACGAGAAAGGCGTCAGTCCGGCGCCGCACTCGAAGGCGGCAAGAAGTAGCGCGCGGCGTTCACGGAATTGTTCCAAGTCGACGGTCGCGGCGATGCCAGGACTTCCCTCGGAGAGAGCGACGCGCGTATCGCCGTCCGCAAGCTTGCGAGCCTCGCGGAATTGAAGCATTTCAGAATCTGACAATCTCGCCATCTGGAATACGATGGACCGGGACCGGATCGTCGGCAAAAGATCGTATAAATTTTCCGTTGTGGCGATGATGACCAGGTGCTCCGGAGGCTCTTCCAGCACTTTTAGGAGGGAGTTCGCGGATTGCTCATTTGCCCGATCGATGTGGTCAATCAGGAACACCCGGCGGGAACCACGCAGAGGCTTGAATTGAGCGCGCTCCCGTAACAACCGCATCTGCTGAATGGTGATCTGGCGTAACGGACCATCGGGAGCAAAGGTCACGAAATCGGGATGGGTCGAGAAGAACAACGGATCGTCCGCGCGTTTATCGGAAGTCCATTTCTCCCGCTGTTCGATGATGTCGAGGTTCTCGGGCAGGCTGAGGTCGTCACGCTCTATTTTTGCCGGATCACCGAGTAGAGCCGCGGCGAACCGGCGGGCCAAGGTAGCCTTGCCGACGCCTTCCGGTCCGCTCAGGAGTATGGTTTGCGCGATGCGATTCTCCTCGATCATCTGCGCAAGCGTTTGCGCGACATTCGAGTTGCCAAAAAAATCTTCAAAGGGAGGCATCGCTAGCGAAGTACTGATTGTGTCATAGCGTCCGCGGGAGCAGAGGCTCGACTTCCGCCCAGACTCTCCCGGCAACGGCGGCAGGATCTCCGTTCCCGTCTATGAGGCGAAACCGCTGAGGCTCACGGGCGGCGATCTTTTCGTACCCTTCTTTGACCCGTTGATGAAACTCGAGCGATTGGTGATCGAGCCTGGTCTCTCCACCTTCGCCGGAGCTATGTCTATTCCGATGGTGGGCGCGTGCGAGGCCAGTCTCGACGTCAATGGTCATGCACAGTGTTATATCGGGCAGCAACGAATTTAACGCGAGTTGATGCGCTCTGAGGACGGTTTCGATTCCGAGCCCGCGAGCGTGCCCCTGGTAAGCGAGAGTCGAATCGGTAAAGCGATCGCTCACCACAATGTCGCCGCGTTGTAAAGCGGGGAGAATAATCTCAGCCGCTGCTTGTGTACGAGACGCAAACATTAGCAGCAAGCTCGGTCATGGGCGCGATCTCGTGATGCGCCGGGTCCAGAAGAATGCGGCGAATCTGCTTGCCGATTCGGGTCGCGCCAGGCTCCTGGTTTTCCACTACAGTGAAGCCCCGCTGTCGTAAACGTTCGATGAGCAGCAGCATCTGACTCGATTTGCCGCTACCTTCAATCCCTTCAAAGGTAATGAAGAGGCCGCGCCGCTCAGTCATAGACGAAATGCAAGAGTGTCTTCAGATCTTCCCAGGCTTCACGCCGCGCCTGCTGATTGTATTGCCGCAGCAGATATGAAGGATGATAAGTGATCATCACCGGGATATCGTGCCACTTATGCCATTTCCCACGAAGTTTAGTGATTCCCTCTTTCGTATTCAAGAGCGCCTTCATGGCCGTCGAGCCGAGCACGCAAATGGCCTTGGGCTTAATTGCCATAAGCTGGCGTTCTAAGAACTGCCCGCAAATCTCCATTTCGTCCGGCAGTGGAGTGCGATTTTCGGGCGGCCGGCATTTGACCACATTGCAGATGTAAACGTCCGATCGGCGGATCGGTATGCCTTCTTTGGCAGCGGTATTGTCGATCATCTGAGTCAACAATTGACCGGCGCGGCCAACGAACGGCAGCCCCTGCTCATCTTCATCCGCGCCCGGACCTTCGCCGACAAACACGACCGGCGATCTGCCGTCGCCCGATCCGAAGACGATCGTCTTTCGTCCCTCGCATAGACGGCAGCGCCTGCAATCGCCTATGTCGGCAAGGATCGATTCGAGTGTTTCGGAAGCCGTTGCTGAACCGCGCGCATAAGCAAGCGGCTTGGGTTCCGGGCGCGTGTAAATGGAATCGAAACCCAGGTCCCGATAGAACTCAAGATACTGGCGGATCTGCTCGGTTGTCATGCATGGACGGAGAGACGCAGCGTAGCAACCTGGTCGAGAATGCGCTCGGCTATTTCCTTCTTATCCGCTGGTCCGGCGTGAACGGGCCGTCCCGAATGAGTGACGATCTCGACCTCGTTACGGTCGGATTCGAATCCGGTACCCTCACGATTTATAAGATTAGCCACCATCATGTCGCAATTTTTCGAGATCATCTTGCGGCGCGCTTCCTCGATCAAGTTTTGCGTCTCGGCCGCGAAGCCGATGAGCAAGCGGTCGCCCTTGAGCTGGCCAATTTCGGCCAGAATGTCGGGCGTGGGATCGAGCTCGAGAGAAAGCCGCGCCGCTGTCTTCTTCAATTTTTCCTGCGCGACTTTGGGAATGTAGTAATCGGCGACGGCAGCGCTCTTTATGATGATAGTGGCCTCGCTCAGCTTATCCATCACGGCGTTGCGCATCTCATGCGCCGTGCGGACCGGAATTACCTCGACGTTCGGCGGGGCGGGAATATTCACTGGGCCGGAGATCAAGATTACATGCGCGCCACGTTTTGCGGCTGCGTCGGCAATCGCGTAGCCCATCTTGCCACTTGACCGGTTACTGATAAAACGAACGGGATCGAGCGGTTCCTGGGTAGGCCCCGCTGTAACAAGGACGACTTCGCCTTCAAGATCTTGCTTGCCGCGGACGAGCGAATCGACATGTTCCGCAATCTCTTCGGGATCCGGCAGGCGTCCTGCGCCGATAGTGCCGCACGCAAGCCAACCTTCGCTCGGATCGAGGATGGCGCATCCACGCGCCCGGAGCATGGCGAGATTGGCCGCCGTGGCCGGATGCTCCCACATCGCCGTGTTCATGGCCGGGGCGAGGATCACTTGGCCCGTGAAGGCGAGATACAAAGTTGAGAGAAAATCGTCAGCCAAGCCGTAAGCGAACTTGGCAATCAGATCGGCAGTCGCAGGCGCAACGACGAGCACTTCATTTTCTTGCGCGACGGCAATATGCTCGACCGCGCTGGAAAGAGTATCCTGACTGCTGGTCTGCGAGAACAGCCCGGTGATCACTTTCCGGCCGGTGAGCGCGGCAAATGTGAGCGGCTGGATGAACTCCTGGGCTGCGCGTGTCATGACTACCTGCACTTGATGACCGCGTTGCTGGAGCGCACGCACCAGCTCCGCGGATTTATAAGCTGCGATTCCGCCGCCGACACCAAGCACGACGCGCATCGAAAGAGCTACTCCTCGACTACTGCCGCTGCCTGTTCCTCGGCGATCGCGTCCGAGTAGGGGACCAGACCGCGCCGCACCTCTTCCATCGCCAAGATGGTTGGCTTCTTGTTGGTTGCAGGCAGAACGCTGCGTTGGCCGTTCTGTAATTGGCGGGCACGCTTCGCTGCCACGATGATAAATCGGTATGTGCTCGATGACACATCGTCGGGAATCGCGTACATCGCGTTCGATTTTGGTCTTTCTGACATCTTTCTCCTTATTCAAATAACGAAGGCGGCCTTACCTCAAAGCTCTTGAGGATGGGCCGAATCTGTTCTTCCATGCGAGTCCGCCGGACCCGTTCGGCCTTGATGATCGCCGACAGCGTACCGACCGATTCCTCGACTTGATGATTCACCAGCACATAATCGTACTGCTTGTAATTGCGGATCTCTTCCGCGGCATCTTTCAGCCGGCGCTGGATGACTTCTTCCGAATCCTCCGACCGCGACCGCAAACGCTGCTCCAGAATGGCGCGCGAGGGGGCGAGAATGAATATACTGACAGCTTCCGGAATGGCTCTCTTTAATTGTCCCGCACCTTGGACGTCTATGTCGAGTATCAGGTCTTTGCCTTCGCTTTGCGCCTGCTCCAGTACTTCGCGGTTGGTTCCATAGTAGTTTCCGAAGACTTCGGCGTGCTCGAGGAATTCACCGCGGCGAATGCGGTCGTTGAACTCCCGGCGTGAGATATAGATGTAGCTTTCTCCGGGTTTCTCGCTCACGCGCGGCCTGCGCGTGGTGTACGACACGGAAAAGCGCAAACCCGGGTCGCTGGCTAACAGCCGCGAGACAAGCGTCGATTTTCCCGAGCCGGACGGCGCCGAAATGATGAAGACTATCGTCATGCGATCGCGGGAACGTGGAGCGTCAAGCCGGATCGGCTCTTCTACTGAATGGCTACTCAAGGTTCAGAGCCTGTTCCCGTATTCTCTCGATGTTAGCCTTAATCGCCAGCGCCAAGTTGGTGATGGTCAGACCCGCTTCACCCACCCCCGAGGTCTTTGACAAGATCGTGTTGGTTTCGCGATTCATTTCCTGAAGGAGGAAATCGAGGCGTTTGCCGATCTCTCCGCCACTCTGGAAAATGCGGCGTAACTCCTGAGCGTGGACAACCAGCCGGGTGAGCTCCTCTTGAACGTCGGATCTGTCGGCCAGCAATGCTGCTTCTTCGGCTAAGCGGCTTTCGGAGATACCGGTGTTAGCCAGCAGCTCGTCAAGGCGTTCGCGAAGGCGCGCGCACAACTGAGGCAGAGCCTCCACGCGGATCGCCGAAATGCGCCCAGTTTGTTCTTCAATTGCGGCAATCTCCGTCTCGAGTCCGGCGCAAAGATCGCGCGCCTCCTGCTCACGATAAAGGTTCAAGGCGTGGATGCACTCCGACAGCGCGTTTATCACTTCGGGTTCGAAGGTGTTTTCGAGAGCTTTGCTTTCTCCGGCAATATCGAAGACGCCGGGCAAGCTAAAAAAGCCGTTGAGATCGGGCTTGCTGTCAAGGCCGAAGTCTTCTGCCGCCTGTCGAAACAGGGAAACATAACGGGTCAGCAGAGTGCGGTTATACGGGCACGATTCCTGCTCCACGTCTCGCGCGAGCGAAACCCGGATTTCGATATGGCCGCGAGCCACGTGCTGCTTCAGAAGCGAGCGCATGGCGTTCTCAAACCGGGCAAATTCACTGGTCAGATGGAAATGCAAATCGAGCCCGCGATGATTCACGCTGCGAAGGCTGACGGTCAATTCTCCCGCGCTGGTTGGCTGCCGTATCGACGCGTAACCAGTCATGCTGCGGACGGGAGCGGATGTTTGCTTTGGCTGTGTACTCACGAAGACGCCACGATCGCGCTCGAATCCGCATGCTGCATTTCATGCAAGCGATGATAGGCGCCTCGCGCCGCAAGAAGCTGATCGTGGGTACCGGCTTCAGCTATTTTGCCGGCTTCGAGAACCACGATTTGGTCGGCCTGACGGATGGTGGAAAGGCGGTGAGCGATCACCAGAACCGTGCGGCGCTTCATCAGCGCAGTCAGGGCCTGCTGGACGAGTCTTTCGGACTCGGTATCCAGATGAGACGTGGCTTCATCGAGAATCAAAATTGGCGCGTCTTTCAGCAGAGCCCGGGCGATGGCAAGGCGCTGGCGTTGACCGCCGCTGAGCTTTAAGCCTCGCTCGCCAATACGAGTCCGATATCCGTCTGGCAATCTCTCGATGAATTCGTGGGCAAGAGCTGTCTTGGCGGCGGAGAAGACCTCGTCCTCCTTGGCATCGGGCCGGCCGTAAGCGATGTTGTCAAAAACTGTGTCGTCGAACAGGAACGTGTCCTGCGCGACGATACTGATGTTCTCGCGCAGACTGCTAAGACGTATGTCCCGGACGTCTTTGCCATCGATGCGAACGGCGCCGCTGCTCACATCGTAAAAACGCGGGACCAAGTTGGCGAGCGTCGTCTTTCCGGCGCCGCTGGAGCCAACGACCGCGACTACTTGACAAACCTTGATCTCAAGGTCGATTCCATCGAGCACGAAGCGTTCCGGAGCGGCTGGATAGCTGAAGCGGACGTTCTCAAAGCGAATTCCTTTTTCGAATCGCGAGATGCGCGCGGCGCCAGGTCTATCCATCACGACCTGCCGCCGATCGAGATAATCGAAGACCTTGAGGGCTGCGCCGATGCCCTGCTGAAAGATGTTGTGAATATTGGTGAGCCGTTTTACGGGTTCGTAGAGCATCACCAGCGCCAGCCCGAAAGCGGTGAAGGTTCCGGCTGTCATCGCCGCGCTCTTCACCTGCAGACGGCCCAGGGTGAGGAGCAAAATAATGGTCAACGCGCCAAAGATTTCGATGATGGGGGAAGCCACAGCCTGTTGGGCGACGTACCGAAGATTGCCGGTTCGAAGGCGGTGCGCGGCCAGCCGGAAACGCTTCGATTCATAATCTTCGGCGCCGAAAGTCTTCACCACCTGGTGACCGGTGATCGTTTCCTGCAGGATCTGATTCAGACCAGCGGCCATGTCTTGCGCGTGGCGCGTCGTTCTGCGAATGCGGTGCCCCAGCCTGATAGTTAACAACGCTACGACGGGGAAAACGATGAGACTGATCAACGACAGTTGCCAATTGATGGTCACCATGGCGAGCAACAGGAAGAACGCCGTGAACATCTGGCGCAGCCAATCGGCCAGCATCGTCGAGACCGACACCTGAATTTTGTCGATGTCGTTCATCACCGCCGACATGATGAAGCCAGTACTCTGGTTCTCAAAGAACTGAGCATCCTGCCTGTAGCACGCGATCGAAAACTTCCTGGCGAAGATCCATGATGGCGCTGATGCCAACCCAATTCACGAGATAGTTGCCGAGATAATCGCAAAGACCTTTAGCGACAAAGCACATCAGCATGGCGAGAGCGACCATGGTCCAGATATTGTGCGCGGGGATAATGTCGTTGAGATAAAGACTGAAGTGCGTGTGTGGAATGGAAAAGAGAAGAGCTGGAGTGTCGGGCGTATCCGGTTTCAGGACGCGTTCGAATATCAGCGGAATCAGCTTCACCAGAAGGCCCTGCGAAAGGCCGACGATGGCCATGAATACGACGGATGCAAAGAGCGCCGGCAGGTAGGGTCGAGCGTACCGGAGCAGCCGGTAAATATCCTTCAAGCGTGCGCCTCTTCGAAGACGCGCAAGCGCTCAAGCGCGGCAATCACTCGCGACACGCTGACCTGATTCAAGCCGTCGGGAGCGACAACAATTTCGGATTCGGTGCGCCAGGGACCCCAAATGGCGGGATTGGAGGTGCTGAAGAAAACAAGCGTAGGGACGGAAAACGCGGCAGCGATGTGGGCGGGGCCGCTATCGTTGCCGATGAATACGGCGGCTCGCGAGATTACTGCTTTCGCTGCGGTCAAAGTGCCTCGAAACACCCGATGAGCGCTGAAGGCCTGCGCATCGTCTCCAGGCCCGGCAAGAAAAACGGGAGCGATATTCCAGAGTTCAAGATAACGAGCCACTTCGCAGAATCGTTCGGGCGGCCACTGCTTCCCGGGCGTGGATGCAAACGGGTGGAGGACGGCGTATCTAGGATGGATCGGCGGATCGCCGGCATCGATGGGCGAATCGCCCGCGGACATTTCTGCTCGGGGCACCTCTTGCAGAGGCACGCCTAAGGCGAAAAATGCGGACGCAAGGTGCTCCGCGGTATGGACTGTGCGGTTAACTCCGAGGATGCGCTGGGCGCGGCCGATTTTGAAGTTGTACGCCAACGTGGTGCTGTGATGAGCGAAACCGGCGCGCCATTTCGCTCCGGAAAGGCCGGTGATCCATTGGCTTCGGGTGCCGCCGTGCAGGTTGACGCAAAGAGACGGCTTCCAGTTGCGGACAGCTCGACAGGCAGGCGCAAGTATTTCGCTGATGGCCGGACTGCCTTCGAATACGGCGGCGAAAGGCGGCTCCACGGAAACACCGATTTTCAGATCGGAACGGGCGCGATTCAACAGAGTAAGAGCCGGCGTAGTGAGAACGCAATCGCCGAGCGAGCGCAGACGGATAATCGCGACGCGGGAGCCCTGCGGCAATTGCTCCAGAATCGTCATGGAAATTATGGCTCGATCGTGGCCTGGTCTACGAGCATGACCGGGATGTCGTCCCGGATGGGATAGACCCGCTTGCATTCTACACATTTGAGGCCGCTTCCATCCTCTTTGAGAAGCACCTTGGCCTTGCAGACGGGGCAGACGAGGATTTCCAGCAGTTCTTTGCTGATTGGCATGGGGAACTCTTAGTTTATCAGTGGCGGCGGAGGCGGAAAAGAGCTTGCGGCGTAAGCGAATATTGCGGAACGAAGCCAGGCGGAGCGGGAGATGGCCCATTTTGCCAAACGAACTGTCGAGGCGGCCGGAGGATTTTGCCGAACGAACTTGGTTGAAAAGTCCCGTACCGGTGGTCATATTACGAGACGAACCCAAATTGGGAGCTGCAAATCAACCCCCGCGCCACCCGAATCCGAGTTCGTTCAGCAATGAATGCCCCATTGCACACGATTGCACAACTGTGATACGATCCCGCCACACGGACCAAAATAGCGAAAGGGGTTGTCTACAATGTCCAATTCTAAAAAGTGCGCTTCCTCACTATCGCGTTGCGGCAGGATTTTCGCATTAACTGTTTTCCTGGCCGCCACGGCTCTTGGTCAGATCGACACTGGGTCGATTGTCGGCACCGTCCGCGATCCGAGCGGCGCGGCAATTCCGAATGCCACTGTGACGCTGACCAATAAGGCTACCAACATCAGTCTCACTACAACCACGAATGGCGTTGGTGAATATCAGTTCACGGCCCTGAACCCGGGAACTTATTCAGTAAAGGCCGCTGTCAGCGGATTCACCACCCAGGAGGTTAGCGACGTCCAGATCGACGTGCAGTCGCGCCCATCTATTGACTTCACCTTACGAGTGGGCAATGTGAGTCAAACTCTTGAAGTCCAATCCGTCGCGCCGCTGCTCGACACACAAACCGCGGATGTCGGCGGGGTGGTTCAAGAACAGCAGATCAGGGATCTGCCATTGAATGGACGCCGGTACGCGGATCTCGCGCTGCTTGAACCCGGTATTCAGAAGAACTTGACAAACCCGAACAACACCGCCCCGGACCGTTTCAGCTCGAACGGCAATCTGGAAACTCAGAACTACTTTTCATTGGACGGTGTCGACAATAATTCTGGATCTACGAACCTCCAGGAGGGATCTGTCCAGACCGTGCAGCCGCCACCCGACGCTTTGCAGGAGTTTCGCGTCCAAACACGAACGTACTCCGCTGAATTTGGAACTTCGGCCGGCGCTGTCATCAACGCGTCCATCAAGAGCGGCTCCAATGGCTTTCACGGTGATCTTTGGGAGTTTGTACGCAACAATGTCTTCGATTCAAATTCATTCTTCAACAATGCCGGAGGCGTACCGAAGGGACACTTCAGCCAAAACCAGTTCGGCGGCACCCTCGGCGGTCCCATCATCAAGGACAAGACTTTCTTCTTCGTCGACTCGCAATATTTTACGAGCCGCAAAGCTGTGACTACTCTCTCCACCGTTCCCACTCCGCTGATGAAGGTCGGTAACTTCACCGAGCTCAAGCCAACCCTTGCGAAGCCTCAAGTGGCGGGACAGGCCGGTTGCATTTCAGGCAATGTGATCGCGACCTCCTGCCTCGATCCCGTCGGCATGAAATTGCTCGCCCTCTATCCGGACCCGAACATTCCTTCCGCAGTCGCACGCCAGGGGTTGCCGGGCAGTTGGACCGGTGGCTCAAATTATCAGTTCCAGTATTCGGATCCGAACGATACCTACTCCTACGATGTACGGATCGATCACAGTTTTAATCAGAACAACCGGATTTTCGGCCGCTTCAGCGATTTCACGGTAGACCGTCAGGATCCGCCTTGGACCAGCAATTTCGTCGCCGGCAATGGAAACTTCGCCACGCAGTATCACATCCGCGGTAAGTCAGTCGCTCTGTCGTGGACCGATGTACTTTCACCATCGGTGCTCAATGAGCTTCGTGGTGGATTCAGCCGCGATTTTGCGCATAGCGATCCCATCGGGGTACAGCTTGGCACGTCCGCTGCGGGCACCTACGGCTTGACTGGCATACCCGCAAGTCCGTTCGATGCTGGTATTCCGCCTATTAACATCGGCGGGCTGCAGCGGCTCGGCACTGCGCCGTGGCGTCCCCAAGTGCAGATTGCCCAGGTTTGGCAACTCCTCGATACGTTGAGTTGGCTCAAGGGCGATCACAGCTTCAAGTTTGGTTACGAATTCCGCCATGAGAGCGACAACTTCCTCGACGCGCAGTCTCTGCAGGGCCAGATTACAGCCAGCGGAATTTATACCGGCAACGTCGGACTCGGCGTGCCCGATTTCTTGTTGGGCGACGTCAGCACGGCTTCCTTCACAACGCCATCCGTCGTTCACAACTACAAAGTAGGTAACAGCTTTTTTGCCCAGGACAGCTGGCGCGCGCGTAAAAATCTGACCATCACTTATGGTGTCCGCTACGAGCTGTTCTCTCCGTTGTTGAACCACCAGAACGCGTTCGCGAACTTCACTCCCGCGAACGGTGGTGGATTTGTCACTGCTACCAACGGTAGCTGGTTTCAGCGAGCGTTGGTCCATCCGGATAAGAATGACTGGGCGCCCAGGTTCGGCTTTACCTATCAACCCATGGAACGCGTTGTGCTGCGTGGTGGCTACGGCATTTTCTATCAGCACGACGTGCGAATTGGCTCGGAAAGTGTGCTGGGCGAGAACCCTCCGTTCTTCTTAGACGAATCGCTGTCGCAGTCGGTCGGTAGTACTACGCCAGTCTTCCAATTGAAGAATGGGTTCCCTTCGCCCCAGTTTGGTCCCGCGCTCTTGAGCTTGCCGAAGCTCCAAATGCGCGCTCAGGATCCGAACGAGCGAACGCCCTACGTGGAGCAGGTCAGTTTCGGGCCTGAGTTCGAGCTTTCGCACAGCACAGTGCTCGACATTTCATACGTGGGAAATTTCGGACGTAAAGAGGACCGGCTCAGAAATGCGAACCAGGGAATACTACTCGGTAGCACAAACGGCACGCCGAATGTGATTTTTCCTTACGCCAACCTGAACACCGGTAACAACCCAAGCAGTGACCAACACGCGTTCCTCGAGCTGGCAACAAATGACGGAAATACGAACTACAATGGCCTGCTCGTGTCGTTAAAAAAGCGGTTCTCGAAAAGCCTTTCCTACGGCATCAGCTACACCTTCAGCAAGAACTTCTCCGATTACGTTGACAATCTGACTGGCGGGTCTACGCCGGCATACGCATATAACTACAGCCTGGAGCGGGGCTTCTCGCCTTTCGACGTTACACACCGGTTCGTTGGTAACGTACTGTACAACCTGCCGATAGGACAGGGCGGCATGATTCTCAACAATGGCGGAATGGCCAGCAGGTTTATCGGCGGATGGCAGGTTAACAGTATCGTGACTCTGGAGACCGGAACGCCCTTCACTGTGACCGCTCCCGATGAAAGCGACACAGGCGGTAATCACGCCAGCCGCGCGAGTTGCATTTCGAATCCTTACGTTGGCGCAAGCACCGATCCATCGCAAATTGTTGGAGGCGCCTCGCCGGGTTTCTTCCTGAATCCCGCCGCGTTCGCAATTCCAGCGTTCGGCACGTTCGGCACCTGCGCTCCCCGGTCCTTCCACGGACCAGGTTTGGAGAATGTCGATTTGAGTCTGTTTAAGACCTTCGCGCTGACCGAACGTTGGCACCTACAATTCCGAGGCGAGTTCTTTAACGCATTCAATCACCCGAACTTTACGAATCCGAACTCGAGCATCTCCCCCTCGTCAATAGGTTCGTTTGGCAAAATCTTCGGCACGGTCACCGATCCCAGGGAAATTCAGCTCGCGTTGAAACTATATTTTTAAATCATCTATGAAGTTGTTTGTTTGTTTCCTCACGGCAGCTTGCGCTTTTGCGCAGCTGCCTTATTCCACTACCATCCGGCCAACACCGATAGCGCAGGAGATTTATATCAATCGCGGATCGGCCGCGCTTTGGCAAAGTCTGAAGAAACTTCACACTCGCGCCAGTCTCATCATGGTTACCGCGCATCCCGATGATGAAGACGGCGGCCTGCTGGCGTATGAATCTCGAGGTCAAGGCGCGCGCGTCGCTCTGCTTGACCCTGAATCGTGGCGAGGGCGGCGCGAATGTGATGTCGCCCGATTATTTCGATGCCCTCGGACTCGTCCGCACCATGGAGTTGCTGGCTGCCGGACGCTACTACGGCGTCGATCAGTATTGGACTCGTGTAATCGATTACGGCTTTTCGAAAACCAAAGCCGAATCGATCAGCAAGTGGACGCATGATCGTGTTCTATACGATGTCGTGCGAGTGGTTCGCATGGAGCGGCCGCTCGTCATCACCTCGGTTTTTGTAGGCGGCCCTAGCGATGGACACGGCAATCATCAGACTGCCGGCGCCATGGCGCAAGAAGTGTTTAAAGCGGCTGGCGATCCAAATGTATTTCCCGATCAGATCAAAGCCGGCTTGCGGCCCTGGACGCCCATGAAAGATTATGCTCGCGTACCGTTCAGCCGCCGCGGCGGTTCCAGCAACTTGTCCACCAACGTCGAGATTCCGGAGGGAACCTACGATCCGGTGCTCGGCATGTCGTATGTGCAGATCTCGCGCGAGGGACTGGGATATCAGAAGTCACAAAACGGCGGCAGCTCCATCCCAAAGGCCGGGCAAGTGTTGAGCGCGTACCATCGCTTCGGTTCAGTCATTCAGGCATCCGATAAAGAGGAAACGTTCTTCGATGGCATCGATACTTCACTATCCGGAATCGCAACACTCGCCGACAAAGGCGACACCGGTTTCCTTACCTCCGGGCTGCGCGACATCAATGCAGCGGTTGAAGATGCGATCGCGAAGTTCTCGGCTGCCTATCCGGACCGCACAGCTTCGGCGCTCGCCGCCGGTCTGAAACAGACCATGGCGCTCATCGATCAGCTCGACAAGAGCAATCTCTCTGAGGAATCGAAATACAACATTAAGCACGAGCTCGAGATCAAGCGCGTGCAGTTCAACAACGCCCTGGCCGAAGCGCTCGGCCTATCGCTCAGCGCTACAGTAGCACCCGCTACCGAGCAGAATCCGCTCATGGCAATGTTTATGGGCGATCCCGAAACCTTCCGTATAGCCATACCCGGTCAGAAATTCGGCGTCAAAGTTCATGTCGTCAATCAAAGCGCCACGCCAGTCGTCCTGGAACATACCAGCGTTGAGTCGTATATGCAGAAGGAGCCCTGGACAGTTTCGCCGGCATCGCCTGCAGCGTCGGAACCCATCGCGAACGATAAGCCCGTTGAAACAAACTTCACCGTGAATGTTCCTGAGAATCCCACCTATACGCGTCCCTACTTCACGCGTCCTGACATAGAGCAGTCTTATTACGACATCAACGATGAGCGCTTTCTGAATCGCCCCTTGTCTCCTTATCCCTTGGCTGCCTGGGCCGACTTTAATCTCGACGGTGTGCCGATTCGAATCGGCCAATATGTGCAAACCGTGAAGCGTGTCACCGGAGCCGGAACGGTGTTCGAGCCGCTTGCCGTAGGCCCCGCAATCAGTGTCGCTATCTCACCGCGTGCCGGCATTGTTCCGCTGACCGCGAAATCGTTCCCTGTAACCGCAGTCGTCCACAGCAACGTCAAGGGACCGGCGCAAGGAACAGTCCGCCTTCAATTGCCGGAAGGATGGAAGTCGCAACCTGCCTCCGCGGAATTCTCCACGTCCGACGATGGCCAGGATCAGTCCATGACCTTCCGGATCACGCCTGCCGATTTGGGCGAGAAAGCCGTATCAGATCACCGCCGTATCCGAGTACAACAGTCATCGCTACACCGAAGGCTATGAGACCACCGGCTACCCCGGCCTGCGTCCTTATTTCCTGTACAGGCCCGCAACCTACAAGTTGTCGGGCGTGGATGTGAAAGTCGCGCCGGGCATTAAGGTCGGCTACGTCATGGGAAGCGGCGACGATGTGCCGTCATCGCTCGAGCACCTTGGCATAAATGTGAGCTTCCTCGGGCCCGCCGACATCGCAACCGGCGATTTGCACAAGTATGATGTGATCCTGCTTGGTGTCCGCACCTACGCCGCGCGCGACGACTTGAGGACTTACAACAGCCGTATGCTCGAGTACGTAAAGGACGGCGGCGTTGTCATCGTGCAGTACAACACTCCCGAGTTCGACCATAACTATGGGCCATACCCGTACACGATGACTTCCAATCCGGAAGAGGTTACGGACGAGGCTTCGAAGGTCGACATTCTCGCGCCTTCAAACCCGCTATTCAATTGGCCGAACAAGATCTCAGAAAAGGACTTCTCAGGTTGGGTCGAAGAACGAGGATCGAAGTGGATGAAATCCTGGGATCCGCAATACCAGCCACTCCTCGAGACTCACGACGAAGGACAGGCGCCGCAAAAAGGCGGCTTGTTGTACGCGAAATACGGCAAGGGCATCTATATTTACAACGCATATGCCTTTTATCGCGAGTTGCCGGAAGGCGTGCCCGGTGCGTACCGGATATTCGCTAACATGATCAGTCTGCCGAAAAATCCGCAGCGCTGATTACGGCTGAATCGTTTGGTGCGGATGGGGAGACTTGAACTCCCACGCCCTTGCGAGCGCTGGAACCTAAATCCAGTGCGTCTGCCAATTCCGCCACATCCGCATGAAAGCGAGGAATTCTTTCAATCAGCGTAGCATTGCCGCGGATTCAGGTTTCGCGCCTGGTTTGCTCTGTAAAAACGCAAGGAACTCCTGGGTATTACGCGTAAGCTGCGGGAAAGTCGCGACCACGTTCTGGCCGGCGTCCATAAGCGCGTAAAAGGGAATCGATACCGTGCCGAACTTCTGATCCTCCAGCTTCTGGTTCTTCTCCGATTCCGCGTCGGTGCCGTCCGTATAAAGATCCACCACGATCAAATCCTTAAGCGCTGACTGAATCTCCGGACGCGGGAACATGTTCGCCTTCATCCAGTGGCAGTTCGTGCACGCATAGCCAGTGAAATTCACCAGCACTAACTTGTTCTGTTGGCGAGCGGCGGCGAGCGCGGAATCGAAATGATTCTTGAAGTAATTAGCGGGCGCGGAGTCGGCCTGCACGCTCGAGCTGCCGAATACCGCGCTCGACCCCTCCGGAATATAAGCGTCCAGGTCGCCCAATCGCCCACCAAACAGGCCCGGGACCAGGCTCAAAGAGAAGATCAGGAACAGCGAAGCGATAAGAGCGCGCGTTACACCCAGAGGCTCCTCTTTCTGGATGCCCTCCATGGGTAGCAGGCCCAGAAGATAAAGGCCGGGCAACGCGAAGAGAACGACCCATGCGGCGACAAAGCGGTCGCGTGTCAGCCAATGGGTTTGAAGAACCTGATCCACGTTGCTGAGGTATTTCAGCATGACCGCCAGCACGATGAAACCGAGCACGATCTTTACGCGCACCATCCAACCGCCGCTGCGGGGAAGCTTCTTCAGATAAGCGGGAAAGAGCGCCAAGAAGAAGAATGGAGCTGCTAAGCCAGTAGCGAAAGCGAGCATACCGAACACCGGCTGAGCCCCTTTGGATTGTACGGATGCGATCAAGAGGGGACCAACAATAGGTCCGATACAGGCAAACGAAGTCAATGAAAAGGTGAGACCCATCAGCAGCGTGCCTGCGTAACCGCCGCCTTGCGATGCGCTGTTTAGCTTCGTGAGCAGGCCCGAGGGCAGACGCAACTCGAATGCGCCAAGCAGGCTCAGTCCGAACACAAAGAAGACCACGGCGATGAAGCCGTTAATCCAAGGACTCGACCCAAGCTGCACGATGCCGAAGGGTCCGGCAATCGCGGTCACCAAAAATCCCAGTCCCGTAAATAGAACAATGATGCCCAGGCAAAAGACCAGGGCTTGCGTCCAACCGCCCCGCTTGCTCTCGCTGCTGCTGGTTGTGCTCTGGTTCAGGAAAAATGACACCGTGATCGGGATCATCGGGAAGACACAGGGGGTGAAGAGAGCCGCCAGGCCGAAGCCGAAAGCTGTTAACAGATACGGCAGCAAGTCTTGCGAAGAGCTCGGGGAGGGGAGCGGCGCACGTGACGAGGCGGTTTGCGCCGGAGTAGCGGATGACTGTGCAGCGGGAATGAGAGCGTATCCAGCAGGAATGGCGAAGCTGGCTTCAGGCGCCCCGCTGACGAATGTAATCTCGGCGCTGGCGGTCTTCTTCACTGGAGGCAGACATCTCACATCGGAGCAAACCTGATAACGCGTGAGGGCTTCAACGGTGGATTTTCCAGTGGCGGATTTGGCCGTAGATGCCTGGATCAGAAAAGTTGCGGCGCCGGTATACGTTTCCGTGTCGATCTGAAAATTTGGATCTAATTTCCGGACAGGTTGCGGCCGGTAGATATCATATTTCGCGATCGCCGGATTATCATTCAGCCGGATTTTGGTCGGGATCGGTCCACCGGGCGGCGTTGTCGGCGAGTAGAGATGCCACCCCGATTGGATAGTCGCCTTCAGCTCGAAAAAGGCCTTATTGCCGGGAGCTATCTGCACGGCTCCGTTGATGGGTGTGAGCACCCATTGGACCGGATCTTCTTTCGCAGCGAGAAGAGATGTCAGGCCCAGCGCCAATAGTGCGATGCGGAACATACTACTCTACCGGTGCTGATGCCCACGCATCCAGCTCGGTTGCAATTCGCTCGTTGATTTTACCTTCCGCAAACTCTTTGGCCACACGAATGGCGTTCTTGACGGCTTTAGCAGGCGAACGACCGTGGCAAATCACACAAAGTCCATTCAATCCCAGGAGCGGAGCGCCGCCATATTCGGAGTAGTCGACGCGCTTCTTGAATTCGTTAAATGCGCCTTGGGCGAGATAGGCGCCCACTTGCCGCGTGACGCTGGCGTTCAGGGACTCCTTGAGCAACTGACGAATAACTTCGACCAGACCTTCGCTCACTTTAAGGGCGACATTGCCGACGAAGCCATCGCAGACGATAACGTCGACAGATCCCGTGTAAACGTCCCCGCCCTCGACATTACCAATGAAATTCACGTGCTTCAGGCTCTTTAACACCGGATACGCTTCATGCGTTAAAGTGTTGCCCTTGTGCTCCTCTTCACCGATCGAAAGCAGTCCGACTCGCGGTTTCGGCCTATGGAAGATGACACGCGAGTACGCGTCGCCCATAACCGCGAATTGAGCCAGCATTTTGGGAGTACAATCCACGTTGGCGCCCACGTCGAGCATCACGGCCGATCTGCCATTCAGGGTCGGAAAAGCGGAGGCGAGGGCAGGCCGATCGACGCCAGGGAGCATACCCTGCACCATCTTGGCCGTCGCCATCACAGCGCCGGTATTTCCAGCTGAGACGAAGCCTTGGGCGATCCCATCGCGCACCAGACGGGACGCCACACGAATGGAGCTATCTTTCTTAGCCCGGACCGCTTTACCCGCGCTGTCCTCCATGGTGATCTGCTCAGTAGCATGCTTGACTTCAATCGGCAGATCCGGCCAGCCGGGATGGCGATCCAATTCTCTGCGGATTACCTCTTCGCGTCCGACCAGGATCACCTTTACGTCAAAAGCCTTCGCCGCTTGGAGAGCGCCTTCAATTTCCGGACGCGGAAAGTGATCGCCTCCCATCGCGTCGAGGGCTATGGTCACCATTTAGCGGCTCTGCAATCGCGATGGGCTAAGTTTCGACAACCTCGATGACTTCACGTCCTTTGTACTTACCACAATGCGGGCAGGCGCGGTGAGCGCGGATCTTCTCGTGGCAATTGGGGCACTCCGCCAATTGCGGGATGCGCAGGGCGTCATGTGCCCGGCGCGTGGAGGTCCGCCGTTTCGAGTGGCGGCGCTTTGGATTTGGCATGGTTTTATTAGTCTCTCAATTCTCGTTTAACTTTAGGCGGGCTTCAGCCGAGGTCTCTTCAGTTGTGCTGGCCCATTTCGGCCCTGAAGTTCTTCAGCTTGCTCCAGCGGTCGTCAGCCACTTCGGCGTGACAGCCGCAATCGCGCTGGTTCCGGTTTTGCCCGCACACGGGACAGATCCCTTTGCACGCTTCAGTGCAGATTAGCTGCATCGGTAAAGCCAGCAGTACCACCTCACGAAGAACATCGTTCAGCGCGAGGCGGCTTCCTTCGTAAAAGCCCACTTCAATTCCAGCCTGATCGATCTCATCCTCGCCGCCGGCATTCGCTTCGGTAGCAGGCATATACACCAAATCGAACTGGTTCTCGATCGGGAAGCTCGTGGCTTCAAGACAGCGGTCGCAAGTAGCCTGAACCGTGACATTCAGGCTCCCCTGAACGCGAATTTCGCCCATCGAGTGGTTCAGAAGTTGAGCCGTCCCCGCCGATTTCAGAACCGTGGACTGCGTGATCCTGCTGTCGTAATCTATTTCTCCTGGCCGCACCTCGACATCGAAACGGACGGGACGTAATTCTAATTCATGGAGGCTGATGAACACGGGCACTCCTGGGAGCCGGTCAGAATCGGCCGCTCGGGATAGAGGGCAAAGTTCGATTATAACAAGAGTTTTCTACGACTTGGGTGATTTTGCCTGCGCGGCAAATCTACTCCCCGTCCATACCGAATGACTGTTTCAAGAGAGTTCCGAACGTAGTCTAGAAGTCGGGGCGCCTGTGGAAGACATCAGCCGGTTACCGCATCACCTGAATAAGGCGAAGCGCGAATGCGACGCGATTATCGAGACGCCAAAAGGCCGGCGAAACAAATTCAAGTACAAGCCCGAATCCGGCTCATTCTCGCTATCGAACTTGTTGCCTCAGGGCTTCAGTTTTCCGTTTGACTTCGGGTTTATTCCGTCGACCGCTGCCGAAGACGGAGATCCCCTCGACATCATTGTCCTGATGGACGAGCCGGCGCACGTCGGCTGTCTGCTCGAGGTTCGGTTAATCGGCGTCGTCAAAGTCGAGCAGACGCAAGATGGCAAAAGGTCCCGGAATGATCGTCTGGTTGCGGTCGCCGTACGATCATTCGACTACAAGGACGTGAAGTCGATTTCCGATTTGAACGATTCCCTAGTGCAGCAACTGACGGAGTTTCTCGCGTTGTATAACAAAAATTCCGGGAAGCAGGATGAAGTGCAAGGCGTCGAAGGACCGGTCCGCGCAATGAAATTGTTGGACCAAGCGATCCGGACATTCGCCAGCAAACAGAAGAGGCGGTCCTAAAGCTTGATTTCCCGCAACCGTAGGGCATTCGTAATTACAGAAACCGAGCTGAACGTCATCGCCGCGCTGGCGATCATCGGACTGAGCAGGATTCCGAAGAATGGATAGAGCAAGCCGGCCGCAATCGGCACGCCGAGCAGATTATAGATAAAAGCAAAGAAAAGATTCTGGCGGATATTTCGCATCGTGGCCCGGCTCAAGCGTAGCGCGCGGGCAACACCCCGCAGATCGCCATTCAAAAGAGTAATGCTGGCGCTTTCGATGGCGATGTCGGTACCCGTTCCCATGGCAATGCCGACGTCTGCGGCCGCCAGTGCTGGAGCGTCATTGATTCCATCCCCTGCCATCGCAACGCTGTAGCCGCGCGACTGCAGCTTTCTGACAACGTCCGCCTTTCGCTGCGGTAGAACTTCGGCTTCGACATCGTCTATTCCAAGCCGCTTTGCGATCGCCGCCGCTGTCGTGCGGCTGTCGCCGCTCAACATAGAAATACGAACATGTTCTTTGTGCAGCAACTCAATCGCCTCGATCGTGGACGGCTTGACGGGATCGGCCACAGCGGCAAGGCCGGCGCATTTCCCGTCGACACCGATGAAGATGACCGATTGACCCTCGGAGCGCAACGCTTCTGCGCGTGACGCGAGTGTTTCGGCCGGAATGTTCGCCTTTTCCAGGAACGTGCGATTGCCCACCAGAACGGTGCGGCCATTGATCCTGCCCTGTATCCCTTCTCCTGTGATCGATTGGAAGTTGTCGACCTTTTGGATCGCAATGTGCCGTTCATTCGCCGCAGCCACGATTGCGCCAGCTAACGGGTGTTCACTCGATTGCTCGAGGCTGGCCACCAATTGCAGCAATTCGCTTTCCGAGTAGCCGTTTGATGCCTCGATTGTCGACAGCTTTGGCTTGCCTTCCGTAAGAGTGCCGGTTTTATCGACGACGAGCGTGTCGATTTTGTGCAGTAGCTCGAGAGCTTCCGCATTGCGGATCAATACTCCGGCTCTCGCGCCGCGGCCAGTCGAGACCATGATCGACATCGGAGTTGCCAGCCCAAGCGCACAAGGACAGGCGATAATCAGCACTGCCACTGCATTCACAAGAGCGTGGCTGAAGCGTGGTTCAGGGCCGTATACGGCCCAGACAGCGAATGTGATTGCTGCCGTCACGACAACGGCTGGAACGAAATAAGACGCAACCTGGTCCGCGAGCCGCTGAATGGGAGCGCGCGTTCGTTGCGCTTCACTGACCAGCCTGACGATTTGACTCAGCAGAGTGTCACGGCCAACGCGGTCCGCCTGCATGATGAAGCTGCCCGTCCCATTTACAGTCCCAGCAGCGACGCGAGCGCCGGGGGTTTTCTCGACGGGAATCGATTCGCCGGTGACCATGGATTCATCGATGGAGCTGATTCCCTCGGCGACCACGCCATCGACCGGAACTTTCTCGCCTGGACGAACTCGAAGGCGGTCACCGATTTTGATTTGCTCCAACGGAACATCGCGCTCGCCGCTGCATTCGATAAGGCGGGCGGTCTTTGGGGCAAGATTCAACAGAGCCTTGATTGCACTACTGGTCTGGCTGCGCGCCCGGAGCTCGAGCACTTGGCCCAAGAGGACAAGGGTAACGATGACGGCAGCGGGCTCAAAGTAGAGCGAAGGCTCTCCGGACTGGTTGCGGAAGGACTCAGGAATAGTTTGCGGAAACAGGATTGCAACGACACTGAACAGATATGCCGCGCCCGTCCCTAACGCAATCAACGTGAACATGTTCAGATGACGGTTGAGAATGGACGCCCAGCCGCGCTGGAAAAAAGGGAAACCGCCCCACAGCACAACCGCTGTTGCAAGCGCGAATTGAGCCCATTGGATGGCCGACGTATTCAGCGCCATGAAAAGCAGGAGCGGAACCGTTAAAGCGAGGCTGATCCAGAAGCGGCGCCGCATATCGGTGAGCTCCGGATTTATTTCTTCGCGCGGTGATCTCTAGCGGTTCTAGGGCCATGCCGCACTTCGGACATGCGCCTGGACCGAGCTGACGCACTTCCGGATGCATGGGGCAGGTGTAAAGAGCGGCGGCGCAAAGCACTCGCTGACGCTCGGGGCTCGGAAACGCGGCTAGCGTATCGTGCGGGGTTGGTGTCGAATTTGGTTTTGCAGGCTGGGCAGCAAAAATAGTACGTTTTGCGCTGGTATTCGCTGCGGGCGGCGGCTTTCTCGGGATCTACCTGCATTCCGCAGACGGGATCGGTCACTGTTTTTAGATGTGAGTGGCAGATGAAATGCTGCGCTTCTTGGACGCATCTACCCGGTATGAAGAAAGTCCGTTACGCGGTAGTCGGATTAGGTTGGATTGCGCAAGAAGTAGTCCTGCCTGCGTTCAAAAATACGAAAAACTCGGAGCTGGCTGCGCTGGTCACCGAAGATCCAAAAAAAGCGGAAGAACTCGCGAAAAAGTACGACGTTTCGCAGACGCTCGGATACGACGGTTACGATAATCTGCTGCACGGTGGCAGCATCGATGCAGTCTATATCGCGCTGCCAAACAGTATGCACAAGGATTACACTCTTCGCGCGGCGCGCGCCCATGTTCATGTGCTTTGCGAGAAACCAATGGCCGATACGGTCGCGGAATGCGAGGAGATGATTCGGGCTGCGGAAGAAAATAGCGTCAAGCTGATGATCGCCTATCGTCTGCACTTCGAGCCCGCGAATTTGAAGGCCATCGAAATGATTCAAGCTGGAGAAATCGGCGAGCCGAGAATTTTCAATTCAGTCTTCAGCCAGCAAGTAGAGGAAGGAAACGTTCGGCTGAAGAAAGGATTAGGCGGGGGACCGCTGATGGATATGGGTGTTTACCCTATCAATGCCTGCCGGTATCTTTTCCGCGACGAGCCGATCGAGGTCGTTGGATTTGGGGCTAACTCCGGAGATCCGCGCTTCAGGGAAGTTCACGAGATGGCGACAGGTATTCTTCGTTTTCCAGGCGACAAGCTGGCCATTTTCACGTGCAGTTTCGGCGCCGCCTCGGCAGATGCCTATCAGGTGGTCGGCACCAAGGCAGAACTCTGGCTGCAGCCTGCGTACGACTATCACGAACAATTGAAAATGAGATTCAAGTCGGAAGGCAAGGAGAAAGAAATTTCTTTTGACAAGGTGGATCAGTTCGGCGCGGAGCTGGAATATTTCTCGCAATGCATCTTGGACAATACGGAGCCCGAGCCGTCCGGACGAGAAGGCATGGCCGACCTGCGCATCGTTCAAGCATTACTCGAATCCATGCGATCCGGAAAGCCGGTAAAGCTCGGACGATTCGAGAAAAGAAGCCGGCCGGGAGAGCAGCAAAAGTTCGAGAAGTCTCCCGTAAAGCCGGCTAAAATTGTGCACGCTGAATCGCCTTCCGGCAGTTGACGGCAGAAGTTAGCGGCGCCAGTGACCTTCCACCCAAATGTATCCGCGGGGCGTGTGTCTCCAATGTCCGGGAACCCAGTGATGATAGTACCGCTGAGGCGGCTCTACCCAGGCGCCCGGCACCCACACGTACCGATTACCGTCCCAGCGGTGATAACCACGCTGCCAGACATATTGCGGGCCTGGGCGTGCCACGATGACTTCTCTGCGGGGCGGCGGTGGACCGATGCGAACATAAATTTGCGCATTCGCGGAGCCAACAGCGAGTGCAAGGCCAAGCAAGGCTGTGGAAAGAATCCTCATAAGCTTATTTTGCTCCTTTTTTCTTCCCTTCATTGGCACAGACGGGCAGTCTGACGGGATGGTTTATCCGCTGGCTGTTAAAGTTCCTTCAGGTCTAAACACTGGCAAACTAGTATTTCATGGTCGCCGCCGCTTTAAGTGATCCAAATATCGCTTTTGTGTTTCTCGTGCTCGGAGCGCTGGGCGTGTACTGGGAGTTGCACGCGCCGGGCATGGTGGCGCCGGGAATTCTTGGTGTGCTGCTGATGTGCGTCGGAGCCTATGGTTTGTATCAAGACTCGCCGACTTGGTATGGTCTCACGCTGCTTGCGTTGGCAGCGCTTCTCCTGAGCATCGAGATGAAGTATTACACCCACATGATTTCGGGCGCGGCTGGAACCATTCTGCTTGCTTTTGGTGCGATGGCATTGGTACAAGGACCGCACAGAATTACGCCCGCACTGGCGATTGGAACGTCTGTCGCGTTTGGCATTATCACCGTTTTTCTCGGATTCCTCGGCATGCGCGCTCGAAAGAGCAAGCACTTGACTGGTCCGGAGTCGCTGATCGGCGAAATCGGCGTATCGCGCACGGCTATCGATCCACAAGGTACAGTGTTTGTGCATGGCGAGTACTGGCAGGCGCGCAGCGATCATGCAATCCCTGCCGGGCAACGTGTCTGCATTGAGCGCGTCGACGAACTTGTTGCGTACGTCAAGGAGGCTTAGAACATGTCTGCCCTGGACCAGCTTTTCTCAGGCGGTTTGGTGATTATCATCATCATCTTGGTTTTTTACCTGATCTCGTCTGTCAAGATTCTCGCCGAATACGAGCGTGGCGTGATTTTCCGGCTCGGCCGCGTGCTGCCCGAGCCAAAAGGGCCCGGGATCATTCTCGTTTTCGCCCCGCTGGACCGTATTGTTCGGATATCTCTGCGCATCGAGGCTATGGAGGTCCCGCCTCAGGATTTGGTGACGCGAGATAACGTCACGGTGAAGGTGAACGCGGTGATTTATTTTCGCGTGGTGGATCCGACTAAGGCAGTCCTAGAAGTGAGCAATTTTCTGTATGCGACAAGCCAGCTCTCCCAAACCACGCTTCGCAGCGTGCTGGGTGAAGTGGAGTTGGATGAGCTGCTAAGCCAGCGCGAGAAGATCAATGTTCGGCTGCAGGCAGTGCTCGATCAGCATACCGGACCGTGGGGCGTGAAAGTCACCATGGTGGAGGTAAAGCAGGTGGATCTGCCCGATCAGATGATCCGAGCCATTGCGCGGCAGGCCGAAGCCGAGCGCGAGCGGCGCGCCAAGATCATCCATGCAGAGGGCGAGTACATGGCGGCGGAGAAGCTAAGCATGGCCGCGGAGAAAATTCAAACGCAGCCTGTAGCGATCCAGTTGCGGTACCTGCAAACGCTGGTCGAGATCGGCACCGAGAAGAATACAACGGTCATTTTCCCGGTTCCCGTCGACATGCTGACCTCGTTTACAAAGTTGGTCGGAGCAATGGCGAAAAAGGAAGAACAGTAGAATCGCGAAGCGCTATCTCGGTGGGGACGGCCGCCCATAGGTGTTAGCTTAAAGGTTGAGAGCAAGTGAATTGGGGCGTTTGCCGTTAAGAGCACTTTCCTGTGACGCTGTTTTGCATGCCCAACTTCCGGATGGCCGATAAACCGGGAGCTACTTGTAAACGGTGCGCCACCACCGTGGACCACCAAGGTGCGAGCTAGCGAGACATCTACGAAAGGACGCCTTATCCGGCCAATTCAGCAAACCCATCTAGGTACTTGTCCGCGGCACCTAAACAATTCACGCACAACACTCGGCAAACGAAATGGGTTTCATCGCGCAGAACTAGGTGCGACATGCCTGGTCTGATCACGATCGTGTCTCCTGAATTCAAGCTATATACCGCACCCTGCACTTCGATCTTCATCGTTCCCTCCAGGACGATGTAGACTTCAGTAGCAATCTTGTGAAAATGCCGCTGCTGCTGAGCATTCTCGTTAAATGTCGCGAGTTCAAAATGATCCCCGAGCATCACCTCGCATCTTGCATCCGACGCTGGTGCGCTCCAAATCACTTGGCCGACTATTGTTTCCGACTGGGGTCGATAATCTGACACAATAACCCGTCTGCTGCCGCGTTGGCTAAACGCTGGGTCTTTCTTGACTTCAGAGACGTTTAAGACCAAAGCAGGAATTTGCTCTTGACGGCCGGATTCGATCAGATCCGCTCCGTTTCTAAGTTTGTACACAGTTGAGTACACCACGACTCTTGGCGCCGATAGTTTGTTCGCCTGACAATCGGTTCCCCCGCTTCGAATTCTGATCGAGCCTGATCATAAAGCTGGGAGCGAATGTACCACTCGCACAGCCCCAAGTGTGCGTCTGCTTCGTGGATTACGAGACGGCCTCTTTTTGAGATCAACAATGCCTTGTCCAGATCGGCTTTGGCCTCCTCCAAACGTCCCAGGTGAATGAACAATCGGGCGCGAATACATGGTGTTCTAGGCTGGAAATGTTGTGCTCTTGATTCGTCGATCAATCGCACTGCCTTCCTAAGATATTCGAGAACCTCCCCGATGTCTTCTTTCATGCCGCTGATGATTCGGCGCGTCCCTGCACAGCCCGCGAACATATAATAAACGCCCGCGAAGAGTTTTGCTTTATCCTCGTTCAAGAGCGGTCTGAATCGCGCTGCGAGTTTTTCAAACTCCTCATAGCGACGTAAATCGGAAAGAAGATCAAGATAGTATAAGCTCCTTACCGGAAATCGGTCAGGAAAGTTCCTCTCACGAATATCTTCCGCTTCAGCGAACGCCTTCTCGGCATCTCCATACTCGGCCATTCGGTGCAGGACTTCGCCCCGCGCAGATAGTGTCGACATTCTCCGAAACATATCTCCAGACTTATCTGCATAAGTCGCTGGATCAAGATACGGCAACGCGGCAGTGAAGCGGCCCTCGAATCCGAGTGTCTCGCCGATATTCTCCGAATTTACCGTCGCGTGACCGAAATCACCCTCATTGGCGTACTCCGCAAGAGCTCTTCGCATAACAGCGATGGCTTCATCAAAGCGGCCGACGCCCTTCAGATGAAAGCCGACCTCCTCCAGCATCTTGCAATAGCTTCGGTTTCCTAACGTGTCTTTTACGGTATCCGCAACAGCAGACCACGGATGTTCGAAGAAGGCTGCAAGCATCGTGAGGCCAGATTGAAACCCGCCAAGCGCGTTGGTGTTGTAATAAGTCGGATGTCCACGCTGAATTCGCTGCCAGTAGGTTTCCCAACCATTCCGGTAATCACCCGCATGACACGCATGGATAACGGCGCTGTACAGGGGCTCCATATCGTGTGCGTTCTCTGGGTAATCTTTGGCCTGCGATTCAAAAAATCGGTAAAGCTCCCGGTGAGCGTGTCGCCATGTGGCACCGTAGTTCTCAGTGCGGAGTACTTCACCAAAGTAACTTCGAACGAGGGGGTGGCAGTCGATTATCCCTTCTGGGTCTGTGTATTGCACTAGCCGAAGTATGCCGAGCGATTTGAGGCACCCTCGCCAACTACTCCCTACACCCAAGTCGAAACCGGCGCTTAACCCCGGAATATTGGCGTCCTTCAGGGCCATCAATGCTCCTGGTTCTGCCGGTCGGTCAAATAAACCGAGCATTCGCATGATTGACAGCTCTGGTCTGCCACTTAGGAGTGATTCATAACCCTTTAGGACGCGGCGGGCATGTTGACCTTGCTCCGGCTCCTGGATGAGATGGGGTATCGTGTCGCGACGTCGGATATCACCGTCACACTCTGTGCTGATATATTTACCGAGCAATGTGAGCGCAAGAGCGTGGTTCCCGAATTCAATCGAGGCCTCCCGGAGCTCTTCTTCTAGCCCGTGGGCCCCGAGCAACTCAAGATACTCGGCACCTGCATCTGGGGTCAGGTCTTCCAGGCAGATCGTCAGCATCCCGCGACATGTTTTTTCGAGATCGTTCAGTGGTTGGCGCGAGGTGCAGATACATAGTCCAGGGTTGTCGCAGCCAAGCTCACAGAGAAGTCCGCTAACGCCGTAGTCTTCGAGCTTCACATTTGGCGGGCTGCCTGTCTGCAGTGGCTCGAGTCCATCCAAGATCACCACAGTGGGCTCCGACTTAATTAGATCGGCGAGGATGACACCGCGTCGCCAAATATCAAGCTGCGGCTCCGAAACACCAAACCACTCACGAAGGGCGTAGTCAACAAAAGGCTCGCTAGTTATTTGGGTACGTCCGGTTGTCCCCTGGTTGTAAAACGAGTAACACAGCAATGGCGTGTCGTGCGGAAGGTGGGTGCGCTGCCAATTGACCGCCAGAGACGTTTTTCCGACGCCGCCAAACGCTACAATACAGACAATCCCGACGTGGCGATCCGTCCACGCCTCATCCAGCGTGTTGAGATACTGCTGACGCCCTACCATTACCTTGTCGACGCGGCGCATAAATTCAAAGCCAGCCTTATCGAGAGAACGCCGTTTGGCCCCGGACCGCCGATTGAGGACAGAAAATGCTCCCGAAGTGGTTAAGGGCTGAATTCGCTCCAGCAGTTCCACTAACATTCCATGAGTTTTTGCGTGTAGCTCCTTATTTTCGGTTATGAACCGCAAGACAAGCCCATGGATCTGATTTTCACCCTTGACGATGAACGCTTGGAACAACGGTCCGCCGGAATCGCCGGCGAGGTCATCGGCGAACGCCTGCCTGAAAAACGGCAGGGCGGTTGCGGCAAACTCGCGGGCTTGAGCTTCATTCCAGAGCATGTAGCGGCTCAAATCCTGCATCAGCTGGGCGAGTGCCTCTACGTCTCTATTGCGATCCTCACCATAGCTGTTAGCCGCCTCCAAAAGCGAGTCGGTCAATTGTTCCGGAAAATAACGCGCCAGCTCTTCATCGTTGGCTTCGATTTCCCTGAGCCGGTGCTCACAATCTACGAACAACGACTCGTAGGGATCGGACGGCAGGCTAGGGTGCTGGATTTGGCAGCGCTTCAATCCTCTTCGTAGTGCAGCTGCCATTCCACGACGGAGCTGATGATTGCGATCAGCCCTGGCGCGGCGCTCCACGTCGCTCAGTTTCGCGTCCCTCTGGGAGTTCGCCATATTTCCGAGGAAACCCGCGAGGGTGACGCACAGCGCACCCGCAATTCCCGGTGCAACTTGGGCCCAGCTAATTCCCGATGTGGAAATAGCGCTTCCAAGTAGACCCGGCGCAGCACCCGCCAGCCCACTCAATAGGAGAGTTTGGAGATATGGCTTCCGCATTTGTGTTCTTAGCTAGCATAGTGCTTTTGGAGTGCGGCTGAAGCAACTGGTTTGGCTTGGCACTGAACATTCGTCCTGGAGAACCATTGAGGGACCGACGCGGCTATAAACCCGCTTCCGTCGGGGTTAGCAAATGAGGAGGCCTCAGCCTACCCAGTTGCGGTTTTCGGGACAGATCCGGGTATTCGGGCGGGCATTTAGTACAATCTGGACGATTCTGTGCGGATCACGCGCAACCCGGAGATTACGGAAGAGTGGCCGATCGACGGGACACAATTCGCAGATCTGCGCTGTTGTGCATTCCACCAGCTGTCGGTGCGGCACGGCCTGAATTGATCCGCGGATAGAAAACGACTTGGCGCATATTTAGGAAAGTTGAGCAATCGGCACGTTAAGCGTTTGCGCTGTCGCAGGCAGATCGATCCGGCGAGCAGCCGCGCACTTGTTCATAAAGAATGTATCTAAGAACGCAAAAGCTCTGGACTGATTGACACACGGGCTTTTCTAGCCCGTTTATGAGCAACGTGAGCTGTTAGATCACCACCAAGGCAGGTTTCGTGCCAACATTGACGCATGGCTTTCGAGGTTGAACTTCGCTCTGCGCTTTCCCCTTAGGGCTATGAGCAGCATGGATACTATCCAGCGTATTGCGCATCCCAAGCCGATTTTGCTCCTCTGCTTAATCAGCATCTGCAGCATGTCCATAGGGGCTGTTATGAGTATTCGTTGGACAGCTGCAGAGGTAACGCCGATCGTATTGGTTAAGCCCGGGATTGCGGGATTCGTTCCGGAGGAGGGCACTTCTATCGGCAATACCTGGTCAAAGGATGAAGTGAAGCCTGTCTTGCTGTTAAAGCCAGGTATTGCTGGCTTTGAACCGCGGGAGGGCTCATCGATAGGAAATAGTTGGACAAGAGGCCAAGTAATTCCCGTGATTCTTGTCGAACCGTCGCAAGGCAGTTTTGTCCCTCTACACCTACTCGTGGACAACGGCGATGTTGGGAATGGCGTCGCCACTCCAAGCCAAACGGCTTCAGCGATCGAGAGCCAAATCGACCGGGATTTCGAAGGTTGGTCTGGAGAGACTATCTTCAAGCTCACAAACGGCCAAATATGGCAGCAGAGCGAATACGATTACGAATACGAGTACGCTTACAGGCCTAAAGCAGTAATATTCAAGACGGATAGCGGTTTCAAGATGAAGGTGGAAGACATGAAAGATGTGATTTCTGTCAAAAGGCTAACTAGGAGCGTTCCACACGAATAGCCTCCGTCAAGGGGCTGGGGCGGCGAATCATAACGCCGTATAGTTGCCCATGTCGGAGAACTGAATCCGAGATTGTCCGTGAATGACGCGCTGTCCGGAGACAATCCAACTGTGAATGTTAGGCGGCTGTTCGCGGACGACCGAAAACAACCGAATTCCGCTTTTGGCGCGTATTGGCGCTAGCCCATCGTCCGGCCGCAGGATTTGTAAATGTCCGACATGTACTTCATGTCCCGAAGCCCTTCTTCGCCGTTGGTCTTCGGCTCCTTGCCTTCAAAGACGCAATCGGCAAAGTAATCGGCCTCGGTCACAAATTGATAGGGGTCCTTCTGATCGGTAGGTTCGTCTATGGGAGCCTCGCCGTGAATCTCAGCTTTGAAGCGCAGCCCGTCGTAGCCAAAGGCAGGCTCCATATGGATCATTCCGTGTGATCCGTGTACACGGAAAAAGGCGGGCATGTTTGCGCCGTATGTGGTGCTGCAGCTTGCCACGACACCGGAAGGAAATTTCATGGTCCAGGATACGTTCTCCTCTACCTCTTTGAAGCGGCCATCCGTGTCTACTACCGAGCAATACCCTTCCAACTGGGTCGGTTCCTCGCCAGTGAGATAGCGGCAGGCATTCAGCGAGTAAATGCCAACATCCATGAGCGGACCTCCGCCGCCCATTTTCTTGTTCAGCCGCCACTCGCCCGCGCGTTCGTTGAAGCCGTTCGCGCTTTCAATTGCCTGAATGGTTCCCAGCCTGCCGTCGCGAATCATCCGGATGGCGCGCAGATTCGTCGCCTCATATTGGCAGCGGTAAGCAATCATCAGCTTCTTGTTCGCCGCTTTGCATGCGTCGATCATGGACTGGCTGTCCCTCACGGTAGTCGCCATGGGCTTCTCGCATAACACATGTTTATCGGCATTAGCCGCGCGAATCGTGTACTCGGCATGCATGTTGTTCGGAAGCGCTATATAGACCGCATCGATATCTTTGTTTTCAGCTATGTCGTTATAGTTCGAATAATTGTAGATGTTCTTTGGAGGCACATTGTACTCGGCCGCCATTTTTTCCGCTTTGTCGCGGTGACCGCTTACCAGGGCTGTCACCTGAGATCGCTGAGAGAGTTTGCAGGCTGGCATGAAATGTTGCATGGAAATGCGGCCGAGACCCACGATGCAATAGCCCAGCTTTCGCTGCGACTGATTCGAGTCTTGCCGAGCCAGGCTGGCGGCGGGAATGGCTGAAAGCAGCGCGCCACTGGCGCCGATCGATTTAGCAAATTCGCGGCGGGTAAATTTCATAAGCTTCAGTTTGCCGCTAGGCGGCCTTCGCTCGCACGCGCTTCAAAGGCGTAAGCAGTGCCAGCACCAGATGCTCGTACATATAGTTGCTTTGCGTGTCGCGGAACTTCTCGGCGAATTCGCGAAGCGTACCGGCTGAGTAACATTCCATAATCGCCGGATGTATGTAGTACTTCTTGCAAGTCGCTGGTTTATTTCCCAGCTTCGACGCAACGTCCTTTGACCACCTCCACAAGAACCGACTTTGTCGCTTGATCTGCCGATTCCGCACACTTCTCGAGTAGATAGCTTGCCGCCAGACACGTTCCGCCCCAGGTTCGAAAGTCTTTGGCGGTGAACTCTCCTCCGGTGATCTCCCGCAGATACTCGTTCACGTCCCCGGACTCGATACTTTGCGGTTGCCCCTCTTCGTCCAAGTACTCAAACAGAGCGCTCCCTGGAATATCTCTGCACTTCCGGATGATGCGGGCGAGCCGCGGATCGCGAAGGGTAATCTCATGCTGCTGGCCGCTCTTGCCGCGAAAGCGGAATTTCAGCACGCCTCCCAATACCTGAACGTGTTGGTTCCGGAGTGTGGTCAGGCCGAACGAGCCGTTCTCTTCCGCATATTCCTCATTCCCAACCCTGATATACGTGGTTTCGAGAAGCTTCACCACCGCGGCAAGAACCTTTCTCTTCGGCAGACCTCGTCTCGCCAAATCGCGGCCAACAATTCGCCGGATTCGAGGCAGGATCTTGCCAAACGCGCGCATCCGATCGAACTTCACCAAGTCCCGCATCTGCCGGTAGGCGGGATGATAGCGATACTGCTTCCGGCCCCGATCGTCCCGCCCCACGGCTTGTATATGCGTGTTCGCATAAGGGCTGATCCAAACGGAGGCCCAGGCTGGCGGAATTACTAGTGATCGAATGCGCTCCAGAGTTGCGGGGTCCTCGATCGGCTCGTCATTGGGACCTATATACGTAAACCCCTGTCCGGCCTGCTTGCGGCGAATGCCTTGTCCCTTGGGGATCATATATCGAAGGCCCGCTTTTTCGGCGGACTTCACTTCATCGGGAAGATTCAATGCAATTTTGGGCGGTGAGGACATCAAGTTTGTGTGACGCACTTTACGCACAAAACACTACGTGGATGTAAGAAGCTCCCGTTGCGGGGCGGGGGAACCACCATGCAGGAGAATAAAGGTTCGGGTGAATCCATGACAGAAGCCGTGATCTTCGATATTGACGGCACATTGCTCGACTCCGTCGATCTACATGCCGAGGCATGGCAGGAGGCGTTTCGCCATTTTGGGCACGAAATCCCGTTTGACGAGATTCGAAGTCAGATCGGCAAGGGAGGGGACCAGCTTCTGCCGGTGTTTCTTGGGCCTCAGGAGCTGAAGGAAAAGGGGCAAGCTCTTCAGGAATTTCGCAGTGCGCTCTTCAAGCAGAAGTACCTGCCTAAGGTGAAACCGTTTCCGTGTGTCCGCGAGCTGTTCCAGAAGGTGAAGGACAACGGGCAGCGAGTGGCGCTCGCTTCCTCGGCAAAGGGCGACGAATTGCAAGACTTTGAACGGATCGCGAACATTCAGGATCTGGTCGAAGTGGAGACGTCGTCTGCAGATGCAAAGCGATCGAAGCCGCATCCCGATATCTTCGACGCCGCGCTCGCCCGCCTTGGAAATGGGATTGCCCGGGGCGACGTAATTGTCGTCGGAGATAGTCCGCACGATGCCGAGGGTGCCGGAAAAGCCGATCTTCGTACTGTTGGCGTGCTGTGCGGCGGCTTTCCCGAGCACGCCTTGCGCGAGGCGGGTTGCATCGCCATTTATCGCGACCCAGAGGACTTGTTGCGGCGCTACGACGAGTCGCCGCTGTCGAAGAACCGCTAAGCGCGAACTCGGCTCGATTTAGCTAAATTCATTAGCAACCCTCGTGAAGAACGCCATCGTGGCGAACGTGAAGAAGAGTATATCGTTTTGCCAATACACCAGGGCCGTAAGCAGGCACATCAGGGCAAGCTGAGAGCGCGCATCCAAAAACTTGTCAAACATGAGTTGAGGCTGAATATCTATAGTGCCAAAACAGCAATGAGGTTCTCGAATGAAAAAAGACGCGTCAGTTATCGGCGCCCTTACCGCTGGACGATGCGTCCGGATCGCCCGAGACCGCTCCGGCGATATCTTGGATGGCCGATGGAATCGCTCCATAGTCGCTGGTCATAATGGCCGCGCCGAGTTCCGCGACGGCGGATGCAACCTTCGTAACCTTCTCGACCGTCTTCAGATGCTGTAGCGATCGCTTGGCTTGATTGGTGACGCTCGCGATCCGATCCAAGTCGGACTGAATGCCATTCAATGCAGCTTCAATCGCGTCAGCGGTGCACTCGTCGTGAATATCGTCGATCTTCTGAATCAACTGCTCCAGATCCGTTCGCTGCTCGGGCGTTAATTCCCGCAAGTGCTCACTGCGGTAAGCGTCTACCGCCTTCGCCGTGTCAGCAAATAACTCAGCTAATTCTCGAGCGGCGTTGGCTGCGTCAGGCATGTGACCGTGTCTCCTCTACGCGGCTACGATTAGAAGCCCTTCTGGGTGGCCGCAACCGAAGCTTGCAATCGCGATGTATAAGGCTCGATGGCAATGCTCAACTCCTTCCCGCGCATATGCTGGGCGTTGTCTGCCAATTCATGATG
This sequence comes from uncultured Acidobacteriaceae bacterium, assembly GCA_963819405.1. Lineage (GTDB taxonomy): Bacteria > Acidobacteriota > Terriglobia > Bryobacterales > Bryobacteraceae > Bog-105. The sequence goes on along the minus strand of CAWFWH010000003.1, from coordinate 251,554 downwards.
GCCTGCGCGAATCTGCTGTAGAGCTGCAACGTAGGCGTTCGCCGCAGCCCTCCGGCGCTGAATCTCGTTCAGGTCGTCTCTGTAGGCGCGATCCAACAGCAACGTGACCGCCTTATCGCTGGCGTCACCAATGTCCTGATATCGAGCGGTAAGAGTTTGCTGCTCCTCGTCGAGCAATCCTGCATAATCCTTTGCGACGATCGCTTCAAACGCTGTTGTCACGGATGAAATGCTCGCGTCGGCTTGATGCAGATGTTCCAGCAAATGACTCTGCTGATAGTGTTCCGTGAATGCGCCCGTAACGAACCCCGCCAACTTTGATATAGAGTCCGCTTCGGCCAGGCTGAGGTTCGCCGCGAATGCCGAATTTTCACCAGCTTTCTCGCTCGCGCTGGTCACGCTGGACGTATTGAAGGCGGCAAGTTGCTGCACGGCCCGAAAATAGTCGCTAACTACGCCTGAAGCTTTGCTAAGAGCGTCTGCCTGGCGGCCAAATCGGACGCAAACCGGCGGCTTCATCGATAGGCATGGAACCGGCGTTCGACTCAGGTCGCGGCAGGAACACGGGAGTAATTGGCTGCGCATCGACGTGGCGCCGAACACAGGAATCGTGCAGATCCCGGAAGATCGGCGGCCCTTCATCCAACGCCTTGTCAGCAGCCTCGGCAAACGTCGCGATCGCCTGTGGCGAAGTACAGCTGACCACGCCGGCGCTAACCACAATGATGAAAAATCCTACACCCAGCACGGTGCGTTGAAACCTGGGGCTTGTACGCATGTCTAATCTATGGGATCGGAGGAACCTCATTAATTATGAAGAAGCTATTGATAACCACATCCTTGACCGTGGCCCTGCTGACTCCTGCTCTGATGAGTGCGCAGGATCGCGATCGCGATGATCATCGCGACGAGCATCACGATCAGGATCGGCGCATATACGACAAGAGACATAAGGATTATCACAACTGGGATGCGCGCGAAGACAGGGCGTGGCATATGTACTGGGAGCAGCGGCATCGCCCTTACGTCGATTGGGACCGAGCCAGCGAGAGGGATCGCGACGCCTACTGGAATTGGCGCCACAATCATTCAGACGCAGTTCTCCGAATTGACGTCCACTGAGCCGTCCACAAGAAAAGCCGAAGCGTGTCGCCTCACGCTTCGGCGAAATTCTTTTTCAGCTTCGCGTATGTATCCTCCAGAGCTTCGGGGATCACTCGCGTGTTACTCACACTGGTCATAAAGTTCGCATCCCCGTTCCAACGCGGCAGAACGTGCATGTGGATGTGTTCCTCGATGCCCGCGCCCGCGGCCGTACCCAGATTCATGCCAACATTCAACCCGTCGGGATGGTAAACGTCTTCGAGAATATGCTCCGCGCTCCGGGTGAGCCGGATCATTTCTTCGGCTGTCGCGACGGTTGCTAAAGTGAGCCGCGCTACGTGTTCGTAGGGAGCAATCATTAGATGGCCACTGGTGTAAGGATACCGGTTTAACAAAATCAGGTTCAGCGTTCCGCGGTAGATCACCAGGTTTTCTTCATCCGACGCGCCCGCGGCAGCGTCACAGAAGACGCAACGCCGGTTGTCCTTTTTCTCTTGCATGTACGTGGAACGCCAGGGCGTCCACAGATGATTCATAAGGGCTGCTGACCGCTTAAAACTTCGATCCCTCGTGATCCGTTCCTGCTGAGGCCGGTTGCGACTCCAATTGGGCAGCCGGTTGGCCCGCCTGAGCGGCTTGGTTCACCAGATCCCGCAATTCCTTGCTGGGCTTGAAATACGGAATTCGCTTCGATGGCACCTCGACGCGCGACCCGGTCTTCGGATTTCGCCCCACGCGCGGCTGACGCTGCCGCGTTCGAAAGCTGCCAAATCCGCGGATCTCAATCTTCTCTCCTTTGTGCAGGCTGTTTACGATGCTGTCGAAGATTGTTTCGACAATCGTTTCCGAGTCTTTGCGGGTCATCTCCACAACTTTCGACACTTCCTCGATCAGCTCCGCCTTGGTCATGCTTGCATCATCCTTATCATTTTTTGTCTTCCGATTTGTGCTGTTTCATCGCGTCGCCCACTGTCGAAGTAGCTGCCGCGGCCTGACGCTTGTAGTCTTCAAGGCGGTTGCGCTCATCCTCTTCGGTCATCGACCGGAAGCTGAGCCCAATGCGCTTTTGGGCCTCATTCATCTTGATGATCTTGAAATCGAACTCTTGGCCGATCGGCAGCGCAGGTTCTTCCTGCTCCGGCTTTGCGTTTCGCCGCTTGCCGGTCTCACCGGTGACTTCGCTGCGATGGCACAGTCCTTCGACGCCGGGAAGCAACTCGACGAACACGCCGAACGGCGCGGCACGGCACACCCGCCCTTTCACGATGTCGCCAATTTGATGCGTCCGGAAAAACGTCTCCCAAGCGTCTGGCTGAAGCTGCTTCATTCCAAGCGAGAGCCGGCGGTTCGGCGCATCGATATTGAGGATGACAGCTTGCACGATCTGTCCCTTTTTGACCACTTCCGAGGGGTGTTTCACATGAGCGGTCCAGGACATATCCGACACATGCACCAGGCCGTCGACGCCCTCTTCAATTTCGATAAACGCGCCGAAATCCGCAAGCTTGCGCACGCGCCCCTCCACCAGCGAGCCGACACTGTACCGCTCCGCGACGGTAGTCCATGGATCTGCTTCCAGTTGCTTGATGCCCAGTGATATGCGCCGCTCCCTGGGCTTGATCTCGAGCACTACGGCTTCCACCTGATCGCCTGGTTTTACCACTTTGGCGGGATGTTTCATCCGCCGGCTCCAGGTCATTTCGGAGATGTGTATGAGGCCCTCGACTCCCGGCTCCAGCTCCACGAATGCGCCATAATCGGTGACGCTCACGATGCGTCCGATCACGCGGCTGCGCGGCTGATAATGGGCCTCGATATTCGACCACGGATCCGGGTGCATTTGCTTCAGGCCTAGCGAAATGCGTTCCTTTTCGCGATCGAACTTCAGAACTTTCACCGTGATCTGATCGCCCACTTGCACCACCGCCGATGGATGCGTCACGTTCCCATAGCTGAGATCGCTAACGTGCAGCAGACCGTCGATTCCGCCGAGATCAACGAACGCGCCGTACTCGGTCAAGTTCTTTACAGTGCCGGTCACCTCTGCCCCTTCTTGGATATGCGCAAGAGCTTCGGATTTTCGAGTAAGTAGTTCGTCCTCGAGCAGAACCCGGCGCGAGACCACCGCGTTCCCGCGCCGCCGGTTCAGTTTCAAAATCCGGACCTCAATCTCGCGTCCCACGTAGGCGTCCAGATTGTGCAAGGGCCGCATCTCCACCTGCGAGCTAGGCAGAAATGCTACCACGCCAATATCGACCGCCAATCCGCCTTTGATTTTGCTGATGACGTGGCCCTTTGCCGGTGTACCTTCGGCGGCTGCCTTTTCAAGATCTTCCCAGATTTGAAGTCGGTGTGCTCGTTCATAGGAAAGGAGAATGTATCCTTCCACCGGCTGGCCAGTGCGGTCGAACATCACCTCAATGACATCGCCCGGTTTGACAGCGGGCTTGCCTTCGACGAAAGGAAACTGGGAAGCGGGAACAAGGCCTTCGATCTTGCGCCCTATATCGACAATTACTTCTTTATCGGAGACACTGAGAACGCGGCCGTGAAGAATCTCGCCGCGATGGGCCGTGAATTGGCTACTGTAGTTGTCCAGGAACACTTGATAGTCAGCGCTATCGTCGGTTCCAGACAATTCAACATACTCATTAGATGGACCGGCCATGTGTCATTTCAACCCGAAGTCGGCGCGAGCCGCGGATAGCTGGAGTCGATTATAACCGCTAACTAAACCAGCAGATCTGGAGCTCGAATAAGATGCACCGCGGAGGCGTCAACTCATTGATAGTTCAGTACTTCAGAACTATAGCGGACCGCCCGGAGGATGTCAACCCAAAGGGGCGTAAACATCCCGGTCTGGCGCGGTCTCTGAATCTCTGGGCAAAACGCCCCCGCAGCCTGCGATTCATATATACTGAAAGTACGCGAATAAGATCCTGTAGCATCCGCGTGGAGACCTCTCATGTTTGATGGACTATTCCAGCCGACGCACCTGTTAATCATTCTGGTGATCGCCCTGTTCATTTTTGGCCCAAAGAAACTCCCTGAACTGGGACAAGGTCTTGGCAAAGGAATCCGCTCCTTCCGCGACAGCATGAAAAATGTCACGGAGGATCCGGATAAGGTCGAAACTCCCGCTTCGAAGAACACCGAACCTCCGAAGTAATCTCCTCAGCTTTCTCAATTCTGCAAGACCTATCAGGTAAAGGTGCGCCCATTCCGGAGCTGCGCATTTCTACGCTCCCTTTACTTTCTACGGTCATTAAAAACGTTTCGTTCTTTTCAGACGCCAAGAAGAAATTTTTGCACCGGCAGGAAAGAATTGCTTCGAAGCGCGGCTTGTTCGCGAGTTGCGGCTCACGGCGCCTCAGCGGCATTCACTTCGGAAATATCTGATAACTCAGCTATTTGAGACGCTTATTCCGGCTCCGCTGTTTGCCATCACTCCTGGCACCAAAACTGCCTATAAACCCCGCGTAGGTGATGGAGCAATCCATCGTTAGAAGATGATCGCAAGAGGTCATCGAATTCCCGCATTTTGAAATCGCGCGGGAATAAGAAAACAAATAATTTAGGAGCGGTGAACCCAAATGACAACAGAAGAATACGGCAAAGCATACCAGCGGGGATTTAATCTGACCGTGCGGTTTTTGGTGTCACGAGGACTTTCTTATGACGCTGCGCTCGACACCGCGCAAGCCGCCTGGGCAAAGGGTTGGGAACGCAGGGAGCAATTACGCGATCCTAACCTGGTGCTCACTTGGACAAATAGTATTGCCCTGAACATACATAGAACCTTTTTGAGGCGCGAGCCCCAGACCCAAACCCTGCCGGAACTACAGGCCCCACCTCGAATGAACGTGGCGGCTATCGACGTCAAGCGTATTTTGAAAGACTGCAAGCCGAATGATCGAGTGGTGCTCGAAGGCCACTACATCGAAGGGTACAAAGTGCAGGAAATCGCTCGTCAGCACGGCTGGTCTGAGACTGCGGTGCGCATTCGTCTACTGCGCGCGCGTCGCAGCGTAGAGCGCAGATTAAGCCGTCCAAAGCACGCGCGTTTGAGAAATTTGGCCGAGAAGACCCGGAGAGCGCTCGCGAGCGCCCTCGAGGTACCGGCGTTCGAAGCCAAAGTGGCCTAACGTTTTCGGGTCCGTTGCTCTTATAAAAGTTCCGCCGTACTGAAGAAGAAGGGGATTTCCTGCGCCGCAGTCTCCTGAGCATCGGACCCGTGAACTGAATTCCGCTCGATATTTTCTGCGAAGCGCTTCCGGATAGTGCCGTCAGCCGCATTGGCTGGGTTTGTCGCGCCCATTACTTCCCGCCACTTCGCGACTGCGTCTTCGCGTTCCAAAGCGAGTACGACCACTGGTCCTTCAGTCATAAACTTCACCAACCCTGCAAAAAATGGGCGCTCCCTATGGACTGCGTAGAACGCTTCCGCCTCCTGCTTGCCGATCCGTCGCATCTTCATTCCTACGATTCGAAAGCCGTTCTGCTCGAGAATCGTCAGTATCTCGCCCACGTGTCCGTTCGCCACAGCGTCCGGCTTGATGATGCCGAAAGTACGTTCCAATGCCATTCGGAATTTATCTCCTGACTGAGGCCGTTCTCTCATCCAGTGCCTGCTGCATTTTTTCGCCGAGCACCGCGGGTGAGGGACAGACGATAATTCCGGCGTCCGCCAGCGCCGCGATTTTATCCTCAGCTTTCCCGGACCCTCCCGAGATAATTGCTCCGGCATGCCCCATTCGCCGTCCGGGCGGCGCGGTCTGGCCGGCGATGAAGCCCACCACTGGCTTTCTTACGTGTGCCTTCACATACGCGGCGGCCGTTTCCTCTGCATTGCCCCCAATCTCACCGATCATGATGACCGCGTGCGTATCCGGGTCTTCATTGAACAACTTGATAGCGTCCGTGAAGCTGGTTCCGATGATTGGATCTCCACCAATGCCGATGCAAGTGGATTGTCCGATGCCCAGTTTCGTCAGTTGTCCAACCGCTTCGTACGTCAACGTGCCGGAGCGCGAGACGATGCCCACATGGCCGGGCTTATGAATGTGGCCTGGCATGATGCCGATCTTGCATTGTCCCGGAGTAATTACTCCCGGACAGTTGGGCCCCACTAGCCGCGTAGAACGCTTGCCTTTGAGGTAGGCCCACACGCGAACCATATCGTTCACCGGAATGCCTTCCGTGATGCAGACCACCAGCGGAAGTCCCGCGTCGGCAGCTTCCATAATGGCGTCGGCCGCGAATGGCGGAGGTACGAAAATGACGGACGCGTTCGCGCCGGTTTCTGCCACCGCATCCTCAACCGTATTGAACACCGGCCGGTTTAAATGTTTTTGTCCTCCTTTGCCCGGCGTCGTGCCGCCAACTACTTTCGTGCCGTAGTTGATCGCCTGCTCTGCATGGAATGTGCCTTCGCGCCCTGTGAATCCTTGAAACAGCACCTTCGTGTTTTCGTTGACAAGTACGCTCATTGCGCCAGCCTCACCACTTTCTCGGCGGCATCCTTCATACCGTCCGCCACCGTAAAGTTGAAGCCCGATTCCCGCAAAATCTTTCGTCCCAGCTCGACGTTTGTGCCTTCCATTCGCACCACGACCGGTATCTTGATTTCCAGTTCCCGTGCCGCCGAAATCACGCCGTTGGCCAGCGTATCGCAGCGCAAAATGCCTCCGAAGATATTGATCAATACTGCCTTTACGCTGGCGTCCGAGAGCAGAATCCGGAACGCGTTCTTGATCTGCTCGGCGCTCGCGCCGCCGCCCACATCCAGGAAATTGGCGGGCTGCCCTCCCGCATACTTGATGATGTCCATGGTCGCCATGGCGAGGCCCGCGCCATTCACCATGCACGCGATGTTGCCTTCCAGCTTGATGTAGTTCAAGCCGAAACGCGAGGCCTCCACCTCGAGGGGATCTTCCTCGTTTAGGTCCCGCAATTCAACCAAATCTTTGTGGCGATACAGCGCATTGTCATCCACGTTGATCTTCGCGTCCAGGGCGTAGACCTTGCCGTCTTCGGTCAGGATGAATGGGTTGATCTCAGCCAGCGAGCCGTCGATCGCTTCGTAAGCCTTCGATAAAGCGATCATCGCGGAGGCGGCCGCATTGGCGCTTGCCGCCGGAATATCCATCGCATAGGACAGCTTCCGCGCCTGAAAGGGTTGGAGGCTCCCGCCCGGCATCAGCGGTTCTTTCAAAATCAACTCCGGAGTGCTTGCGGCCACTTCTTCAATCTCCATGCCGCCCGCCTTGGAAGCCATAAACACGGACTCACCCAGCGAACGGTCTAGAACAATTCCCAGGTAGAGCTCGCGTTCGATCGGTAACGTCTCTTCAATCAACAATCGCTGGACGACTCGTCCTTCCGGACCAGTTTGATGAGTTACCAGCGTCATGCCCAGCATCTTCTTGGCTATTTCCGTTGCTTCGCCCGCATTCTTGGCGATCTTCACGCCTCCGCCTTTTCCCCTGCCTCCTGCGTGAATCTGCGCTTTTACAACCACGCTGCCGCCAATCTTCTTGGCTGCCGCTTCAGCTTCCTCCACCGTATACGCAACTTCGCCGCGCGGCACTGGGACATCGTACTTGGCGAGGATTGCCTTCGCCTGATATTCGTGAATCTTCATAGATGGATTGGGCGGAACCAAACCGGACGAGAACGGCGCGTCCGAGGCCAACCGCTAGTGTATCTCCCAGAACAATTCCGACTCACATGGCTCCGGCACGTCTGGTATTCTGCTGACGCCTGAATTCACGCATTTGGATTCGCGCATTTAATCATCTTCGGGTTAGAGTAGTAGATTGCAGAAACTCTCTTATCTGGCGTTTGGGCGTATTAGTTTCCTGGTATGAGCGCGGTTGATCAGGGCACGTTGACCCAGAGTTCACCTCGTCGCAGTCCCTACGCCGTTCGACTGTCTCCGCAGGTTGTAAATAGACTTTCGAATGACCTTCAGAAGCTTAGGTCCTCGCGCCCAAAGTCTCACCGTGAAATCACCGGACTGCTGTTTGGAACGGCTGAGGAAGGACTTGTCAATGTGAAAGCATCGAAGGCTCTCCCCGCCGGCATCTCCGAAAAACTCTCGGTTCCAGAGCAATCGCACGCTGCCGCAGCGCTCCAGATTTTGACGGCGACGTTGGAAACGGACGCAGAAACATCCTCCCTGCAACTGATTGGCTGGTATTCCATTCGCCTGGGAAAGAGCCCCGGTTTGCTTGATAGTGATGTTGATTTTCACAATCTGCACTTTCGGAATACGACAGATCTGGCCCTGCTCCTCAGGCCTGAACAGAAAGCCGATCTGGTAATGGAGTTGTACGGCAGGACGCCGGAGCAAGTCTTCACCAGCACCGAGCATTGTGGGAGTTCGCTGCGCCTCTCAACTGACTCGCCCGTCGACAAACAGATCGAGCTGGCGATGCGATCCAGGCTGGACGACGACCTCCGTACGGAGAAGCGCAAGGTAGGCCCATTCCTGGAGCAAGCCGAAGGAAACGGGGAGGGGGAAAGAAGGATTGAGTTCAGCAAAACTCGAAGTCAGAGCACAGCCGGTCGGGTTGGTGGCTGCACGAACAACTGCTACGGAACCCGAACCGCCGGCGACTTCCGCAACCGCAGTTACGCTTTACAAAAAAGCTGACGAAGATTCGACCGGCGTTCCGGCTCTAGCCGCGCAAAAGCGCGGGATTCCCTGGTTTTCATCTGCCGTGATTTTCGTTTTTGTTGCGGGAGCCTGCGCCACATTTTCAATGCTTTACGTGAAGAATCGCCTAGAGGCCGACCGGAATCTTGCCCCAGAGCTTCTGCAATCCACGTTTCCCGCGCCTGGTCTGGGGCTGCGCGTGGAGACGCAGGCAGATAGGCTGCTCGTGACTTGGAACCGAAGCAGTTCCATTGCGCGTATTGCTGCCAAGGGTGTTCTGGTGATCGACGATGGAACTACTCATCGCGAAGTGCCGTTGGATTCGCGTCAGATTGCCGACGGTTCCGTTCTGTACAAACCGGCATCGGACGACGTCTCATTTCGGCTGGAGCTGTATGGCAACCAGGGTTCTGCGACCACCGAGAGTATGCGGGTGCTCGACGGAACACAGCCCACGCGTGCCGAATCCATCGCGGCAAAGCCGGCATCGAACGCACTGCCCTTTATTGCGTCCGGACCGCGTGAGCCGGAACAGCACGAATCCCCGACGAAGACGGACGCGAATGCTCCTCTCCCCGGCCGTCAACGAACGGAGGACTCCCGGAATTCAGCGTCCCTTCCTTCATCATCCGGCAGCGCCCGCTCGTTCGCATTGCAGTTCCCGGTCGTGGCACGGCCCGTGTTACCGGCGCAGACGGGATTGCGACCTGCGGACGTGCCGCCTCCGGACACCCCGCCGCAGCAGATGTTGCAGCCGATTCCATTACCGATCGAGACCCCTCCGCCCACAGTGGTCGCCCCGCAAACGCCACCTCCTAGCCCTAAACCGGCCGCGAGCAGCAGCGGGATTCAGAAGCCGGAGCAGCCACCCCCCGCCGCTGCACAAAAGGCCGCATCGGCGGCGCTATTTGTACCGCCGCAGGCAGTAAAGCAGGTGATGCCCGACCTAAAAAGCTTCGGCATTCGTGTCATCGGCGGCGTCGTCGAAGTCGAGGTCAGAGTCAGGATCGATACGCGGGGACGGGTGAAAGAAGCGCAGGTGTTAAATAAAGACGGCAAAACGAATCGGGCTCTAAGCGCCGCCGCACTGGCAGCAGCCAAACAATGGAATTTCGCTCCTGCAACTCTGAAAGGCAACAAAGTCGAGAGCGATCACACGATTGTCTTCGAGTTCCGCGGCTCGACCGCTCGCTAGCGCAATTGCCGGCGCGTCAAGAGGTCTTCTTAAAAACCAGATCTTCGGCTTTATCGTTGGGCTCAATGTGACTCAATTCAACGTTAAGAGTCTTCCCATCGGGAGATAACTCGAGCTTCCACTGAGTGACTGAATCTTCTTTCGGCCCATCGGTCTTCAAAACCATTAGGGCAGCGCCGTTGTACCAGAGCGAAACCTTGGCTTTACGACCTCCTTCATCGAAATCGCATTGATCGCCGCCGGTCGCGCAGGAGAACTGCGAGGTCACTTCTTTGCCATCTTTCTCCCGAACGACTCTCTTGAAATTGATCTTCCCCGACGCGTCCTGGATGTCGTAGGTAATCGTTCGGCCTTCCTCCGCCGGACTATGGGCGGCATCCAATTGCCAAGTGCCCGTAAAATTCGGCGCGGCAGGGCTGGCCGAGAGCAGAACTGACGGAAGTAGACACGTAGCAAGAACTACCGGCGCGCAACGGAAACAGCGCATACAAGCCTCCCTACTAATTGTTTGTCTATCTAAACGTTATACCTAAAATTATTTGACAAGCTGAGGTAAAACAGTTCTGGGCATGCAGCGAAACGGCTTTCGTTGGATGGCATGGTGGTACGCTGCTATCGCCATCGGCTTCGCGCTGCTGGCGCTCGATCACCTGATGATACGAGATACATGGTGGCTGATCGGCATACGCTTTGTGATTGCGCTCGGCTTCGGCCTGCTTTCATTGATGGAGTTTCGGGCCAAGGACCGCAAACGGTAATCGGCGTATCATCTCCTCGTATGGACAAGCCGACGTTCGATCCTGGACTCACACAGCAATACACTGGCGATCTAAAGCGCGTCATCAACAAAGACGGGCAGTTCAATGTGCGCCGAACTGGCGGTACCTGGCGCGATATTCATCCCTATCTGATCCTGATCAATATGTCATGGTCGCTTTTTGCGGCGGTCGTTCTGGCGGTATTTATCGCGATGAACAGCGTGTTCGCGGCAGCTTACGCGGCGATCGGAATGGAGCACATCAAGGGCACCGAAGCCCCCTCGACCGCGTTGAGATTCTTGAATGTCTTCTTTTTCAGCGCCCACACGTTAACTACGGTTGGTTATGGAAACATGTGGCCCAGCGGCCCGGCAGCGAACACCATCGCCGCGCTGGAGGCGTTAGTCGGACTCATGTCATTCGCGATTGCCACAGGGTTGGTGTTCGGACGGTTTTCCCGCCCTTCAGCGCGAATCGGGTTCAGCAACACCATGGTGATTGCGCCTTATGACGGCGTAACTAGTCTGCAGTTCCGGATAGTGAATCGCCGGTCAAATAACCTGCTCGATCTGGAGGCCCGCGTCCTGCTGATGACGGTGGAATTGGTGGAGAACCGGCTGCTGCGGAGATATTCAGGGCTCGACCTTGAAAGGAGTCAAGTCCTATTTCTCCCCTTGACCTGGACCGTTGTGCATCCCATCGATGAGAAGAGTCCGTTGTACGGAAAGACGCCTGAAGATCTCGCCCGGCTTCAAGCCGAGGTCATGATCATGATGAAAGGCTTCGATGACACCTTCAGTCAGACCGTGCAAGCACGCTATTCCTATCGCTACGACGAGATCACATGGGGCGCGAAATTCGCACCGGCATTTGAGATAGAAAAGAACGGAGACATGCGAGTGGAGCTGGATAGAGTCGGGAATATCGAGATGGTCAGGCTCGAAAAACGTACTGGATTAACATAATGTCCGTGGCAAATTCCTGCGTCTTTTGCAAGATTGCGGCGCGAAGCGTGCCAGCGGATATCGTGTACGAGAACTCCGAATCGGTGGCGTTTTTAGACGCCCGTCCGGTTTTTCCGGGACATGTGCTGCTCTGCCCGCGAGAGCACTATGCGACCTTACTGGACCTGCCGCCGCAGTTGACCGGCCCCATGCTGGAAACGACACAGCTCCTGGCGAGGGCCATCGAAGCGGCCCTCGATGCTGACGGCACATTCATCGCCATCAACAATCGAGTAAGCCAGACAGTCCCGCACCTGCACGTCCATATCGTGCCGCGGAAACACCGAGATGGATTGAAAGGCTTTTTCTGGCCGCGGCATTCCTACAAAGATGATGCCGACCGCGAGTCAGTGCGAAACGCCATCGATCGCGAAATTCAAAAACTCGTGTCGGGATCTACAGACCAAGTCCAACCGGCGATGCGCCCTTTGAAAGCGCTTCGATGACTCTCTCGCGATCGCGCATACCGCGCTGAACGGCAGATTCGGTCGCCAGCCGATAGACGATCAGGCCGATAACAAGCTCGACCAAAAGCACCGCTAAAAGAGCCCAGTTGCTTTGCGTTGCCCAGCGCGCTAGAAATGCAAAGCCGATTACCACAAACATACCCACGCTGCACAGCATGAGCCATAGCTGCATTTTGCCTCCGGCCTGTTTCCTGAATGTTTGGGTGGGGTCCATCGGTCTTGGCATGGCGATCGAGCTGAGATTGCCGATCGAGAGAAAAAAAATGCCAACAACAGCCGAGGCGGCGACAGCCGCGCCGACATTTATGGCTGAGATTGAAACGCGTATCAAGGCCGCCATGATCAAAACGGCAAGGCTCTGGAAAGCAATGAACGTGACCGCGGTGATGTTTTTGGCTTTCAAGACGGTTTGAAATGGGACCGGCGTGACGAAGTAGATTTGCGCAGCCTGGCGATCGAATCCGAAGACGTTCAACAGGAGAACATCGCTGAGCAACAGCAAACCGTAGAGATTAGCTACGGGAAGGAAATTGTTACTGATGAAGCCCTTGCTCGCTCCAGCGTTGCGCAAGGTGATGGGTATGAAAATGACGACGCTGAATATGCACGCCATTCCGAAGATTACCCGGAAGCGAGGCATACGTAAGAGCGACTGGAACTCCTTCTGCAGCAGCGCCGCCATGGGATCGCTGAACAGACGGCTGGGCAGATCTAACAATTTTTGTCGAGCGCCTCGCGTCGGCCGCTGTCCCGCGCGGGCAGCGACGACGGGCGCATCTGAGCGGAAACGTTCCTCTTGCACCAGTGTCTTTTCGAATTGCCATCTCGCGAACGCGTAAGCAAGAGCGATCCACATCAGAATCAGGGCGAAGGAGAGAGGGGATAAAGATCCTAGACTCAGCGCTCCGGCCTCACGCCACGGCGTCGCGCGTCCCTGTGAGATGGCGAGCAGATATGGACTCATTCGATGTCCTAGCCCGGTGCGAAGCAGCAATTGCGGAAGCACGCCAATGCTGATCAGCAGAACGGCAAAGAGCTCACGGAAGCGATTGCGCTCGAAGGAATGGAGGAGCAAATCTCGAATCCCAAGGGAGAGAAACAAATTGAACGGTATATAGAGGAGCAGTAGGAAGGGAGAAAACAGCGGGATGCCCGGGTGGCGGACCAATCCGACGAACGTGCCCGCGAGCACAAGGATCATCTCAGGGGCGGTGGTTAGCCGCAGGAAAACTTCAATTCCAAAAAGGGCGCCGCTGCTGACCGGGTACATTTGCAGTTTGTTCAACTGCAATGACCATCCACTGCTAAGCGTGAACAGCGGGACAAGTTGCCAAAAGGCAAACACAGCCAGCAGACCGGCCGGAAGCCATTGCCGAATTTCGGGGACTGGGACTTGAGGAAGCGCGAAGGCAAGGAACACACCCAACGCTGTAAATAGCCCATACCAAACTAATGAGAGCAGCCACACCAGGACTGCGCCAAAACTGGTGCGCGGAAGATGATTGCGCATGGTTCGGAACTGTGCCCATGCGATTGCGGCGATTTGAGGCCAGACTTGGTTCACAGCCAGTCCAACTTTTCGCTGTAGCGCTCCGCTCCGACGATATTGACGAAGATGTCCTCCAATGTGCTTGCGCCCGCTGCGGATTGCTGACGCAACTCAGCCATGGTCCCCTGCACAACCACCTTTCCTCGATTGATGATCGCCACCTGATCGCATAACCTCTCGACTACTTCGAGCACGTGCGAGGTCAGGAAGACAGTCGCGCCACGGTGTACCTGCTCGAGCAGAATATCCTTCATCAGACGCGCGCCTACGGCATCCACGCCCTCGAAAGGCTCATCCATTAGGAACAGACGAGGGCGGTGAATAAGGGCAGCGGCCATGGCGACGCGTTTACGCATACCTTTGGAATACTCGCCGATCAGCTTTCGCTGGTTCTCGTTCAACTGAAAAAGATCCAGCAGCTCACGACCTCTCTCTTTTGCGAGCGGCCGCGGCAGTCCATAGAGGCGGGCTACAAATTCGAGATATTCGCCACCGGTGAGGTAGTCGAAAAGCAGGGAGTCATCCGGCACAAGCCCGATCTCTTTGCGAATCTCGAGGGACTCCTGAGGCATAGGCATGCCGAGCACGCGCATAGTTCCGGCATTCGGCTGGGCCAAGCCCATCAGCATTTTGATGGTGGTTGTTTTGCCTGCTCCATTGGGCCCGAGGAATCCAAAGAAACAGCCTTGCGGCACGGTCACCGAGAGGCCATCCACTGCGTGAAAGCCGTTATAGATCTTGTGAAGATCGCGAATCTCGATGGCTGGAATGGTTACCGGAACATTCGCCACAGTCGCATCGGGCGGAACAGCTTCGAAGGCAGGTGTCATTGGGACTGTGCTGCTCCTTGTCCGGCGTGTATGGCGGCTACTAACGTACCCATTTGGCGCAAGACGGCCAACTTCGTTCGCGTGACTTGAAGTTCAGCCTCGTACATGGAATTCCAGCCGTTGCTTTCTTCGAGCCGTGCCTGTTCAACCTGCTTCAACGGGACACGACCCTCCCCGTTTTGCGCGAGCAGCACGGTGAGATCTTCACGAGCGAGATCAAGCTGCTTTCGCCTCAAGTCCCGGATGCTCTCCGCCTTCTGCCATTGTTCGTAGCTGCGCCGCGTATCGGTGATAATGCGGTTGCGCAATTGTTCCATCTGAAGGCGCAGCTTTTGCATATCTGTGTAGGCCTGCTGCGCCAGCCCATTTGGGGCGGACCCGATCAGCAGCGGGATGGTTATGGAAGCGCCTATCTGAAAATTGTTGCGCTGAAACTTCTGAAAGTATTGCTGGTAATTGTACTTCGCAAACAAGGCATACTGCGCCACGAGATCCACTTGCGGCAGGCGAGCCGCTTTGAACGATCGCAGATCCAGTTCTTTCGCGAGCACATTAGCTTGCATCTGCCGCCACTCACGGCTGTTGTGCAGCGCCATATCCGCGGCATCGTTTTCCGAGGCGGGCGCTTCGATGAAGTTGAGCTCGGAATCCACCGGCTTCACGCGGTCCGTCGCGGGATAGCCGAGGACAACCGCTAGCATCATCTCGTAATAATCTTGATCGAGCCGAGCCGCTCCCAATTCTTGCTGCGAGACCTCAAGGTTCACTTGAGCACGCTTTAGCTCCACTGGCAGCTGGCTTCCTTCATCCACCGCCGCAGCCATAACCTGAACCATTTTTTGCAGGCTGGGTAGCTGTGTCGAAAACGTCTCGCCTTGATGCTCAACCTGACTGGCGGTAAGAAACAGATCGGCAGCTTGATATGCAACTTCGTCGGCTTTTGCCTGAACTCCGAACTCGGAGCCGCGCGCGATCTCCTTTGCAGCAGCAAGCTGATACCTCTTGGGGCGATTATAGATCGCCATATCGGTTCTGACCTCGAACAGGCTGGGGGCGTTCCCTTCGATACTGTTCGGATAGCCATACGTGTAGGCAAGCCCGCTACCCCCGTAAACCTTAGGGCGGAACGGGTCTCGAGCTACCCTGATCCCTTCCTCAGCGCGCTGCTCATCGAGGCGGGCGAGCGTCACATCGGGATTCTGACGCAATGCGAGATCGAGCGCCTGACGCAAGGTAAGTGAATGGACTTCGGCGCTCGCGGTTGCCGCGATGAAGATTAGAACAAATCCGATTCTTTGCGTGAACACAAACCCATGCTAACTTAGCTAAAACCCGCTGAAATCGCCCGCGGGCGGAGCGAGTACCGGCCTCATGAATAAAGAAGCAAAGCGCAAGGCGCGTCCGCCTGCTGTCACTCGCTGCTGAGAAGACTGCTGTCACAGAGCAGCAGTGAAGGTAATAGCCGAGGAACTCCAGGCACCGTTGTATTTCGTATAAATAGTGGCATAGAGAGTTTGGCCGGTGGGCATGGCGGGAACGGAATACGAAGTCTCCAGGATTTCACCGGTATAGACCAGATCGTAACGTAGGGGAAATATGCACAAGCGCCCGATACTGTCGTACACTGTTGATCGAGGGCCTGCCAATGAGCAAGAAGAGCTACTGGGCGATCGGTTTAGCGGTACTGTCGGTCTGCTCGGCGCTAGTGGCGTATCCTCACCGGCGTCATCTATTTGGGTCCTATCGCGTGCCTGCAGCCATGCGGCACAGACAAGACGTCTCAGCTAGACTAGCGCCCTATACGATTGTCCAGAAGGAGATGACGGGATACACGGATCAGGATACAAAAACGACCACCATTACACTTGCGCGCCGATCGGATGGTTCCGAAGCTGAGATACAGGTATTCGAGAATAGAGTAAATAAGCTGACGGGCCAGAATGTGACATTCACGCGCGGAACCCTGAAGCTATGGCCTGCGGGGCAGCGTGTGATGTTTCGCTCAGACACGAATACGAAACAGACCTTCGCTTGGGACCCGGCGAGCGACAGTTGGAAGCAGAAAGAGACAATGGCAGCCGACCCAAGCCAGAGCTGTCTGAACAGCTACTCAGGACACCCTTTGTCAAATGTGCCTGTGCAAACATCCACCGAATATGTGATGGGATATCCAACTATTAAGGAAGTACAAGACGCTCCACTGGGACACCTCACGTTCTGGCGGCTGCCGGAGGCTGCTTGCACCATCATCGAGCAGAAAATGGAATTTAAGTCTGGGGGAACGGATGTTAAGATGCCAGTCTCCATTACGATTGATCAAGAGCCTGATCCATCGCTTTTCGACGTATCGACCTATCGGGAAACCGATCCAGTAGAGGAGAAGAAAGCCGTGGATCTTGTGTGGACGGGTAAACCTACGAGCGACGGGGAGCTTAAATCTGCAAGCCTGCAGATGCTGGAAGGCGCGTATCTAAAAAGAGGCGCTCGACGCGCGAATCACTGACGCCGTGCTTTGAGCGGAACTCCCGAGAGGACCTGCGGCGAGGAACGCAAGCACCGCAGGAATCGTGCGGACGGACGTCAGGCTACTAAGACTCCTTAGCAGCGCAACAGACTTGCGAGCACTTTGGCTTTCACCGGAAGGCGAATGGGTCATCGAGCCGAAGTTCGACAGATGCTATCGCTTCGTCAGCGGGCTCGCCATGGTTCGGGCCGGCGACGCCTACAGGTCTATATCCAGGAGTGGTGTGGTTTGGACATCGGAGCCGCATGCGATGCCTCAGGGCCCCCTCCATTCAAAGAGTAGTCACAGCGGAATCAACCGTTTACCGCACAGCATCCGAAACAGCAGCGAAAAGCCGCCGACGGCGGCTGGTGAAGTTGACGTGACCCCGTTTTCCGTCCACTAAGTTATACGACATTTCGCCGCATAGTTTTCCGTTTCGCCTTCTTGATAATGTTTTATTTCGCATGGCCGGGCTCGGGTCAAGCCGCCGCAGCGGCCCGTATGGCTTGATCTTGAGGCGAGTTGGCCGTGCCTTGTATGAGAGCGTAGGGCGTAGCGGCGCGGTAAAGGCGTCAATCGACCGGCATGAAGACCGGCTCTTTTCCGGCAAGCATCAAGCGTTCATCGAGAGCGGCTTTTACCAGTTCCTCCTCCATCTCGGAGAGGCCGTGCGCGTCCTTCTCAATACGAGCGAGGAGTCCTTTCATGCGGCCACGCGAGACTTCCGCCGGTATGGCAAGCGAGTACGCAAAAATCGCATCCGAACGGAGATCTTCATCTTCGAAAAGATCGCGGAGGCGTTCGAGCTCGCTCTTCACACCGTAATAGCCGATGCCCCAAACTGCGCCACGACGCACTTCCAAATCCGGATCGTCAAGGTGCTTAGCGAAGTAATCGCGGAAGACCGGATGCATGGAACGCCACATTGCTTCTAGAGCTTTCGCGCGGCCCTGCGGAATTGCGTAAAGCTCAACAATAGATTCACGAACCTCATTGCGATCGGCTTCGGGAGCGAGCCCAACCAACAGACCACCTCGTTCCTCAATCGGAAGATCGGGATTGCGCATCGCCCGGAGCATGGCTTCGATGACTTCCGCACTCTCGACTGCGTCGGTCAGTGCCTCCCAGGCGCGCGCGCGAACGTCAGGCGATTCATCGCGCGTGGCTAAATTCAGGAGTCTCTGTTTTTGCGCGGCGTTCAGTTCGCGATTGAAGAACGACGCCGCGGCAGCTTGGCGCACGGCGGTAATCGGATGCTCGAGCAGATCCGTGCGCTCATCTTCATCCAGCAACTCGACCGGCAGATCGGCCTCTTGCGGATACGACGCCCAAATATCGAATGGTTCCGGCGCTTGGGTCCGCGACGCGGTGGAGAGAACTTCCAGCGTGTCGGCGATCTCTTTCTTTAATCGCGTATCGGGGCCCGTTAGCTCGGCTGCGGCGGCCTCGATTGCCGGGCGCGCGGCCGGATCGCCATAGATACTCAAGAGCAAGATGGTGTCGGAGAGATCGTAATCCAGACGATCGAGCAGGAGCTTCAGAATGCGCTCGTCCCGTACTCTAAGGTTCGCGAGGATGAAAGCCACTTCTCCGCTCTGAGATTCATCGAGCTGTTCATATAACGCGAGGAGAGGCTCCAATGCGGGCTGACCTATCTCGACCAGCGCTTCGATGGCCTCGTCAGGCACACTTTCCGGATCTTCCTTGATGTATTCGATCAAGAAAGGAATGCTCTCCGGCGTGTTCCAGTGGCGGAAGAGCGCAATCAGCTCAGGAGCGAGATCGACGGCGTCGCCGCTACGGTCGCGCCGGGCGAAGGCGAGCACAGCAGGTTCGGCCTCGGCGCGCCGATCCACCAGGGCATGCAGGAAGCGGTGATCTAAACCCAGGTGCCCGCGGCGCAGCCGCATCCAGCACATCGCTGGGCGACGCGTCGAGGAGTCGATTGGGATCGAGAAACAAAGCAGTGGCTGCTGCTCTACTGTTCGGGTTCAACGACTACCTTGATTTGAGTGGAGACGTCGCGATGCAAGCGCAACGTGACCTGATGTTCGCCAAGCGTGCGGATAGGCTCGTCGAGTTGAATCTTGCGCCGCTCGATGTGGAACTTCTGGGCTTCGAGCGCATCGGCAATGTCCTTCGCCGTCACCGAACCGAAGAGCTGGTTGTTCTCGCCGACCCTCTGGTGGAAGGTCAACGTGACATTCGTCATAAGCTTCGACAAGTCTTCCGATTCGGTCTTCACTTTGGCTTCGCGCCGCAGATAGGCCTCACGCTCCTGCTCCACAATCTTTCTGTTGGCGTCGGTCGCGGGAACAGCCAAACGTTTCGGCAGCAGGAAATTGCGCGCGTACCCATCGGCAACGCGAACGAGCGCGCCGCGCGCGCCAACCTTCTCGACATCTTCTCTGAGAATGACTTCCATGATTTCCTTCCGGTCCTCTACTGGCGCCAAGCGAAAGGCAGCAGAGCAATGTTACGTGCCTGTTTGATGGCTTCGCTCAAGCGCTTCTGGTGCGGCGTGCAGACGCCCGATATACGGCGTGGCGTGATCTTTCCACGCTCGGAGATGAAGCTGGAGAGCAGCCTGGAATCCTTGTAATTGATGTCATCGACCTTGTCGACGCAGAACCGGCAAACTTTCTTGCGCCGGAAGTACTGCTTCTTACCGGTGGCGATGGCTTTGTCGCCGCCGGTGGGCCGCTGCGAAGCCGCGATAGGGCGGCCGCCTCTTTGTTCTGGCATGATGATTTCTCCTTATCTGGGTCGCTTACGCTTCCGGCTCCGATGCGGGTGCAGCGGGCGCGGGCGCCGGTGTTCCGGGAGCGCCCGGAATGGGCGCTGGAGGCTCATGCGGCAGCGATGGCGAAGCTACCGAAGGCATGGATGGCGCGGGCGCGGGCTTGCGAGCGGCTCGTTTTTCCCTGGCTTTCTTCCGTTTTTCGATGCGCTTCAGTTTCTCGTCAATGCGAACGGTGATGTGCTTCATCACAAGATCGGCGACGCGCAAACGGCGCTGGAGCTCCTTGACTGTATCCGGCTGCGCCGTGAACTGCAGCAGGATGTACTGCCCCTCGTTGTACTTCGAGACACGGTAGGCGAGCTTGCGAACTCCCCACTTATCAACCTTGTCGAGCGTGCCACCGGTGTGGGTGATCACGTTCTTTAATTGTTCGATAGCGGATCCACCTCTTCTTCGGTGGCATCCGGTCGAACGATGAACAACTCTTCGTAGACTCTCATTGTTCCTCTTCTTGTATGCCTCGAGCGCGGCGATTAAATTTCGCCATGGCCTTAACGGCGCCTTCGGCAACGATGGACTCAACGGCATCGGCGGTATAAGACACCACGTCGTCCACGTCCTGTTTCATGTCCCGCTCGAAAGGAGCGAGAACGTAAACCGCCGCATCCTCGACCGGATGATTGGGGTGTATACCCACCCGCACCCGAGTGAAGACATCCGTCTTCAGAGCGGCGATAATCGACTTGGCACCGTTGTGCCCAGCCGCTGAACCGTTCTTCTTGATCCGCAATGCGGTCCAAGGAAGATCGAGCTCGTCATAAACTACGATCAGGTCGCGATTCGTCAGGTTCCGGTAATTCAAAACTGCGCTAACGCCGGCGCCCGAATTATTCATAAAGGTCTGCGGCTTCACCAGAAGAACATCGTGGTCCCGAATCTTTCCAGTACCTGTAAGCGTGCCGCCTTCGTTCTTCGAAACACGGATGGAATGACGGCTAGCTAATTCGTCAATCACCCGAAAACCGAGATTGTGTGGCGTGGCTTCATAGCGGACTCCCGGATTTCCCAAACCGGCTATGCAAGTGACAGCTATTTCTTCTTAGGAGCAGCAGGCTCGCTACCCACCTCTTCTTCCTTCTTACCCTTCTTAATCACTTCCGGCTCGGCAGCAGGAGCAGCGGCCTCAACGACCTCGGCCGCAGCGGGCTCCTCTTCAACCCTCAACGAGACTACGTGAGAAACGACCGTATCCGGCGGGCTCAAAAGCTTCATCGAACCGCTCATCTGAATTTCTCCGGCGCGGATGCTCTGACCGATCATGAGCTCAGTCACGTTCACGACGAACTGCTCCGGGATATCGCTCGGCAAGCACTCGATTTCCACTTCGCGGGTGATGATCTCATGTATGCCGCCCTGAATCTTGACGCCTTTGGGCTCGCCTTGCGTGATGACCGGAACCTTGACAGTGATCCTCTGGCTGAGATCGATCCGCTTCATATCCACGTGCAAAAGCGAATCCTTTATAGGATCGTATTGCCAATCGACGATCATGACGGGCGTGTCTTCGCCGCCGGCCATACTCAAATTGAAGATCGTGTTGTGACCCGTTTTGCTATTCAGAATCCGGGTCAGTTCTTTCGGGTTGACCGCGACAGGCGCAGGTCCAGAGGGTCCTCCGTAAAGCACGGCTGGCATGGAGCCCTTCGCACGCAAACGGCGCGCTTCATTTTTACCGCGTGAATCGCGTGACTCGGCAGTAACCGTCATGTCCTTCCTCATCCTTTCGAATCTTCTTACACAAACAAGGTGCTGATAGAGCCGCCGTCGTGAATCGACCGGATGGCGCGCCCCAGCAACGGGCCGATAGACAGTGTCCGGATTTTCCGGCACTTCGAGGCGTGCTCCGACTGCGGAATCGAATTGGTAACCACCAATTCCTCTAGCGGAGAGGCGCTGATACGCTCCACCGCCGAGCCCGACAAAACCGCGTGAGTGACGCACGCAGCCACGCTTTTCGCCCCTTCTTCCAGAAGAGCCTCGGCGCCTTTCACCAGTGTGCCAGCCGTATCCACCAGATCGTCCACCATCAAACAATGCTTCCCACGAACGTCACCGATGATGTTCATCACTTCAGCCACGTTCGCATCCGTACGGCGCTTATCGATGATCGCCAAGGGCACATTTGACCGCTTGGCGAACGCGCGAGCGCGCTCAACACCACCCGCATCCGGCGAAACCACAGTCAACTCGCGCGGGTCGTAGCGGTCCTGGAAATACTCGACCATTACGGGCGCGGCAAACAGGTGATCGACAGGAATATCGAAAAAACCCTGAATCTGAGCGGCGTGCAGATCGAGCGCCAAAACCCGGCTCGCTCCCGCTCTTTCCAGCAGGCTGGCAACCAGTTTCGCGGATATGGGCATACGCGGCCGGTCCTTGCGGTCCTGCCTCGCGTACCCATAATAGGGTAACACTGCGGTGATGCGCTCCGCACTAGCGCGCATAAACGCATCAATCATAAGGAGTAATTCCATGAGGTGCTGGTCGACCGGAGTGCAGGTCGGCTGGACGACGAAGACGTCGGCGCCGCGGACGTTCTCCTGAATCTGGAGGTGAGTCTCGCCGTCGGCAAATCTTTTGATCATGGCTGCGCCGAGCGGACAGCCGAGCGAATCGCAAATTTCTTGTGTCAGGCAGGGATTGGCAGTGCCGCTAAAGACCTTGAAATCGGTGAAGAGGGCTCGAACCGGTTTGGCAGCGGACATGCTCTCAAATCTCCTGTGAATCACTCTGCGGATTGGCTGGCAAAGCAACTGGCTTCCGCAGCAGCGCCTAAAGAACGCAGCCAAAGCCTGCGATAGTGCGACCGCGAAACGAAGCGAACTGGGAAGGCGGTTCCCGGCGGAAAGTGCGAGGCGGCTGCGCGCGATTGGGCGGCGGTTTGAAAAATGCCGAACAAAGCCGAACCGCTTCCGGTCATAAGGGCAGGGCGGGCTCCGAGCCGGTGCAATTTTCGGGACAACGCCGCAAGTTCCTGGTAAGTTCCAAAAACGGCTTCCTCAAAATCATTTTTCAGCGGAAGTTGGTCCAGACTGGGACGGTCGAGAGTCCAGGCGATGGTCTGAAACTCTCTCAGGATATTGGACTCCAGGGGTGAAGTCAACGGGCGGTTCAGGACGCGGTAGGCCAGCGCGGTAGAGACGTGAATACCGGGGGCAACGACAAGCGCGGGACGGGGCGGCTGATCGGGCAGCGGGTAAAGCTGCGGTCCCGCGGCCCAATCCGAGGGCAGTGCCGCCGTAGAGGAAGAACGGCACATCGCTTCCCAGCGATTCTGCCAAACGAACTAGCTGGGACGGGCGGATTGGTTTGCGAGCTAACGCCGGTAGAGCGATAAGGACAGCAGCCGCGTTACTCGAACCGCCTCCCAGGCCGGCGCCCATTGGAATGCGCTTAGTTAATGCGAAACGAACCCAAGCCGAGACCTTTAGATGGCGCAGGACCGTTTTTGCCGAACGAACTATCAGGTTGTCGGGGATGTCGATGGAGCTGGCGAGCTCGATTTGGGTTCGTTTCGCAAAATCGAACTCGATGGCCAGAGTGTCTCGCAAATTGATGGTCTGAAAAATGGTTCGGATCTCGTGATAGCCATCGGATCGTCTGTGCAGAACGCGCAAATCGAGGTTCAGCTTGGCGAAGGAGGGGACGGTAATCTGCACGATTAGTACTGCAGAAGGGCGAACACATCGTGGCCGGGCAATTTTTGACGGCCATTCAGAAATGTAAGCTCAATTACGAAGCCGAGCCCGGCGACTTTGCCTCCCAATTGTCTCGACGAGGCGGGCGGTCGCGGCGGCGGTTCCACCGGTGGCGAGGACGTCGTCGATGACCAGGACGTTTTGACCGGGGTCGATGGCGTCGGCGTGGATCTCGAGCTGATCGGTGCCATATTCCAGGTCATATTCGACGCTCTTGACGACAGACGGTAATTTCTTGGGCTTGCGTACGGGAACGAAACCCGCGGCAAGGGCGTGCGCGATGGCCGGCGCGAAGAAGTAGCCGCGCGCTTCGATGCCGACGACGAGGTCGATGGGAGCATTGTGATAATGCGCGTCGAGGGCATCAATGGTGTCGTTAAATCCGCGCTTGTCCTTCAGAAGCGTGGTGATGTCGTAGAACGTGATACCTGGCTTCGGAAAGTCGGGAATTTCGCGAATGAGCCGCTTCAATTCGTCGGTTTGAAGAGCTGCGTGCGAGGCGTGAGCAGACACGCCGCTGATTTTAGCAAGGCGCAAGAAACTCATTCACGAGTCGGGTCACGAGCAGACTGCGGCGCTCCGGTCCGTAGAGCCATAAGACGTCTTGATAGGCGCGATCCGCCATGGCATAGCGCAGATCGCGGTCCTGGAGAAGTCGTGAGAGACTCTGATACCACTCGTCGGCAGTGGCGGCAAGGAACGCGGTCTCGCCAGGCCGGATCGCATCGGCAAACGGTTGCGTCGCGGATGCGATGGTGGGTACGCCGGCCAATGCAGCTTCGAAGAATTTCAGCTCGCTTTTTGCCTCGCAGAAGGGATTGCCAATTTCGAGGGGAGCAATGTTTATATCGAAGCGCGCGTACTCGCGTGGAAGATCCTGGAAGGGCACTGGATCGCGCCATTCGATCTGGTCCTGCATTTTATCGAGCTCAGGGAATTCGGCGATATCGGTGGCGCCGCGGAACAGTACCAGGCGGGTCGAGGGATTCTCGCCCAGGATGGCCGCAATCGCCTGCGAAGCCACGGCGAAATCCCGCTGATGGGTCAGCGAGCCGGAGGCATATCCGATTCGCACGAGGCCGTCACCGGGCTCCGATCTGCGCTGGCGCATGGCAGACCGGGCGCATTCGAAAGTTTCTCTGTCGAAGCCATTGGGGATTACGGTGGCGGGCTTTTTCAGGGCCCTGATTTCACGAGCCAGCGGAATGGTTGGCACTGTGCAGCGGTCGGCTTCGAGCAACATCAGCCGCATGTCGCCGTAGGAGTCCCGCGCCTCCGTTTCGGAGATCTTCTGCGTTCGAATGCCGTCGATCGTTTCAGTGACGGCGAGCTCGGGGCGAAACACCAGATCGTCTACATCGAAGAGAATCGCGGCTCCGGCATCGCGGGCGGCCATCGCCAGGGTTGCGGTGTGCGGCGTCAAGCGTACACGCCAAAACCAGACAATATCAGCGTCCGCGATTTCGCCGATCCCGTTTGGCAGTTCCGAGGTGCTCATGACCACCGTCTCAAAAGAGCGCGGGGAGAGAGCGCTGGCGATATTGAGGACTCGATAGCGGTGACCGGCCGTTTCCGACTCGCCCGAAACGAAAACGATGCGCGGGCGCCGGTGCTTTGCAGCGATCGCTTTCTTTTGTGTGTCAATCAGAGGTCGCGGACGTCTGCCTTCGCGCATCCCGACGCGCACGTAATGCACCAGCGGATTCCAACCCGCCGTCGCGACCTCGGGGTTTTGGGTAATGTACCAATCGGTGTCGAACCACGGACTGGGATCGCGCCCTTCGGCCGCCCCGCAAACCAGGTAGTGATGCAGCGCGCTGATATCGCCTTCCGCCACATCCGGGTTGTGTTCAAGATAAAAGGCGCCATCGAAAAAAGCGCAAGGGCTGCGTTTCTCTTTCCATCCGCGACGGAGGTAATGCAGCAGCGGATTCTCGCCGGCCCTCAACGCATCAGGTAGCTGAGCGAGATACCACTGGGTATCGAAGAGCGGATGCGGATCGCGCCCCTCACTAGCGCCCGAGTGGAGATAATGATCCACCGGCGGGATTTTGGCGGCTACAACATCAGGCCGGTGCTCGAGGTAAAACTTGGTATCGAATATTGGATGCGGGTCGCGTCCTTCGCGCCGTCCGCGTTGCAAGAAATGCAACAACGGATTTTCGGTGGTAGCGGCGACCTCCGGATTTTTTGACAGGTACCACCGCGTGTCGAACAACGGATGGGGATTGCGACCTTGCGCGGCTCCTTCTCGTAGATAATGTTGGACCGCATCCATCGCGGTTTTCGGCACATCGGGATTTTGCTCGAGATAGAATGCGACGTCAAAATAGCGGTTCGGGTCGCGGTCGCTATGGTGCAGGAAGTGCACCAACGGATTGAGGCCTGAAAGCGCCGCGTCAGGATTTCGCTCGAGATAGAAGGCGCTGTCGAAGACCGGGTGCGGATCGCGCTTCTCGATCCCGCCGGAATGCAAATAGTGCGCCAGCGGTTCCGAGCCCGCTTGCGCCACGTCCGGGTATCGCTCCAGGTAAAACGCGACATCGAAGAACGGGTGTGGATTGCGATGTTCTCTCCAGCCCTGCTTTATGTAGTGCACCAGCGGATTGACGCGTGCCGCGGCGACATCCGGATTCTGCCGCAGATAAAACGGAGCGTCGAATAAGCCCGATTCGAGCAGCAATCTTTTATCAGCGCGCAGGCGCAAGCGCCGCTGAAGTTGAAGTGTAAGGGTCCACCACGCGAGGCGAAGCGGCAAAAGTAGTTTTCGCATGTGGAACTAAACTTCCCACTGTAATACTCGCGCGCGCCGTTATAGAATCGGGGATCGAAGATGGTAAAGGACTGAGATGAGCGCTATGCACAGAAAACAGTTAGGAATTCCAATTGTTGTTGCGGTTCTCATGCTTTCGGGTTGTTCGCAAGGGCCGACACCCTCGGCGACCCAGGAAGGCGCGACCAAGGCGAAAGAGCCTGCGGTGCCGCCAGAGCCGGTGCCGGCAAAGACCGCGTTCTGGCCGATGTACACGTCCGCGCGTTCTTGGGCTACGGATTTCGTGACACTGAAAGTGACGGCCAAAGAAGTTCCGGGATTCACGAACGAAGGCGGCAAAGCTGCAATGTGGGAGGCCACGTTCGCTTCACCAAGCCAGCATGAATATCGGGCTTACACTTACGCGATCGCCGCTCACCCGCCAGACATTTACAAGGGGGTTGTTATCGGTCGTGGGCTGCCTTGGGGCGGCGTTACTCGCGACGTCATGCCGATTCAGCTTTCCGAATTCCATGTCGATTCGGATGCGGCATACAAGGCGGCGGCGGAGGATGCAGACGCTTGGTTAAAGAAGAACCCGGACAAGAAGCTCTCGACTGTGGAACTCGGGAACGCCTATAAATTTCCAGCGCCGGTGTGGTTTTTCATGTGGGGCGATAAGAAGCACGGCTATGCGGTATTCGTGAATGCCACAACCGGTAAAGTTGTGAAGGGAAAATAGCTTCGGACGAGTTTTCGGCTATTGAGCGGTTTGCGGGTGAAATTCAAAAACAACCGTATGTTCGCTTGCGACGGGTCTTCCGTCTAGCGTCGCGGGTTCAAAGGTCCAGCGCTTGGCACTGGCGATTGCAGAATCAGCGAGAGCTTGAGAAATTTCGCGGCCGCTGTTAGCGATTCGAACGCCGGTTACGCGTCCCTGTTCGTCAATTTCGAGTCGAAGTTCCACGCGCGTAAGTTCATGAATCAGTCCGGGCGCGAGAAGCGTCGTGTCTGGAACAAACTGCTTCGATGGTCTCGGCGCTACATAGTTTGCGGCGGCCGCCGCTGGCGGAATTGAAAAGCTGGCTCGCGGAGCTGGCGGGTTCGCCGGGGCGGTTCTGGAAGGCGGGGATCGCATGAGAAGGGAGCGGAAAGTTACGCCCGCCGCAACTAAAAAAACTACAGCAAAAAGAGCGCCAAACGCGATCAGCAAAATCCATAAGGAGTTGAACCAGGACCTACGACGTTTCTTGCGCGGGGCAATCATGGGGAGGACGGTGCCCGTTTGCACAGGTGTTGTGCGACGCCGGGCGGTTCTATCCTTGGGCTGCGGCGGCAGCCTCGGATTGCGCTATCCCGTCGCCCACAAGGACGCTTCGAATCAGGGTCAGGTCGTTCAGAATGCGACGGCTCTTCTGAACGTGAAACGATAACTGATTGATCTTGTATAGGGCGAGATTAAGGCCGTTAGTGTAGCGCTCCGTGGCCGCATTGTCGAGCTTTCCGCGGATTTCGTCTGAAGCGTCGGAGATCACAGCCTCGAGCAGAACCATGAACTCTGACGCGCTCTCGATAGATTCAAACGGGCGTACTATTTCATCGCGCATGTTCTGACATTATCACCAGATGCCTAGATGTGGGGAAAGGTGTCAGTTCATCTCAGAGAAACGTTGAGCACGGGAGCGAAACATGCTCCAATAAAGTGATCGGGGAACTTGGATCCATTCCCATGCACGCATACCCCCGGTGCGCAGACACTTACTAGGAGCATATTAGTTGCAGCAAGCAGTTCTCGCCCTGGAGGACGGAACAGTCTTCGAGGGCACCAGCTTTGGTGCGCCTGTCGAACGCACCGGAGAGGTCGTCTTCAATACCGCGATTACCGGATACCAGGAGATCTTCACCGATCCGTCGTACTGCGGACAGATCGTGGTGCTTACCAATCCACAGATTGGGAATTATGGATCGAATCAGGCGGATTGCGAAGCAGGGGGGCCATACATTGAAGGCCTGGTGGTGCGCGAGATTTCCCCGGTTACGAGCAATTGGCGATCGGACGATAAGGCGGAACACTTTCTTGCCAAGCACGGCATCCCGGTAATTGCGGATATCGATACGCGCAGATTGGTGCGCTTACTGCGAGACCGCGGCGCGATGCGAGGCATCATCGCGGTGGGCGAGCACGATTCCAGCGAATTGGTTGAAGCGGCTAGACGCGCTCCGTCGATGACGGGACAGAATCTGGTCTCGAAAGTTTCGACGGCCACCAGCTACCAGTGGACGCAAGGCGTGGAACCCGTTTCGATTTCGGATCAACTACCCTTGCGAGAAAAGCCGCAGTTTCACGTTGTCGCCTATGATTTCGGAATCAAGCGGAATATCCTGCGACACCTGGTGCAGATCGGGTCGCGTGTCACGGTTGTACCTGCCGATACTAACGCCGCGGACGTTCTCTCGCTTAAGCCTGACGGGGTTTTTCTCTCGAATGGCCCCGGCGATCCGGAGCCGCTCCTGCGGCAATCAGCAGAAGTGAAGAACCTGATAGGCAAAGTGCCGGTTTTCGGCATATGTCTCGGGCACCAGATTTTAGGGCTGGCGTTCGGCGGAAAAACTTACAAGCTGAAATTCGGGCATCATGGCGCAAATCATCCGGTGCTGAATCATCGCACGGGCAAGGTAGAGATTACGTCGCAAAATCACGGGTTCTGCGTAGATCCGGATTCTCTGCGCGATTCGGAAATCGAGATCACGCATGTCAATTTGAATGACCAGACCGTGGAGGGATTCCGGCATCGCAGCGAGCCGGTGTTTTGCGTGCAGTATCATCCGGAAGCGGCGCCAGGGCCGCACGATTCGCATTATCTGTTCAATGAGTTCACCGCCATCATGAAAGAGAACCAGCGGTAGCGATGCCCAAGCGGACGGATTTGAAGCGCATCATGATCATCGGCTCCGGGCCGATCGTGATTGGGCAGGCTTGTGAGTTCGATTATTCGGGCGCTCAGGCGTGCAAGGCTTTGCGGCAGGAAGGCTACGAAGTCATACTGATCAACTCGAATCCGGCGACGATCATGACCGATCCGGAGTTGGCAGACCGCACGTATGTGGAGCCGTTGACCTTGGCGTTTGCCACCGAGATCATCCGGAAGGAGCGGCCTGACGCGCTGCTTTCGACCGTTGGTGGCCAGACGGCGCTGAATCTATCGGTCGAACTGGCTGAATCTGGCGTGCTCGACAAGTTTGGCGTGGAATTGATCGGCGCAAGAATAGACGCGATCAAGAAAGCCGAAGACCGGTTGCTATTCAAAGACGCGATGCGGAAAATCGGCCTCGATATGACGCAGTCGCAGCTGGTAAACAACATCGAAAGCGGGCTCGAGTTTGCGGAACGGCAGGGATACCCGATCATTTTGCGACCCAGCTTCACGCTGGGCGGAACGGGCGGCGGCATTGCGTATAACCGCGAAGAGCTGGCGGAAATCCTGGAGCGAGGCATCGATCTCTCGCCTGTACATGAGGTCCTGGTCGAAGAGAGCGTGCTGGGGTGGAAAGAATACGAGCTAGAGGTGATGCGCGACTTGGCAGGGAACGGGATCATCGTCTGCTCGATTGAAAATTTCGATCCGATGGGCGTACATACTGGCGATTCCATTACGGTAGCGCCGGCACAGACGCTGACCGATCGCGAATACCAGATGATGCGGGATGCCGCGCTGCGGTGTTTGAACGAGATCGGGGTCGATACGGGCGGATCGAACGTGCAGTTTGCCATTAACCCGGAGAACGGGCGGATGGTGATCGTCGAGATGAATCCTCGCGTTTCGCGGAGCTCGGCGCTGGCATCGAAGGCGACCGGATTTCCTATCGCCAAGATTGCGGCAAAGCTCGCGGTTGGATATCGGCTGGATGAAATCAAGAACGACATCACGCGCGCGACACCCGCGTGTTTCGAACCGGCGATTGACTACGTTGTCGTGAAAATTCCGCGCTGGCAGTTCGAAAAATTTCCAGGGGCCGAGCCGGTCCTTGGCACGCAGATGAAGTCCGTTGGAGAAGTGATGGCCATCGGACGGACATTCAAGCAAGCTCTGGGTAAAGGAATGCGCAGCTTGGAAACCGGCAAGTCGTCGGGCGCGAGAGCACTGATTCCTGGATTGATTTCGCAGCGATTGATTACGCCGAATCCGGAGCGATTGGATTACATCCGGTTCGCGTTTGATCAAGGTTACACCGTCGACCAGATCTTCGAGATGACCAGCATCGATCGCTGGTTCCTGGAGCAGATTTCGGAAGTAGTGGCGCTTGAAAGATCGCTTGCCAACCGCAAACTGGAATCGCTTACTGCGAAAGAGTTTCGCAAGGCCAAGCGCGATGGATTGGGGGATTCTCATATTGCGCGGCTGACCGGCGCTAGGATGCTGGAGGTTCGCGAGGCGCGGAAGAAGCTCGGCGTCCGCGCGATATTTAACCGGGTGGATACTTGCGCGGCGGAGTTCGAGAGCTTCACGCCTTACCTATATTCGAGCTATGAGTCAGAAGATGAAGCGGCGCCGACCAATCGCAAGAAGGTCATGATTCTGGGCAGCGGGCCGAACCGGATAGGCCAGGGAATCGAATTCGATTATTGCTGCTGTCACGCGTCGTTCGCATTGCAGGATTTCGGATGCGAATCGATTATGGTGAATTGCAATCCGGAAACTGTGTCGACCGATTACGACACCAGCGACCGCTTGTACTTCGAGCCGTTGACGCTGGAGGAAGTGCTGAACATCTATGACGTGGAGCAGCCCGACGGGTTAATCGTGCAGTTCGGGGGGCAGACGCCATTGAACCTAGCGATGCCGCTGAAGGAACTGGGACTGCCGATTATCGGGACCGATCCCAGCAACATCGATCTCGCGGAGGATCGCAAATTATTCGGTAAGCTTCTGGGCGAACTCGATATTCCCTCGCCTGCACATGGCGCGGCAACAAGCGTTGAAGAAGGATGCGAGGTCGCTCGACAGCTAGGCTTCCCGGTTTTGGTGCGGCCGAGTTACGTGTTGGGCGGGCGGGCGATGGTGATCGCTTATAACGAGGAAACGGTGAGGCTTTACATGCAAGAGGCCTCCCGGTTTTCCGTCAAGCGGCCGGTGCTGATCGACCGGTTTCTGGAAGATGCAACGGAGGTGGATGTCGACGCATTGTGCGACGGCGAGAATGTACTGATCGCGGGCATCATGGAGCACATCGAAGAGGCAGGCGTACACTCGGGCGACAGTTCCTGCGTACTGCCGGCGATTGCGATCCAAAAGCATAGTTTGAAATTGATCGAAGAATACACGACAAAATTGGCGCGGGCACTGAATGTCATCGGCTTGATGAACGTTCAATACGCGTTGAAGAACGGCGATGTATATGTCTTGGAAGTAAACCCGCGCGCATCGCGGACTGTGCCTTTTGTCAGCAAAGCGACGGGTGTGCCGCTGCCGAAAATTGCGGTGGGGCTGATGCTCGGGAAGAAGCTGGACGAGTTTGCACATATGACGGGAGGGGTTGTGAACGGCGTTTTGCCAGTATCGAAGTTCTTTGTGAAAAGCCCGGTGTTCCCGTTCGCAAAGTTCCCCGGAGTTGATCCTGCACTTGGACCAGAAATGCGCTCGACTGGCGAAGTGATGGGTGTTGGAGAGAATTTTGGCGAGGCCTTCGGGAAGGCGCAGTTGGCAGCGGGAAATCCCGTGCCGCAGGAAGGCGCTCTCTTCATTAGCGTGAATGATCGCGATAAGGCCGCTGCTGTTTCAGTGGCGGCGAAATTTCGCGGGTACGGATTCGATCTGTTCGCGACGCGTGGGACTGCTGAAGCGCTAAGGGCCGCCGGCGTGTTATGCAAGACAGTCTTCAAGGTGAACGAGGGCAGGCCGAATGCAGTGGACCTTTTGAAGGCGGGTAAGCTGAAGCTGATTATTTATACGACGACTGGCAGTCACTCGTTTCCTGACGAGCAAACGATACGGAGGAATGCGGTTACTTACAGGACGCCGTGCATTACGACTATGAGTGGAGCGCGTGCCGCGGCGGAGGCGATCACTTCATTGAGACAAAATCAAGTTCGAGTGTGGAGTTTGCAAGAGTTGCACGCGAGCGAGGCTGTGCAGGTATTGGGAGCTTAGAAGAAGGGGCGATCCAGTTCCAGGCGGCTCCCGGTAAAGTAAACCTCTAGCGATGCGATCAGGGATAGGAATCTGTTGTTTTATAGCGGCTTTTGCGGCTTTTTGCCCAGCGCAGGTCAACTCTGACCTTAAAATCGTTATATAAGGCACAAAAATGGAGCGAGCTCAACGACGGGCTTGGGAGCACAAAAGGTATGCCGCTCTATCGGGGTGCTATCGACGTAACGTTCAATCAAGACCCCCAACGCGCCGGGAAAATGCTGCTCTCGGACATCCGGTCGGCTCCTCGCTCGGAAGAAGCATATGAAGCTTACGAATGGCTCAGCCATCTTTGCTTCTACCGAGGGCAATATCGGAGTCTCATTTCCATAATGGAGAGAAGGTGGGCCGAGTTCCCGAATAAAGAGGAACGACCGCAGGAGCAGCAGCCTTGGCCGGCTTCCGTGGATTGCCGAACCAGATTTTGGAAATCACCGGCCCTTCCGCACTGAGTCACGAGAGCGGGAGCATTTTCATTCCGTTATCAATCAACGGCAGCTCGGCAACGTACTTTTTCGATACCGGAGCATGGTCGCCGAGGAGTGCTAAGGGCTGTATGAAAAAAATGAGAAACACTCCTGGCTTGATGAGCATGCGGAATCGCCAACCTATCGAAGAGTTCGTCGATCATTCGATTCAAGGTTGGATTCCGGACAGGCAGGTCGGGTAGACTAGGCTCTGCTATTCTAACCCAAGAGAGACGAGGCCTCAGGTTGGCAATACGTGGTCGCTGTGTGGGTTCTTTGCGTCTGGTGGTGTTTCCTGTCCTTCTGACAATTCTAGGAGGTGGGATAAGAGCGCAGGAAACCACCGCTCCCCACTTGGCGGACTATGTAGGAACCTACGCTGATACACCGGGCGATCCAGTGGAGATCCTCAACGGAGACGAGTTCTTTGCAGTCCAGGACGAGGCCAAGTATCGGCTTATACCGAAGGGCGTGGATGCATTCTCGACCATGTACGGACCAAAGCTCACGTTCAAACGTGAAGCTGGTGGGACCGTGACGGGCTACGAACAAAACGGAAAGTTCCATCCGCGAATTTCGCGGGCCGTCACACCAGAATCCGCCGCACTGGCCCGGCCGCGCCCCGAAGGGCAGAACTCCCCCTCGGATTATCGGTACAATCCGCCTGCCGATGTGCATGACGGTATTGCCGTTGGGGACATTGCACGCTCGGACCTCGGAGTCGCGACAGCAGAGACGATTGTGCGTGCAATCCTCGATGGCACTTACAAGGATGTACACAGCGTCCTTCTCTACCAGAATGGAAAGCTCGTCATGGAGGAGTACTTCTATGGCTACAATGCGCAACGTACACATCAACTCCGTTCTGCGACCAAGTCCGTTGTCAGCGCGCTCACAGGGATCGCGATCGATCGAGGTGCCATCTCAGGAGTCAAGGAAAGAGTATTGCCGCAGATGGGCTACTCTAACTATGCCAATCCCGACCCGCGCAAAGCCGCGATCACGATTGGCGACTTCCTCTCGATGAGTTCAGGGCTGGCCTGCAACGACCACAGCTCAACTTCGCCAGGCAGGGAAACTGTACTGGATGATTCGCCCGATTGGGTGAAGGCTACGCTCGATCTTCCTATGATCAACGACCCTGGAACCAAGGGATACTACTGTTCCGGTGGCGTTGCGGTCGTGGGTCGAATGACGGAGAATGCGGTCCATATGCGACTGCCAGAGTTCGCGCAGAAATACCTCTTCGGACCCTTGGGCGTTGCGCGCACATCTTGGACGTGGAACTACGATCTAACCAACGCCGAGAAGGAGTATTCGCAGATTCATCTGCGGCCGCGCGACATGCTGAAACTGGGAGTCCTCTTCGCGCAGGATGGTCGCTGGCACGGAAAGCAAGTGATTTCGTCCGGGTGGGTTCGTTCCTCGCTTGCGGAACAGAGTCATGTCGACAATGTCAGCTACGGCTATTTCTGGTGGCGCCCGTGGCTAAATGTGGCAACTCCCAGCGGTTTCCAGCACGTTGACATTGTTGCCGCCCAGGGCAACGGTGGGCAGAAGATATATATCGTGGCCCAATACAAGCTGGTTGCAGTGTTCACCGGTGGCGGCTATAACGCAGAGTCAACTCCGCCAAACACAATCATGGCAAAAGTTATTCTTCCGAGATCGATGCAAGCTGTGAACCGTGCCAGGGCATCCTCCCCATAAATGATTTGTGCTGAATTTGGGCATTTCCCGACTTGTCTCCACGGGTCGCAGCGGCGGCTATTGGCGGTCTGCGGATCATCCCGCCCGTTTTTATCGGTGAGTGAATAATCGCCGAGTCACTCACCGAGCACTGCTGGACACCGAGAACCACCCCTTCCGGATTCCGGGCGGACCACGCGCAAACCGTCAATTGGACCATCGACAAAAGAGGTCCGGTCCCTCTGCACCAAATGACGGTTTGCCGACCGACCATGAGCTGTCCGGTAACACCGTTGCACCGGCTTATTCTTCCAGGATCGGCGTATCTGCATCCCGGCTTCTAAAACGAACCTTCCAGCCGGGAACGGATGCTGCTGCGGAGGTCTTCAAAGCACCCGAAAGATTCCTTGATTCAGCCCGTCGGCGATTCGACGGGCCAGGGAGGCCGGATCAGCATTGTCATCACAAATCGCCTCGACAGTTCCTTCCTCAAAGCGCGCGTAAAAATTCTTCAACATCACATAGTCGCTAATCGCGCCCTCTTCTCGCGAGGCCGCGCGCTCTACGCAAACCGTCAAGCTGGGCCGCAAGAGGACAAAATCGAACGGCACTTCCTTCAGGATCTTGCGGGCCGTGTCGACGTAAGTAGGTGGTATTGAGAAGTCGATCAGCACTCGAAAGCCAGAACGCGCGAACGGAACCGCTGCCGCCGTCATCGACCGCACCAGCACCGGAAAATTATCCCGCAATCCTCGTTCTCCTCCTTTCCTGATGAAAGACCAGAATGTGTCGCCCTCGATGTAGGAAAGCGGGGCAGGAAGCAGTGGCAACAACGCCTGCGCTACAGCCGTCTTGCCCGCTCCGATTGGACCCGATAGGAAGATGACGCTCACGCCGCCAGTCTCGCATGACTATTAAAGCGCTTGAGAACCGCTTGGCCCAACTACCGGTTTGCCGCCAACTGGAAAATGAAGCGCAAGATGATCATGACGATCTTCGCTGGCGTTAAAGAGTTCCGTTTCTGTTCGAAGAAGCTGCACGCACGATGACTTCAAACGAATCAACAGCCCAGGCTCCGCGACTCGCGAAGGATGGTCTGATGATCGGCACAAAAGGCAGCAGCTACGCCGATGTGGCTTTGCTCCGCTGCTTGCTCATCTGGCTCATGAACTCACGCATCGTGGCGATCTGGCGCGGCGACCGTTTCTCCGACCACGCTTCGAAGCGTTTGGCGGCGTTTTCCATATGGACCAGAAAATATTGGTTTTTCCACAACGGAAACAATCTTTCTCACCCCCTGAAATGGCGTTACCGGAGAGCTGAAGACTCGTTGTAATCCGCGTTCGATCCTTAAATTAAGGCTCATGAGGCGCCTCCCCAGGTTCTAATGGCGGTGGCGTAGTGAGTGGGGGCGGGTGAACGGTACGAACTCTTGCATGAAGTTGTAGGCGGCATCGGCGCCCAGACCGATCACGCCTCGGATAAGCCCGCTGCTCACAGAGCCGGTGCTCTTCGGTTGCCAAACATTCACGAATTGAGCAGATCCGAAATTGCTGAATATGCGCGCGTATGTGAACGTATCCGTCCCGTTATCGTTCTTCGCAAAAATAACCTGCTTGACGGCGTTGAGGGCGCGCATTTTTTTGCGCTTGTCTTCGGAAGGGAAGTAACGCGGATCTTCGTGGAAGGCGCTCTCGAGTACGAACGCAAAAGTCTGCCGGGAGAGATTGCCTGCGAAGCCAGAGGCGTATCGATCGGCAAATCCTCCGACGCCTTGACCCCATTCATGCGGAGCGTTTCTGGCTTGGCCAATAGCGGCTCCGATCGCAGCCCCGGCGAAACCTCGCAGGCCGAAGGTTTGGACTACCCGATAGTCGAACTTGTCCCTCACTGTGAACGGGGGCGCGGAAACTGTATCGGGCAACTGCGATTGCTGCGGCTGGGTTGGTTGCAGTTGACCGGGCTGTTGCACTTGTGCAAGCGCAATCATCGGGACAACAATCAGAAAGACTAAGCAGCACCGCACCAATTCCAGAGTAAGGGATCAGAGTCCCGGGTCCTGGAAAAGGCGGATGCCGGCGATACCCTCGGCGCCCGCCTCCAAGCACTCCGCGGCATTATCCCAATTGACTCCTCCGAGCGCGTAAACCGGTTTACCTAGTTGGCAGGCGGCCTTCAATGCTTTCAGCCCGACGGGCGTACTCTTGCCGGGTGTATCGAATACGGGGCCGAAGGTGATGAAATCGGCATTGGTGGTCCGCACTTCCTCAAGCGTGTGGCAGGATCTGGCGACGATTAGATTTCTAAGCGTCTGGCGAGGCGCATCGGCTGGGAGATGAACGCCGTCCGCGCCCGTGGCAAAGGCGATGTCGCTTCGGCCATTCAGCAAGATTCTAGTTGGAAGCCGCTTGCGGATTTCATTCTCGCGAACTTCCAGAACAGCTAGCGTGAATTCGAACAACTCACGCGCGGTGATGTCCTTTTCGCGGATCTGAATGAAATCGACGCCAAGATGCATTTGATCGCGGATCAGTTCCAGCAGCGGATGGAAGCCGCCCACGGCTTTACGATCAGTGATGTAGTAGCGCTTCATTTCCCGATGAAGTATACAGCAGAGGATGGAATCTCAAGCGCCAGGCGCTCACTGCCGCGCAATTCTTGAAACTCCGCCTCGCTCACGGAGGCTATGACGTCCTGCTCGAATACGATACGAATTCCCCGTGAACAGGGGTTGCTCTCCAGGACGCGCAGCAGTAACTTATTGTGCGACGCGCGGCTCTCGGACGGCAGAACTTTCGTTTCCGCTTGGCGGATGCAAAGAAATCCCTGATCGCCGATCAAGTGACCTGGCAAGTAAGGGCCCTCGATTTCATGGTTCAGAACGGCGAGCCGACTGGTGTTCCGGCTTGGATCAAGCGCGGTAATGCCAGCAGGAACGATGTTGTAGACGCCTAACGACCGGGCCACGTCGATGCTGGCGGGCTTGCTCAAAACCAACTCTCTGGCACCGGACTGCACGACTCGCCCTCGATCTATGAGGAACACGTTATCGGCCAATTCGAAGCATTCTTCGAGATCATGAGTGACCAACACGGTGGGAACTTTCAAGCGCTCGCGAGTTTTTCGCAAGACATCATAGAAGGAGTGGCGGAGACGGGCGTCCAGGCCGCGTGTTGGCTCGTCGAGCAGGAGAAGCCGTGGCTCGCTGACTAGAATGCGCGCAAGAGCGGCGCGTTGTTTTTGACCGCCTGACAGTTGACCGGGCTTTCGCGCGGCGAGATCGCCGAGCTCAAAGGAATCGATGAGCTCGTTAATGCGGCGGCGGCGGTTGAGACCACGATTGCTTTCCGAGGGTGCGGCCGAGGCGGCGAAGCGGAGGTTATCGCGCACGGTCATGTGGGGGAACAACGCGTGATCCTGGAAGATATAGCCGCAACGGCGGCGTTGAGGGGTCAAATGAAGATTGGCGGCAGCGTCGAAATACAACTGGTCGTTAACCAGGATGCGGCCTTCATCCGGGCGCGCGAAGCCGCCGAGGCAATTGAGTGTCAATGTTTTCCCGGCACCGCTTGGGCCAAACAGGACGGTGATACCCGCGTCGGCGAGCAGATGAATGTTGAGCTCGAATGCTTCTGAATCGGGGCCGGCCGGGAATCTCTTGACGAGGCGGGCGTCGATGCTCATGGACTACGGCGTGACGCGCGGGTGAAATAGCTGGCGGGCCAAAGCAAGGCTAAGGCGGCAAGAGATACGACCAGCACCAGCACGCGCGCGAGACGTCCATTGCCCGATTCGACAGCGTCGTAGATGGCGACGGAAAGTGTTTGGGTGCGGCCAGGAATATTGCCGGCGACCATGATGGTGACGCCGAAATCGCCGAGAGAACGGGCGAAGGCGAGGGTCGCGAGCGAGCTCAGGCCGCGCCGGGCGAGAGGCAGGGTGACGCGCCAGAACGTTCGCCATTCGGAAGCGCCAAGACTCTGCGCCGCCCATTCGTAGCGGTAGTCCACGCCGTCGAGAACGGCATGCGCCGCCTTGATATAGATTGGCGCGGAATGGAGGAACGCGGCGACGACGGCAGCTTGCCACGTAAACACAAGCGGCTGGCCGAACACGTTTTCGTACAAGTGGCCCAATGGCGAACTGCGGCCGACCAGCACCAGCAGGTAATAACCGAGAACCGTGGGTGGGAGGACCAGTGGGAGGGTGATGAGCGAATCGAGAAAGTTTTTCCCGCGAAAGCTTTTGTGCGATAAAACGTAAGCGACGAAGGTTCCAATAGTGAGGACGAACAAGGTGGCCAGACTCGCGACCCTAAGACTCAGCCAGAGAGGGAACCAGTCGAAAGGAGGAGAGGCGGCCATACGCGGGACGAGAAAAACGATTATAGCCGTGAGCGGCTGCTAGTGAAAAATCCGGGACAGACAGCCGCGCCCTGATCGTCCGATTGCGTTTCAGTTATTTCTCTCACGGCGCTTAAGT
Source organism: uncultured Acidobacteriaceae bacterium (assembly GCA_963819405.1). Classification (GTDB taxonomy): domain Bacteria; phylum Acidobacteriota; class Terriglobia; order Bryobacterales; family Bryobacteraceae; genus Bog-105. Next base: position 212,402 of record CAWFWH010000003.1, on the reverse strand, counting down.
CAGTCCCGGAGTTTTTTCACAATCCCATGCGCTAGGGGCGTGCGGTCTGAGTCGATTGGTGATCTAATAGACAGTGATTGAGGCTCTTCCGTAGGAGCTGTTCACTAAGCGAAAGGAGCGATTCCCCTCTATGAACCTGACCCTTAACATCATCCTGTGCGCAGTGCTTGTGGCGATTACTGTGGGTGTGTATTTATACCGCCGATGGTTAGAAAACCAGTGCGACAGCTATATCCATTTGCACAACGACTCGCATGATTCAACCATAATTACGACCCAGAGCGCGTTATGCAAGCGCCTCGAAACGGTCGATAAGTTGAGGACTGGCCTTGTGGTTGCCGTTGTTCTATATATTTTGGCGATCGCGGGCATGGCCATTTACGCGGCGTGGAACAATCCGGGGACGACTTAGGAGCGTGCGCTAGGCACGTAGCGGCAGGCGCATTTTTTTTAGCACTTGTCGCCAGTAACCCTGGCGTTTGCTCAAGAAGCGCCGTGGCATTTTGCTGTTTCCGGCGATTCGCGAAACTGCGGCGATGTCGTAATGCCCGCCATCGCGAAAGGCGCGGCTTCGGACGGCGCGGCGTTCTATTGGCATCTGGGCGATTATCGGGCCATATACAGGTTCGACCAGGATTATCAGCAACTGCATAAGCCTGCCGATTCGAATGCGCCGGCCTTGATCACTGTCTATCTCGCCAATGCCTGGCAGGATTTTATCGATAATCAGCTTCGGCCTTTTGGCAGCATTCCGGTATTTCTGGCCTTTGGCAATCACGAGTTGATTCCGCCTAAGACAAGAGAGCAACTGGTAGCGCAATTCGCGGATTGGCTGAATGCGCCGCCCATTCGCGAGCAGCGTTTGCGCGACGATCCGCACGACCACACGATCAAGGGCTACTACCACTGGATGAAAGATGGCATCGATTTTCTGACACTGGACAATGCCTCTTCAGATGAGTTCGATGCTCCTCAGATGAGGTGGATTCAGAGTGTCTTGAACCGAGATGCCAGCGATGGTGCGGTTCGCGCCGTGATTCTCGGCATGCACGAGGCACTTCCCGAAAGCATTTCGAGAGATCACAGCATGAATCAATCCGCTCAGGGTGAGGCGAGCGGCGAGAAGGTTTATGGATGGCTGCTGGATCTGAAACGGAAATCGGGCAAGCCAGTTTATGTGTTGGCGAGCCACTCGCATTTCTACATGGATGGGATTTTCAACACGGAATATTGGAAAACGCATGGCGGTGTTTTGCCGGGATGGATCGTCGGTACGGCTGGGGCGGAACGATACGCGCTACCCCCGAACGCGAAGGATGCGAAGGCGGCGAAAACTCACGTGTATGGGTATCTTTTGGCGACGGTCACATCGTCTAAGGAGGACCCGGTGCGCTTCGATTTTCATGAGTTGAAGGAATCGGATGTGCCGGGCGATGTGGTGAGCCGGTTTACGGCGGCGTTTGTGCATGAATGCTGGGTAGGCAATCCGGAGGTGCGGTAGGCAGAGCCCGCTCTTACGCAGCTGAGTATCGTTTGCGCGAGTAAGAGATCTTCAAACGGGCGAAGATCACTTTTAGAATGGCGATGACCGGGATGGAAAAGAACATGCCGGGAATGCCCGCAATCCTCTCGCCGGCAAAGACGCCAAAAAGGACCAGCAATGGATGCAGCTCAACGCCCGAGCTCATCAGGTAAGGATTGAGAATGTAATCCTGGAAAACGCGATAGCAGGCCCAAAAAAGGATGATCCAGAGCAGCCCATGGCCGGATCCGGTGACCCCGAACACGATCAGCATGATGGCGAGCGCCGCGGCAGGTCCGATAACCGGGAAGAATTCAAGTATTCCGGCGATGCCCGCTAACAGCAATTCGTACGGATAGCCCATTACGCTCAAGAACAAAATCCAAGCCACGAAGGAAGCGATGGCGAGCAGCACGAGCGCACGAATGTAGTTCTTCAGAACCAGGTGGACGTCATCCAGAATCAATTCCAGGGTCGTGCGATCATGCCCTTTTTCTACTGCACCGATTAACTCTGTGCGGATTTGACGGGCATCTTTGAGAAAGAAGAAGGCAAGTATCGGGATGAGGATGACGGGCAAGAGGTAACCGAGCCCCGACAGAATTCGAGTGCCTGCCTGCTGGATAAAGGGCACGACACTAGCCTGGAGATTAGTTGCCTCTTTGCCGAGGGTCCCCATAACTTCAGCACGCACAGGTTCCAGCCAGTGTGGCAATGGAAATCTCCCCAAGCTGCCGCTAGCAACCAGCTTTGGCAAACGAGTGACCAGACCGGTTGCCTCCTCTGCAATGGTCGGTATCACCGCGAATCCGATGCCGATCAGGGCTCCGATTAGCATGACGTAAACCAGTGCGAGCGCTAGCGTGCGTCTCTTTTGAATAAACTTTTCGATCAGCGCAACGATGGGCGACAGCATGTAGGCGAAGAAAATAGCGGCGGCGAAGACGAGAATCGTGTCTCGAATGTAGTAAACGAGACCGAGCAGGAGGGCGAAGAGGAAGATTGTCCAGACAATCCGAAGCGCCCGCTCATCGATCCCCAACATGATTGTTAGACTATCAGGTGCTTACACTTTCGAGGTCGTTTGAGCGCAGGGGAGAATAAACATCGAATGCAAGGCGCCGCACGCGATATGCGGCATCTGGTCGCCGAGTTACGCGAATTAGAGCAGAAGCTTCGATCGGGCGGCGGACCGAAGAAGATCGATAAACAACACGGCGAGGGCAAGTGGACAGCGCGGGAGCGGATCGACCATTTAATCGATCGCGGCACGATGTTCTTAGAAATCGGCCTGCTGATTGCCTACGACAAATATGACGGCCAAGCGCCGGGTGCGGGGGTCGTTACAGGAGTCGGGAAGATCGAAGGGCGTCCGGCGGTGATCGTGGCGAACGATGCGACGGTCAAGGCTGGCGCTTGGTGGCCGGAGACGATCACAAAGATTTTGCGCGCGCAGGAGATTGCGATGCGGAATCGCGTGCCGATTGTTTACCTGGTTGACTCGGCGGGCGTGAATCTTCCATTACAAGACGGCATTTTCCCGGGGCAGTATGGAGCGGCACGCATCTTCTATTACAACTCGCTGATGCGGCGACGGCTGCGCATTCCGCAGATCGCGGCGGTCATGGGACCGTGCATCGCGGGCGGGGCCTATCTGCCAGCGCTGAGCGACGTGATCATCATGGTGGAAAAGGCCAGCTTCATGGGCTTGGGTGGGCCGAATCTGGTGAAAGGCGCGGTGGGACAAGTCACCGACACGGAAACGCTGGGCGGGCGCCAAGATGCACACCACCGAAAGTGGCGTCGCTCATTATCGAGCGGCGGACGACGGCGCCTGTCTTCAAATGATCCGCCAGCAGTTTCGGCAAATGCCTGCGAGCATTCCGGCGCATGACGGACAGGCGCCACGGTTGGATGCGGAGGGTCTCGACGATGTATTGCCCGCCGATCACCGGTTACCGTATCGCATGGAAGATTTGTTCGATCGGCTTCTGGATGCGAACGATTTCCTCGAATTTCAGCCGGAGTATGCGCCCGAATTCATATGCGCGACGGCGCGGCTGAATGGGCGGAATGTCGGAGTGATCGCGAATCGCCGGGGCTTTCTGAAGACGCACGCGGGACCGCGTGTGGGAGGCATTGTGTACACGGAGTCGGCGCGTAAAGTGGCTTACTTCGTCGAAAACGCTGAGCGGCATCGGCTGCCATTGCTTTACGTTCAGGACGTTTCGGGCTTTATGGTTGGGGTGGAAGCGGAGGCTGGCGGAATAATCCGCGCCGGAGCGGAGATGGTTGAGGCCATGGCCTGCGCGACCGTTCCGAAGATTGTCCTGACAGTGAACCATGCGAGCGGCGCCGGATACTACGCCATGGCGGGGCAGGGCTTCGACCCAAATTTCACGTTCAGTTGGCCGACAGCGCGCGTGGCGGTAATGGAAGGTGATTCGGCCATACAGGCGATCTACGGGCCGGAACTGGATAGATTGAAGGCAGCGGGAAAGCCTGTGCCGCCGGAGCTGGAAGGGAAGATCGCGCAAACTCGGGGGGATTACGAGCGCTGGTTGGATGCTAAGTACGCGGCGGCGCGCGGCCACTGCGATGCGCTCATCGATCCGAAAGAAACCAGGCCGATATTAGACTTCGCATTTGAAGTCGCTTGCGGGAACAAGAGCATGGAGCATTTACCATTGCAATTTCTGCAATATCAAGAAGCGTTATGAGCGGCGGCGTGCGATGAATCTGCTGATCGAACATAAATGCCGGGTTCTGCGCATAACGCTGAACCGGCCCGATAAGCGCAATGCCCTGAGCTCGGATATGTGCGCGGGGATCGTAAAGGCAGTGATGTCCGGGCAGAAGAGGCAGGATACCGGATCGATTCTAATCGACGCGGCTGGCCAGGTATTTTGCGCGGGCATGGATTTGGACGAGGCTGTCGATCAACACGGCGCCAAATTAGCAACGCTTCACGACGATCTTTTTACACTGGGCGCGACTTCAATGAAGCCTATCGTGGTTTGCGTGAACGGCCCGGCTTTGGGGGGCGGCCTTGGACTGGTAGCGCAGGGGCACATCGTGATAGCGGCACACGGCGCGGTTTTCGGCCTGCCAGAGATTCGGATTGGATTGTGGCCGTTCATGGTTTATCGCGCTGTCGAAGCAGCATTGGGCTCGCGGCGGACGCTGGAGCTTAGCCTTCTTGGGCGAATGTTTCCTGCTCACGATGCGTTGCTGTGGGGATTGGTGCATCAGGTTTGCCCGCCGGCTGAAGCGGCGGACCGGGCCACGGCGCTGGCGCGTGATTTGGCGAAGGCGAGTCCGCTAGCGGTCGAGGCGGGGCTGCGATATTTCCGTGAATCACGGGGGAGATCATGGAGGGAGGCTGGCGAATTGGCCGCCGCGCTGCGAGTGGACCTGATGCAGAGCCAGGATTTTAAGGAGGGCTACGCCGCGTACAAAGAGAAGCGCGATCCGCATTGGCCCAGCATGCAGCACGAGTTCTACTCGGGACACGAGAAGGCGCAGTACCAGTCTGAAAAAAATCAGTCTGAAAAGAAATAGTCTTACGTTTCTTATTCTGGGAATTTTTGCCCAAGAAATTTGTCTGCACGCCGCACCGACTTTCTATAAAGACATTTTGCCTATTCTTCAGGCGCGATGTCAGACGTGCCATCGCGAAGGGGAGATGGCGCCGATGCCGCTCGAGACATATCAGCAGGCGCGGCTATGGGCTACCGCTATCCGCGACACTACGCAAAAAAGGACGATGCCGCCGTGGTTTGCCGATCCGTGTTGCGGACATTTCTCAAACGATCCTTCGCTCAGCGATGGCGAGATCGCGATTATCGCAGCTTGGGCCAATGCTCATGCGCCAGAAGGCAATCCGCGCGACGCCCCGACGCCGGTGCAGTGGACGAAAGGATGGAACATTGACTCGCCCGATTTAGTGCTTCAGATGCCGAGCGCGAAGCGGATTCCGGCAGTGGGCGATGTTCCGTATCAATACATCATCATTCCAACTCACTTCAAAGAGGATCGCTGGGTGCGGATGTCGGAGATCCGGCCCAGCAATCGAATGGTTGTGCATCACGCGGTCGCTTATATTCGCGATCCGAAGTCTTCATGGCTGCGTGGCGCGCCGGTGGGTGTTCCTTTTAGCGCCGACGATCTTCCAACGCCTGCTCTGCGCCGCGATGCGATGTGGACGACTAGCGATATTTTGCTTGTCTACGCTCCTGGAAGTTTGCCGGATCGATGGCCGCAAGGATTCGCGAAGCTTGTGCCAGCGGGATCGGACATTGTTCTGCAGATGCACTACACGACTCATGGGCACGCGACCGAAGACAGGACCAGCATCGGTCTGGTTTTTGCGAAAGAAGCTCCGCCGAAGCGCGTCTTGACCCTGCAGTTGACCAATGATCGATTTGTTATTCCACCCGGCGATCCGGATCACCGCGTAGAGGTCCACGGCACGATACCGAACGATGCTTTGTTGCTGAGCTTTTTCCCGCATATGCATCTGCGAGGGAAGACGTTCGAATACAACATTCTGGAGCCGGGCGGCAAAGCCCGGACGCTGCTGCGCATCTCGCATTACGATTTTTATTGGCAACTGAGTTATCGATTGGCGGAGCCGATTTCTCTGAAGGCGGGCACAATGTTGCAAGCGGTCGCAACCTTCGACAATTCGAAGAACAACCCGCATAATCCCGATCCTGAATCGGCGGTCACGTGGGGCGAGCAGACGTGGGCGGAAATGATGGTTGGATTTTTCGATGTTGCGGTGGATTCGAGTATTGATAAACGCCAGTTTTTTATACGGACGGGGAAGTAAGGAGTTAGAAGCGGACTGAGTAAGAGCAGCGCCGTCAGCGCTGATTCAAGCCTCGAGTAGCGTGTTTTCTTGGCTTTCACAGCATCAGAAGGTGAGATTCCGGTAAGGGCGTATGTCAGGTGTTGGGCCTATGAATCTTCCCGCCTTTCCGAATACAAAAAGTAGAAGTCAAAATCAACACTGACTGCATACTCGGCGAGGGATTCGATGAGCTTGTGATCGAAATGCAAACCTGGGTAGTTGGTATTGAAGTAGCCGACGAGCTGCATTACACCGCCATACCTCAAAGAGATTTCGTAGAAAGACTGTTTGTTTTGCCTTAACTGTTCAATTACATTCTCGATGTGAGCTTCTAGCGAGCTCTCTCGATCCAGTCGAGAATACAATGACCAGCGACTGAATTTCCTCTCTAAATGAGTGCGTGGATTCACATCGCCTTTTAGCCAAGACTCGGTGGCTTTAACCCCAAGGGAGCTCGATATATCGGCTGGATCGAAATCGCCTGCGATTGTGAAATAAGCATACTGTTCGTTTGGCTTAGTCATGGAGCTGTCAGAACCAATTATCGCGTTCGATGGCTCTGTTCTGAGTGTCTAGACTGTGAAGTAGCGGTACTGAAAGGTAGATGGAATCCCTGGATCCAGTCGTTAAATATGTAGATAGAGCGCCGCCGCACGATTCCGCAGCGTGGCATAATCATCGCGTGAGTGTCCGCATCACGATTGACGTTCCGGATGACCTCTATGAAGCGCTTCGGCGGCGCGCGGTGAACCAGAGGTCGATTAATGCGCTACTAATTGGAGCCATAGAAGGGAAATTCCGTCGCAAACAACGCACGCCTGTAGTGGAGCCTCCCGTCGCTGGAACCGGCAAACCCGGTCCCCTCTGTCCGGAAAAGGAGAATCCGTACAATCTCTTAATTTAGCGACATTGCGCTGGCTGCGTACTTGTGGTGCCTATGTGTTTTCGATTCAGCAGCCGGACCGGGAAGTCCGGCGCTGACCAGGATGTCCGCCCCACTTGCCGAAGTCAGGTTGCTGGTCTGAACTCGTCAAGCGTGAATGAGCCGCGCACTACGGCTCTTAATTCTTCCAGGGAGTCGATGTCGCCGCGGCCCAGGGCTTGGGTGAGGGCATTGCCGATCGCCGTGGCTTCGACTGGTCCGGCGAGAACGCGGCGGCTGGTTGCGTCAGCGGTGAGCTGATTCAGTAGCTTGTTTCGCGATCCACCGCCGACGATGTGGATCACTTCTATGCTTTTGCCGGTTAGCTTCTCGAGCGATTCCAGGGTTTGCTTGTAGCGCGCCGCCAGACTCTGCAAAATGACGCGCGAGATGGCTCCGGGGTCTTCGGGCACTTCTTGGCCGCTTTTGCGGCAGTACTCGCGGATCGCTTGCGGGTGATTGCCGGGCAGGGTAAAGTCGTCCGGGTCGACAATAGTGCTCGTCTTCTTCGCCGCGGCGGCGCGCTCCATCAATTCGGCGTATGAATAATCCTGGCCCTCGCGGGCCCACTGCCTTCTGCATTCCTGCAGTAGCCATAATCCGGGAATATTCTTCAAGAAACGAATCTTGTTTCCTACGCCCACTTCATTCGTGAAATTCAATTGCAGGGATGCTTCGTCGATGATGGGATCGTCTAATTCGACACCCATCAGGGACCATGTGCCCGAGCTGATGTAGCACCAACTTTCCTTGCCGGATGCTGGAACGGCTGCAACGGCTGACGCGGTATCGTGCGAGGCGGTTGCGAATACGACGACATCACGCGGCAGCCCACAACAGTCGGACACGTACGGCAAAACGGGACCAAGCTCGGTGCCTGGATCAATCAGATCGGCGAAGAAGCTGCCGTCAATTTCGAGCCGTCGCAGCATGTCAGTCGCGAATAGCTTTTTTACGGGATCATAGAGCTGGGATGTGCTTGCGATGGTCCGCTCGGATGCGAATGTCCCAGTCAGGAAGTAGTTGAACAGATCGGGCATGAATAACAGTTTTGAGGCGATTCGAAGCACTTCGGGCGAATGTTCATGCAATGCATAGAGCTGATAAAGCGAGTTGAGGTGCATGAATTGAACGCCCGTCTGCCGGAAAATTTCGGTGCGGGGCACAATCTTGAAGACGCGATCGGGAACATCCTTCGTTCGGACGTCGCGATAGTGTCTGGGATTTGCGAGAAGCTCTCCATCGGCGCCGATGAGCGCGAAATCGACACCCCAGGTATCGATCGCGATTCCGTCGAGATCGTCTGACGATTTGCCGGCAATGCGAATGCCTTCGCAAATTTCATGGAACAGCCGCAACGTATCCCAATAGAGACCGGTGGGAAGCTCCACTGGCGTATTGGCGAAACGGTGCAGTTCGGTGAGCTCAATTTTGCGATCGGCGATGTGCGCCAGAATGGCGCGGCCGCTCTCTGCGCCCAGGTCGATGGCAAGATAGCTTCCGTTCATGGTTGTGGCGCCCACTCGCCATACAAGGCGGCGACTAGATCGTCCAATGCGCGATCCGGATCGGGCGCCACCAGCACCTCACGACTGAAGGCCGCAAACAGTGAGAGTCCGAAAGGCGAGGGTCGCGGCAAATCGTAAATTTCGAGCGGCGTGTCGTAAATGCGCGCGGCCTCCTCGAACGCTCGCGGCGCATCGCATTGATCTTCGAGCACCTCGCGCACCGCTTCCCGCACCAGCGGATGATCGGGCTCATGTTCGAGAAGCGTCTTGTAGAGCAGGCTGCCGCTCCAAGTGGCGGCACGCGCGGAGACATTCCCTCGCAATGTGCGGCGCGGCAGAAGCTGCCCAATCTCGGCAATATGCCGGAAGGATCTGCCTAAAGTCTCCGTGGTCGAAAGCGTAGCGCGAAGATCTTCCATCCAGTTGACAGGATTAAATGCTTCGTGCAACGTTTCGGCATCCACCTTCACGCGGGAATCCAGCGACAGCAGAAAACTGTGGTCATCGAAGTTCGCGACAACGCTGTAGCCTTTCGCTATGCGAGCGCCGGCAACCCAGGCGAGCGAGCGGTTGACCGCACGTCCGGCAACCACATGAACCAAGACCATCATGTTGCGGCCTTTCACGATTTTTTCAGCGAGCACGGGCGAGTCGGTCGGGACCGGAATTGCTCTCGAATGATGCGAGACAAAGCCCGCAATCCGCGAGGCGGTGTTCTCATCCACGGAATACGTGTTGCGCAAGTAGTGGGCGCACGCCGCCGTACCGCCTTCGTTCCATGCGAATCGGAGCTCACGCCTCAGCTTCAATTCTTCTTGGGCAAGCTGCGCCGTCACGGCCATCTTGTTGCCCATCCATCGAGGCGTTTTCACCTGCTCGCCTTGCGCGGGTTCAACGACAGCCATGTTTTGGTGAATGCGTTTCACGCGGACGGGCTTTCCCGTCATGATGAACGCCTCGTTGGGCTGAAGCGAGGCGATGAAGGATTCTTCCACTGCGCCGAGCGTGCGGTTTCGTACCGAAACGATCTTCATCTCGTAGTCGGCGCTGATCACGCCGAGATTCATATAGTAGCTGCGGGCTGTCTTGGCATTGGCCACTCGAAACTTGCCGTCGTGAATTTCAATCTTTCCATATGTGCCGTAAGGGCCCAGCACTTTTCCTTGGCCTGCCAGGTAATGCGCGACATCGTCGAAATCTTGCCGGGAGAGTTGCTGATATGGGCCGGCTTTTTTGACGAGCGCGAAGGCATCGTCGAGTTTCCACTCCTGCTCGATGCTCATTCCCAAGAGAACTTGCGCCAAGACGTCGAGAGGAGCATCCGGGATGCGCAATGCATCGAGGCGTCCTTCGCGCGCAGCTTCGCGCAATGCGATGCACTCGACCAGATCGGGAAGGCTCATTGGAACCAACGCGCCTTGCGCTACGCCGTCGACACGATGGCCGCTGCGCCCCAGCCGTTGCAGAGCGCGGCTCACCCCGCGAGGCGTTCCAATGAGCAGCACTTGATCGACACTCGAGAAATCGACACCCATTTCAAGACTGCTGGACGCGACAACTGCTCGCCAATAGCCGGTCTTCAGACCTTCTTCAATGGCTTGGCGTGTTTCGCGATCGACAGAACCGTGATGCACAGCGATGCGCTCATCCAATTCCGGCAACAGGACCTTCAACGCCAGAGCGAGGCGTTCTACTCCGGAGCGTGTGGTGAGAAAAATGAGGCTACACTGGGCGTTTTGAACCAGCTCTGCGACGGTTGGGGCAACGCGGAATGGGTTGTGCCCGGCTGGGGGAAGCCAGGCGCCCGGCTCTGGAGCGACGATCTCTAGACGGTGTGATTTGCGAAAATCCACTTTTGCGAGGGCGCACGATCGACTCCCGCAGAGCAGACGCTGAATTGCTTCGATAGGCCAGGCGGTCGCCGACATACCGATGCGCTGAAGCGGGCTGCGCTGAAGCGGGCGCTGAACCCGATGCTCCAAGCGCTCGAGGCACAACGCAAGCAGCGAGCCGCGCTTCCCTTCGGCAAATGAATGGATTTCATCGACGATCACCGTGTCGGGATCGAAGCCGCTCTCGCGCCAGGCAGCCTGGGAAAGAATCGAGCTCAGGCTTTCAGGCGTGGTGAGAATCAGGTGCGGACGATGCCGTTCCTGGCGCTTGCGATGATCTTGCGGCGTGTCGCCGGTCCGGACTTCCATGCGGATCTGCTGCGAAGCCGGTAATGCAGCGTTCACCGCGTCGAGGGCCGGTGTGAGATTTCGGTGAATGTCGTTATCAAGCGCTTTCAACGGCGAAACGTAGATTGCGCAGACCGCATTCGGGAGCTCGTTCGACGATGCGCGTGTCGCGAGGCGAGACAAGACCGATAAAAATGCCGCGAACGTTTTGCCGCTGCCGGTGGGCGCGAGAATCAGCGTATTCTCGTGGCGCAATATGGGCGGCAACGCACGAATCTGAACTTCGCTCAGGGCCGGATAGTGGGAAAGGAACCATTCCGCGAGCGCAGGATGCAAATCCGCGACGATCTCGTGCTGGTTAGCCGAGGGATGCTTTATAGAGCGCTTCAACTCGGGCGAGATCATCGCAATCCTCTGGTTTTTTGTCGCGCCGCCATCGCAGTATGCGCGGAAAGCGAAGGGCGTACCCGCTCTTGTGACGCGCGCTCTTCTGCACGCCATCGAATGTGACTTCGAGAACTACTTCAGGGCGAACCACCATTACCGGTCCGAAACGGTCGGTGGAAGCTGCGCGCAATAGGCGAGTCAGCTCCTTCACTTCAGTGTCGGTCAGCCCCGAGTATGCTTTGCCGATATTCACGAGGCCATTTTCGGAGCGTACAGCGAAAGTGTAGTCGGAGAATACCGTAGCGCGCCGCCCATGCCCTTGCTCTGCGGAAGTGATCACTACGTCTAACGTGCCATAAGGACGTTTCAGCTTCTGCCATGCGCCACCGCGTTTACCCGGCTCGTACAAGCTGGCTCTGCGCTTCAGCAGTAAGCCTTCATTGCCGCGCTCACGGGCCTCTTGAAATAAGCGCTCCAGATCCTCATGCGTGCTTACCTCATATTGCGGTGAGAGCAAAAGTGGCGATTCTCGATCTGCGAATAGCTCGATTAGGATGCCGTGGCGCTCCTCCAAAGGACGTTCAAACAGCAGCTCACCATTTCGGAACAGAATGTCGTAAGCGATAAATGCGACTGGAACTTCAGCCATTAAGGCAGCTCTAATATTTTTGCGGGCTATGCGCTGCTGAAGCACATTGAAGCTGAGCGCACGATGATTGCGCCAAGCGACGATCTCGCCATCCAGGAGCCCATCGCCTGGCAGTTGGGCGAGGGCGCGCGTCAGCTCCGGAAAGGCGGCGGTTACTTCTTCCATGCCGCGCGAGTAGATTTGGACGCGACCGGAATCGAAATGCACTTGCGAGCGGATGCCATCGTACTTGTCTTCTACGATCCACTGCTGCGGTGAAGCCAGATCCTCCAATCGCTCGAGTGGTTTCGCCAGCATGAAGTCCATGGGGTGGAAGAGCCGGGCTTCGATCTTGGAGATCTCCCCATGCCGGGCGGCAATGGCGATATGAGCCAGATCACCCAGCCGGTTGTGGGCATCCTGAATGGTTTCAAGAGGGAGATCGCATGCGGAGGCGACCGCCTCTTCCAACATCTTCGTTTGAAGCCCAATGCGGAGGCCTCGCGTGATTACCTTGACGAAATATTTAATGGTAAGTGGCTTGTACGATTTGAGAGCAGAGACCAGCAACTCCAGTTTTCGCGCGGTCGTAGGCGATCGGAAGAGCTCTTGATAAATCTCATTGGCCTCATGCAGGCTTAATGGCTGACCAGCGCTGACGCCGCGCAACAACAGCCCGGTGGTTTCGCCCGTATCGCCTACTTCCGCGTAACAAACGTTCAGGATTTCCCAATCCCAGCCGCTTGCGATTTTGAGCGCCTGACGGAGAATGCTGTAGCCGATGGATAGCTTCGTCTTCCCGCCTACATCGAAGAGACTTTTGTTCAGGGTAGTTTCGGCGACTGGGCCGGCGCTGAGGAACTGTACAGCTAAAGCGAGGTCGTCATCCGTCAGAGTGCGGAAATATTCGGCAAGGACCGATACTTTCCGGCGGCGGCTTGAGAACTTTGCGACTTTCTCACAGACCAGCGCCAGACGATCCATCAACCTTCCGCTTCAACTGTCGTGCGCGCGCTGGCGCGTTGCGGTGCAGCCGCCGAATAGCCTCGCGACTGAAGAGCGTGTGCGAATGGCGCTGTATAGCCGTGAACGACGTCAACATGCTTCGCGCCCGACTGGCTAACTAGCGCCATTAACTCATCGAAGTCGGCGTGATCGGAATACGGGATCAGCTCTTCCGCGCCGGCGCGAGTTCGTGCGTTATCGAGTGCTGCCCACCCGGAAACATAAGCGATGCGTACATTCTTGCCGCTCGCCTCCAACGCAGCGCCGTGCGTCGGAATAACGACTAATGCCTTGCCGGCAGTCGCTTTGGCATCGTACGGTTCCCAACCGGGAAACGCGTAGCCGTGATCTTCGTATGCCGGAATGAATTTGGCGATTGCGCCATGCACGGATGTGCGAATTCCAGCGTTACAGAGTACATGAACTATTTCCTGGCCTCTGCCGAGCGAATATCCGATGAACGCGGGGACAGTGCCTTCATCCAAACAGGTTTGCGCGAATCGGACGATCCGCTCGATGGCCTCTTCGCGGTCCAGGAGCTTATAGATGGGGAGCCCAAAAGTGGACTCGATAATCAGGCGATCACAGGCGACTTCGGCGGTGCTCTCTCCGCAGAGCGGGACTCGAAGCTTAATGTCGCCTGTGTAGAGCAGCCGCTCGCCGCGATATTCGACCAGCAGTTGAGCTGCGCCCAAGATGTGGCTGGCCGGGAAAGCCGTAAGCCGCGCTCCGTTCCATCCCATGCTTTCGCCGAATTCCAAAGGCGCCATTTCCGGCTCCGCTTGCCCATCTTCAAGCCACAGGCGCATGCGGTAGAACCGAAGTGTTGCGGGAGTGCCGATCACTTTGCCATGACAGCCGCGAGCATGATCGCTGTGTCCGTGAGAGATCCAGGTAAGGGAGCAGGGGTCGGTGTTATCGAGCCAGAGCTGAATGTCGGGCAAATAAATTCCGGTCTCTCGAAAATCAACTTGCATGGTTTGCGTTCAGCCTTCGAGAAACATGGCGCATAGATGATCTATGAAATCGCGAACCTCCGCATCGTGACCCACGGTCGCATTGACCATTATGGAAAAGACCAGCCATCGATGGCGCTTGGTTTCGATGTAGCCGCTCAGAGCATTAACATGCGAGATGGACCCGGTCTTCGCGTGTATCCGCTCAGCGCCGCGGATATTGTGGAAGCGATGCTCGAGCGAACCGTCAACGCCTCCGATGGGTAGCGATTGAAGCCAAACTTCGCGATCGGGACGGCGCCACATATAGCTAAGCAGCGCGACAGTGGAATCCGGAGTGGTCAAATCCTGGCGAGCGAGACCCGATCCATCGGCAAACATGAATCCGGCTGCGTCCCGCGTGATGCCGATCTCCTGAAGAAAGGCTTCGCGCTCGGCCAGGCCTGCTTCTAACGTGCCGACGCCGCGGGCCACCTGAGCGACTTCGCGCAGAAGCATTTCAGCGTGCAAGTTCTGGCTGATTTTGTTGGTCACCTGAATCGCTTCCCAAAGGGGCGGAGACTCTTGGATGGCGAGTGTCGTGCCGGGCCGCGGCATTTGATTTGCCTGTAAGGCGCTTGCGACGTTGTTCAGGCTTCGATACTCGGAACGCGCGACGCCGCGCACGACGATGCCGCGGTCGCGCAATACGTCAATGAGAGCTTCCGCCGCGAAAAGTGCAGGATCGTCCATCGCCAGATCTTGATGCCACGCGCTTGCTGTTTGCCCGATGGTACCCGACACTACGACTTCGCTGCTGCCGGGCTGGCGCGAAATGTGGATGTGCGTGGCCTTCGAAGCGTCTGTGAGTACTTCGTTCAGCACGACGAAGTGGCTGATTACTGGCCGCACTTCGACGTCGGCTAATTCGCCAACGTCGGTCGGCAGCAAACTGAGTGAAATAGTATTGTCATTCGGCGTCAGCGCGGTGACAGGCGCGCCATAGCTAAAGACACTGTCTTCGATGGTCCAGCCATTTGGATACAGATCTCCGGGGTAACGCGTCGAGACACCGACGACGTCGCCGTCGACTGTGCGAATCCCGGCATTCACAAGCTTGTCGGCCAGGCGTTCGAGTCCGGTGAGTGGGTCGGCGTCATTAGAGTTGACCGCATAGGGCAACAGCCGGCCGGAAAGGTTCGGGTCGCCACCGCCGATCAATTGCAGATCCTTGACAAGGGTTTGACCGGGACTCCAGACGGTTGTGGTGCGCAGCTCGGTGTGGAAAGTATAGTTCGCGCCAAGCCGGACGAGCGCCAGCGCTGTCGTATAGAGCTTCGTGTTCGAAGCGGGAGTAAAGAAACTCGAGGGCTGTTCCTGAGCGAGCACGTCGCCGGTTTCCAGATCGACGAACTTATATCCGACTCGACCGCGCTGGATAGCGGGTGATTTGGCGGTAAGGATTGCTATGCGGTGCGAAAAACGGGCAGCGGAATGTTGGCCATAAACGGCCTCGACCGGCGCGATGAGAACAAGGCACAGGAAAATCCGGCTTAGAAGCAACAGTTACTCTCCTCCCGTGGCGGCCATCGCCTGACGTTCCTTGCCGCTCTTGTTTCCTCCCATCAGATGCGATTCCAACATGATGAGTAAGGCGAGGATGAAGACAGCAATCGATCCCAAAGCGGGTATCAACATCACATAGCGCATCCCGAAATACTTGTCGACATATCCAAGGAGCCAAGGAGCACTCATCGCGCCGGTAATGGCAATGGAAAAGATGCCATTGTAAAAGCCGGGATGATAGGAGAAGCGATCGTCGAGGGTTTCGGCCACGAGAGGATAGATAGGGGCGAAGCCAGCTCCAATGATTACAATCGCAAACCAGGCGCCGGCCATAGAGACAGTGAAACTCAGCAGCAAATAGCCCAGCATGGCTGCGACGATGCTGCCCATCAATAGCTTTCGATGGCTTACGCGCGGAAGCAACTTTCGAGCGACCAGCCGGCCCAGCATGAGGGCGAGGAAGTAAAGAGCCAAAGCGAAAATCGCCCACATGGGATTACTGCCGAGCCGGTGAATGAGGAACAGCGGCAGCCATCCGGCAATGGCCCATTCATTCCCGAACTGAAAGAACAAAAGAAGGCTAAATAAGACGGCGGCGATGCTGCGCAAGTCTCTCAAAGTCTCACGAATTGCGGCTTCTTCGCGCGGACGTTGCACGATCTCGAGCGCGGCGGGATATTTGTTACGCGCGTAGATTGCCAGGTAAATCAGCGGAATGATCGCGAGCAGCAGGGTCTGGATTTGGAGCGAACCTGCGAAGTAGGTGATGGCGCCCATGAGGGTCGCGACCAGGCAACCGCAGCCGAAGAGCACACCGGCGAGATTGGCGATGGACGCAGGCGCTTCCGCAAAGTTGGGTTCTAGTACGTATAGTAAGGCGGTGACCAAAGCGCCACCGGCGGCACCGACAAAGCCTAGCGCTGTCACCCGCCAGACGGGCGAGATTGGCGGGACCAGAAACCCGAGCGCAAGAAGACTCGCGAAGGCCAAGCCGCACGCGACCAGGGCCAGGGAGCGTATGGAAACACGCGATAGAAGCCGCTGGGAGACGGCAACGGCGACCACATAGCCTGCGTTGAGCGCCAGGAAGTGGAGACCAATCAGGCGGGGGTCGGTATCGATGTGGTACTGCCAGGCAATCAGCAGTGATCCCAGTAAACCTACTAGAACGCCGAAAAGAAGGAATCCGCCGACCCACTCGCGTGCGCTAGGATTGTTTGCAAAATTTGGAATTACCTCAGCGGTGTTCGTTGACACGATCGGAACGTACTTTATACAATCAAAGCATCACTGAGAAAGGAGGTGGTCCAGTCGAATGAATTCTGGTAGTGACTGTAGCATACATCCCACGCGCGAGGTGGCCGACTCTTAAAGTCGCCGTTCGTACGTTCAGGTTTCGTTCAGTGACGAGGCCGAGGTTCCCGTGGACCGGCCGCCCCGTCGCGCGTAACGTAGCTAGAGTGTAGCCGTAAGGCTCATTTGCAAACGCCCCGCTCAGTGCGCTCCTCAAAAGCGTATGGGCGGGGTTTTGCGTGTTAAAATTGCTTTGTAGCAGTTGTTAGAAAGGATCGGAAAGCAATGAAAGCAGGGATTCATCCCGCCTACGAGGAAGTGAATGTGATCTGCGCGTGTGGATCCAGGTTCGTCACCCGCTCCACTCATAAAGGCGACCTGCGCGTTGAGATTTGTTCAAGCTGTCACCCTTTCTTTACGGGCCGGCAGAAATTGGTAGACACGGAAGGGCGCGTCGACCGATTCCAGAAGAAGGCCGCCAAGGCGCGTGAGATGCAGGCTCAAAAGAAGGCCGCTGACGCGGCGAAGGCGGCACGGAAGGTCCACTGATTCAAAAGAGTTCTCGGGTATCGAGTAGCGAAGCATTCTGCGCTTGAATGGCCTGCATCACGAGACTCCAACTTTCCGGTTTAACGGCGCCTTTTTGAGCCCGGCCAGAGGCGAGGTACTCTGAGGCCGATTTCCAATCTCCGGTACGGATTGAGAGGATTGCCATGCAATAGTGCGGATACTGATCGAAGGGATTGATCTGGAGAGATTTCAGGAACAATTTCTTCGACTCTTCATAAGAATCGGAGGCTTTGGACTGATCGTTACACACCCGGAATTGGTCGGCCTGGATCATCCGAAGCCTGCCTAGATTCTGCAGCGCCCGCACCGAGTTTGGCCGTACTTGCAAAGCCAGATCGTAATGTAACTGCGACTGCGTCCACGCCTTCTGCTGCTCGTCGCTAAACGGGAGCAGAGCCTCCCCTTTCCGCATGTAGGCAATGCCAAGCCCATTGTGTACTTCAAAGAGGGGCGTCTTTTGAAATTCAGAGGCGTGCCGCGTCCGTTTTGCTTTCGCCAGGAATGCGGATCCTAGCCGAATTGCCTCCTCGCAATAATGTGCCCGGTCGCCGCTTTCGAGCCGACCTGCCATAACGGCGTATAAGAAAATACGGAAGGACTGAACCAGTGGCAGAAATTCCGCCTGCCCTTCTTGCCTACAGGACTGAACCGCTTGGTCTAAGAGGCTCTCCGCGGCGTAGAAATCGGAATCGCTGTATTTCTTGATGTGAGCGTAGGCTAAATGTACGTAAACCTCGGTTCGGAACCGGATGGCTTTCTTGGTAAGCGATTCCAGTCTGATAATCGCGGCGTCCGAGTCCCGCAATTCAGCGTCGGTAACAGCCAAGTAGAAACTCGCAATATCAAAATCCGGATCTTCTTGATTGGCTTTTTCGAACCGGCTCTTTGCCTGAGATCAACTGCGTCCCCACGACCGGTGCCGAGATAAGAACGGAACAAATCTCGCCCTTGAACGAAGCTGCGCAAAGCCTCCGGGTTGCGTGTCGGTAAGCTATTCGGGTTCATAGGCTGTGAGCGCCCTTATAAAAACATCGTAAGCGAACAATTCAAGCGCCTGGTCCTGGGGATCACCCGTCGCGGACGGAACGGAATGTGTGAACTCAGAAGCTGAGTTATACGAGAACCAGTTTCGACGTCGCACTTCGGCGTAAATTCTTCCAGAACTGGTTCCCACTACCCATGAACCTAGGACCTTGACGCGCGGACGCCGGAGTAAATTGAGCAGATCACCAAGCGGCAATCTGGTACCGCCAATCTCCACATCTTTTGCTGGATCTGGTATTTCATCTTCCAAGCCAGGCAGGAGAACGTACGGAATCTCCATCAATGCGGGAGAGATATCCAGCCTCGGCTCGGCCGAGATCAGTTGGTCTCGAACAAAGCAGATCCAGAATGATAGGCGTTTACCGATGTTTTCGTCAGAGCTGGAAAAAGCCGCGATTCGGATACCTCGAGAGATAGTGGCCAGACGCCAAACGATCCATCCCAACACAAACAGCCCAACCACTCGGGCCACGTAGCCTATCCACCTATCAAACGTCTCGACGGCTTCTGAAAACCTTTGTTTTTCTCGAACCCTTCCGATCCCGGCAAGCGCTTCTTGTTTCGCCGCGGTATTTCCGGCCCGGCCGGCCTGCAAGTACATCTGCTCCGCGTCTTTCCACCGTCCCGATTTCTCGTATTCGCGAGCCGTCTGAAGCTCAAACTCACCCGGCGCGGTTGGTGGCGGTTTAAGATTTTGCGGTGATGCCGTGAAATGTATTTCGCAAAGCAGAAATACCAGTATCACTGAAAACTTCAAGTTTGCTCGATTTCGCATAACCAAGCACCTCACGGCTTCTCGAAAATCAGCAGGAGTTCCGGCTTGTAAGGACAGCCGTTCCGGGGATGAAGGTACGGTATACGTGTAATCAGAATCGGAATCGCACGTTTGCTTGCAAAACCTACATCTCGCGCAAGTTTCCGGACGTCGGCTGCTGTCGGATAGCGTTGTCGACCGGAGACGTTCAGGATCAGTTTCCCGCCACTTCTAAGGATTCGGCAGCTCTCATGGATGACCGGCGCGAGGAATCCCTCAAGCCAATCCTGGTAGGTCGCATATCTCACGAAGCTCTGGCTTGGATGATCGGAGTATTTTTCCCAATCGTAATAAGGAGGACTGGAAAAAACTAAATTCGCGAAACGGGAGGGTAAACCGATCAGCAGATCTTCGGCGCAACCCGCGATGATAGTTGCCTCGCTTGCGCCAGCGAGTCTCTTGGAGAGAGAATCTACGGTCCGATTCAAACCCACCAATTGCGCGTGGCAGGGCTCAATTCCGACGTAGCGCCGATTCAGGCTCACACAGCCAACCAACCGGCCACCATAGCCGGAAGCAAAGTCTACGATGGTGTCGCCCGCGGCGGAATGCGTGGCAATGACGGCGCGAGATAGCGTTGGACGAAAGTTTGAAACGGCTGCAGTTCCTGGAAAACTCTTCAGTATACGGCGCAGAGAACTCGGCCTAGCTCCGTAACGGTCCGGCCAAATTCTCCAAGCTCGCTCAATCGCTGCTGCAAGCAGTGCATCATCTGTGAAGACATCCATTGGGCTGCGATACCGGCTCACGCGCACGGACCACATCTGGGGATGGAAGTTATTCGCCAGGCGGAGCCCTATCGTAGATCCGGCAAACCCGGTCTTGCCAATAAACCTGAAGACTTCACTTGCTTGCAGATTAGAAAACTCGCGATCAATCTCCTGTTCTGACAGGTTGTAATAAGGAAAGCCATTCTTGCGCCAATAGTGAAATGCTCGTTTGAGTAGTTCCCTTTGCGCGCGCCCCGGGAGCGAGAGCCAATCTTGACCGCGGAGCTGAAGCGGATCTTTCTTCATGAGGAGGCGAGTTGTTCTGACTTGGACGTGGCCCCTGTATGTTCTGGGATGTTCTTGACGACGACAGCAGAACGGCGGTATGTGACGTCCTCGAAATCGGGCAGGCGCAAAACGATCTCAGGCAAATCGGCCCTACGCATAACCTGGAATCCCAGATTCCGGAAAAAACGGACATTCCAAAACATAGCCAAAGCGATTGCGCGCTGGGCGTTACGTGATCGCAGTCGTTCGACTCGCGCAACGGTCAAGGCCGATCCGATACCTCGCCGGCGAAATGCAGGATGCACCGCCAGCCCGTATAAGTAACCGTTTTCAGCCAAATGATGAACACCAGCGCAGCCCAGAAGTTGATCGGGCGTGCTGGCAATCAGGTATTCCGCAACTCGCGGAGGGGAGCGGGCCGGTCTGCCCGCGATGAGATAGAGTGTTTGGATTTCGCTCAAATCGGACTCAACCGCATTCCGTATTTCGTATTCCACTCTGCAGAAACATTTTAATCTCAAAATGTTTGCTGGGCAATCGCGAACCGGGAATTTGTTGAAATGAAGGTGTGGAAGACAGCAAACCGGCAACCACTCAGACGTTGAATGAGCTCAAAGCGGAACTCGAGCGATTGCAATCCAGATTGAACGCAGCGAAAATTGCGTATCTCAACCGCAGCCAGCTTGACGGCATTGACGTCTCGTATGAGGACGTGAAGACGATCGCCCAGGATCTCATTCAGACGAATTACGCGATCCAGAAACTGCAGTTCGGGTCAGTAAAGCTGAAACTATCCGTTCCGAAGCTAATTCGCCGCGGCCGTTGACCGGCGCTGTAAACTACTGGGGCGTCACCAGGCCTTTTCGAATCGCAAAGAGCACCAGTTCCGCCGTCCGGTGGATGTTCATCTTCTCCATCAGATTGGCGCGATGAACGGAAACCGTGTTCACGCTTAGATCCAACAGGCTGGCTATTTCTTTGTTCGACTTGCCCTGCGCGATGAGCTGAAGCACCTGCTTTTCGCGACCGGTGAGCTTGCTCAATTCGTCGCCCTGTTCCTGGGCCACATACTTCAGACCGGCTCCGATAAAGCGCTTGCCCTCCGCTACGGCTCTGATGGCGCCAACCAGGTCTACGTCAAGCGCGCTCTTCAACAAATAGCCCTTCGCTCCAGCGTCCAGCGCGTTGCGAACATAGTTGTCGTCGGCGTGCATGCTGAGCACGAGTACTTCGGTGCCGGGCAAATGCTTCACAATTTCCTTGGTAGCTTGCACTCCGTCCAGCTCAGGCATGGAAAGATCCATGACCACAACTTTCGGCTTCAGCTCGTAAGCCATGCGAATGGCTTCTACGCCGTTGCTAGCCTCGCCGATCACTTTCAGTCCTTCGTCATCCTCAAGCAAGCGCCGGAATCCCCGGCGCACAAGGCTATGATCATCCGCAAGTAAAACCGTAATTTCTTCACTCATGATTTACCGCTAACCACCTCTCCGACGTTTTCATCTTCTACCGGTTCGAGCACACGATCTTCTGGCCGCAACGGCATAACCAGCGATACAGTCGTGCCGACGCCCATCTTCGACGAGATCTTGAGTGTTCCGCACAGTAATTCTGCCCGTTCCTGCATGGCGATCAAGCCAAGACCGGGTTTCGCAGCCTTCTTATTAGATGGCATACCGCTTCCGAAGTCTCTGATATTGACGGTCAATGTGTCCGAAGAAAAAATCATTTGTATGTCCGCCGACTTGGTGCCGGAATGCTTGGCGGCGTTGGTGAGAGCCTCCTGGACGATGCGGAAACAATGGATGGCGGGCTGGCCCGTGATCCGCACCGGCTCGCCGCTGACGCTCGCGGTGGTCTGAATACCGGTTTGCCGCTGGAACACTTCCGTGTACCATTCGATTCCCTTGGCGAGCCCGTAATCGTCGATGACGGACGGATGCAGCACCTGCGACAAGCTGCGCATCTTTTCGAGCGTGTTGTGCGTTATTTCCCGAACTTCGCTCAATTCGGTGCGAAGCGGTGAATCGGGGGGCACGCCCTTCTTCTCAGCTCGCGCCAACATTGCGCCCACCGCGGTTAAAATTTGTCCGAACTCATCGTGCAACTCACGGGAGACGGAGCGCAGCACTTCTTCCTGAACGGTTATGAGCCTGGCGGCCAGGACTCGCCGCTGCCGTGAAAGCGATTCGAGTTTATAGAAAATCTTGCGATTGGAATAGATGAGATAAAGGCTGGTGACCACGATCGCAACCATGGTGGCGGCGAGAAACGCATAGATGTCGCGCTCCACTCCGTCGTAAATGGACGCAATTTTCTGGTCGGCGCGCTCTTCGGTCTGGTTATTGCGCTCCAAGAGATGCGAAACCTGGGTTGCGAGCGAGGACTGTTCCTCCGACAGGCTGGTGGAAGCTAGATTTCGCGCGGCGATTTCATGTCCAGCGGCAGCCGCGGCAAATACCTGATCGGATGTTTTCCAAAACCGGTTCAACGATTCCACCAGCGCAGCTTGCCGGTCGGCCCGGCGAATCACGGGTGCCAGTTTCGCCTCTGCCAGAATCGCGTCGTTCAGATCGGTGCGCAGCCGCGCAAAATCGTCCCGGTACACAGCGATGCCGAGGCTTCGTGGGGCTTCGGTCATGTCCCGCAATTTCAGTCCAATGGTGTTCAGATCGTTCTGCACCTGCAGCAACAGCAGCGAGTCATGCCGGTCAAGGTCGATCGTCTCAGTCTGCAGCTTACGAAGGCCACTCAACTGGTAAAGCGCGTACCACGAGAAACCGGTAACTGCCGCGAGTGTCACCAGCAAGCCAAGAAGGAGCCGCAGAGTAGGGGATTTAATCATTCGGCGGCGCTCGTAGAATTTGCCACAATATAAGATGACGACAGAAAGACACTATTTGTTGCTTCCAGCCGCATTTTTGCGGCTGTTTGCGGTTGTGGCGCTTGCGATGACGCTCTGCGCGGCACAACACTTGAGCGACAAAGATCCGGCGCAGTGGACCGTGCAAGATGCGCAACGCATTTTGACCGCTTCCCCATGGGCGCAGGAAGCGAGTGCGTCTTTTGGCAATTCGTCGAACGAGCCCAAGGTTCCAGTGGGTCCGATGCCTGATCCGTCAAAAGGCGGGCGGGATGGCGCGACAGACGGACGGTGGGACGGCGGTGTAGGGCGCTACGATCGCGGCGGCGTGCCTTCGCTGATGGTGATGGTCAGATGGGACAGCGCACTACCGGTGAGACAGGCCCTAATCAAAGACCAATTCCGGCGGCTATGCTGCTGCGCAGGTGCAGAAGGACTACGTCGTCACGATATTAGGCTTGGTGCCGGGTGGGAATTATCGCGGCGCCGGACGGCTGGAGGCGCAATCTACAAGCGACGCGGGCGTTTCCGACACCCGGGATCCGGAAGAAATGCTCGAAGGCTTGATGGGAACATCCAGGTTGTTTCCCAGAGGCAAACCTACAATTGCTCCGGAAGATGTGAAGCTGGATTCAGCAACCGGCGCGATTCATCTTTTCTTTCCGAGAACGCAATCGATTAGTCTAAAAGATAAAGAGGTCGTGTTCGCGACGCGATTCGGATCCATGAAGATCGAAAAGCGATTCCGCCTGAAAGACATGACTTACAACGGGCGCCTCGAACTTTAGCGCTCGCCGCGGGACAACGTAGGTCCGGTCCATCTAAAACCCTATGAATACACCCAGAATACTGTTGTTCCTTGGCGGGCTCTTGCTACTCGGCGGAGTGAGTAGCGCCTCTGCGATGGCTCAAGTGCCGGCGACCCTCGATCAGAGGCTGAATACGCTGGATGCGGCTACGAAGGCGGCGCAGCTCTCTGGTGATAACGCGTGGATGCTCACTAGTGCGGCGCTGGTGCTGATGATGACCGGCCCTGGTCTTGCGCTCTTTTACGGAGGGCTCGTCCGCCGGAAGAATGTGCTCGGCACCATGATGCACAGTTTCGTTCTGATGGCGGTGGTGACGGTCTTGTGGGCGATCTATGGCTATAGCTTCGCGTTCGCCCAAGGAAACCCATTTGTTGGCGGGTTAGGTTATGCATTCCTGAGCGGCGTGGGCGCCGCGCCGAATGCCGATTATGGCCCGACGGTTCCGCATGAGACGTACATGATCTACCAATTGATGTTCGCCATCATTACTCCCGCGCTGATCTCCGGCGCTTTCGCGGAGCGTATGAAATTCAGCGCCATGGTGCTGTTCACTTGCCTCTGGTCAACGATCGTCTACTTCCCGATGGCGCACATGGTGTGGGGCAAGGGCGGTCTGTTGAATGCGTTTCTAGGCGGGAAAATACCTACCTTCGATTTCGCGGGGGGAACAGTGGTCCATGTTACTTCCGGTGTCAGCGCGCTGATCTGCGCCTTGTATCTCGGGAAGCGCGTCGGCTTTCCGAAAGAGCCGATGAAGCCGCACAACCTGGTGCTCAGCCTAATTGGGGCGTGCATGCTTTGGGTGGGATGGTTCGGTTTTAATGCGGGCAGCGCTGTCAATGCTTCGGGACTCGCCACTAGCGCGTTCGTTGCTACCCATTTCGGGGCTGCGGCCGCTGCTCTGGGATGGCTCTTCGCGGAGTGGGTGAAGCAAGGAAAGCCGAGTATGCTGGGTGGCATTTCGGGTGCCGTGGCCGGTCTGGTCGCCATCACTCCCGCTTCGGGCTTTGTCAAGCCTTTTCCCGCCTTGCTGATCGGTTTTCTAGCGGGCATTTTCTGCTTCTTCATGGTCACGGCCGTGAAGAACGCGTTCGGCTACGACGATACCCTGGATGCGTTCGGAGTGCATGGTGCAGGCGGCACTCTTGGAGCGCTTCTCACGGGCGTGTTCGCCACAAGCGCCATTAACGACGGATTGAGGGACAGCGCGGGCAAAGTGCTTCCACTCGGATGGGTCGACGGAAACGCAGGACAAGTGGTCAATCAAGCAATTGGAGTTGCCATCGCTTGGGGCCTCGCGATCGTAGGAACGCTCATCATCTTGAAAGTTGTGGATCTGTTGGTTGGCGTTCGTGTCTCGACAGATCAGGAAGTGGAAGGACTCGATTTGAGTATGCACGGCGAAGAAGGATACAATCTCGACGCGTAAGCAGCAGCAATTTCCGAAAGCATATTCCAGCCATGAAAAAGATCGAAGCTATCATCCAGCCGCATAAATTGGACGATGTGAAGGAAGCGCTTAAGAACATCGGCGTTCACGGCATTACCATCACGGAAGTGCGTGGGCACGGGCGGCAGAAGGGGCACAAAGAGGTCTATCGCGGAATGGAGTATCAGGTAGATCTGCTGCCGAAAATCAAAGTCGAGACCGTCATTCCGGACGAACCGGCTCGACGAAGTCGCCGGTGCAATCGCATCCGCGGCGCGGACAGGTAAAATTGGCGACGGTAAGATCTTCATCTACGATGTTTTGGATGCCATCCGGATTCGCAACGACGATTCGGGTGAGGCGGCTTTATAGCGGTGATCGATGCGGCAGCTTATACGTTCGATGCGGACCGCGATCCTTACCGCGTTTTCGCCACTCGCACAAATTTCATTGATTCGACTGTAAAAAACGCGGCTCGTGAATGGCTGGATTCGAAAGTTATCGGCCAGCTCGCGATAGCAGCCGTCGGAGGATACGGCCGCGGCGAGCTGTTTCCTTTTTCCGATATCGACCTGCTACTGCTCTTCGAAAACGAATCCGATCTCGCGCCGGCCAAGGAACCGATCTCGGAGTTCTTACGGGTGCTGTGGGATGCCGGACTTCACGTCAGCCACTCTGTCCGAACTGTGGCGGAGTGTTGCCGTCTGAATGAGCAGAACATCGAGCTGCATATCAGCCTGCTCGATCTTCGGCTGGTATGCGGCGATCCAGACGTTTTCGGCAGCCTTGCGGGAAAGCTGCCTGGCTTCTATGCGCGCCATGGCGGGGCAATTGTCCGGGCGCTGGCCGAAATGGCTCGCCGGAGGCATGCGAAATTCGGCAACACTGTCTTTCACCTGGAGCCCAACATCAAAGAAACTCCTGGCGGCATTCGCGACATTCATCTTCTCCGTTGGCTTTCTCAAATCGCCCCACAGCACACATTCGCGCGTGAACTCTGCGCTGAGATGAGCGAGGCCAGAGACTTCGTTTTCGGCTTGCGCTGCTTTCTCCATTTCCAAGCCAAGCGTGACAGTAATCTGCTGACTTTTGAATTGCAGGACGAGGCGGCACAAAAGTTGCCTGCCGCATCCAATCCAACCCGAGGAATGGATGAGGCTTTATTTCCGGCACGCGCGGCGCGTCTTTCAATCCAGTCTGCGGGCGCTAGAGTACGCGGAACGGGTCGGCCCGGCACTTCTCGATGAATTCCGGAGCTGGCGTGGACGGTTATCGACATCTGACTTCACGGTTTCGCGCGAACGAGTGTTCCTGCGCAATCCGGCAGCGACGTTGAGCTCGATTGAATCGGTTCTGGGGCTATTTGTATTCGTCGGCAGGCACGGTGTTCAGCTTTCCTGGGACACGCAGCGGCGCCTCGGCAGCGAAATGAAGAACCTTGAACGATTGCTGAGCGAGCGTCCCGCCGGTTGGAGTGCCTGGCAGGAGCTGCTCTCGCAGCCGAATACGGCAATCGCATTACGGGAGATGCAGGAAACGGGCCTACTCGCCATCGCGATTCCTGAGTGGCACAGCATCGAAAGCCTGGTCAGCCGCGATTTTTATCACCGTTACACAGTGGATGAACACACGCTGGTCGCCATTGGACATATCGACAGCTTGCTCAGCGAAGCAACTAAGCGGGACCACTCGATTTCACGAGCTGCTCCTCGAAGAAGAGGATCCCTCGATCCTGCGGCTTGCGCTGCTCTTGCACGATATCGGTAAAGGGACGAGTCCGGGCGATCACGTTCGCGGTTCAGTGGCCGCCGCCGCCCTTGTCATGGATCGATTAAGTGTTCCTAAACCGAAGCAAGACTCCGTCACATTCTTGATTGAGCACCATCTGGACCTTTCGTCAATCATGAGCGGGCGCGATCTGGAGGACCCGGCTACTGCTCAATTCCTGACACGTCAGATCGGCACGCAGGAGGATCTCCGAAGACTCACCCTGCTCACCTACGCGGACATCGGCGCCGTCAATCCGACTTCAATGACTCCGTGGCGCTTGGAAGAGCTTTGGCGGATTTACTTACTGGGCTTGGAGCAATTGACGCGCGAGCTTGCGAGTGACCGAATCCATGTCATGGGCGACTTCGTTACTCATGGCGCGGTCTCTCCGGAGCTTACCTGTTTTCTGGAAGGTCTCCCTATGCGCTATTTGAGGAGGCACACTCAGCCGGAGATTGAGCACCATTTCGAAATGCAGCGGAAGATTCCGCGCGATGGCGTTGCTGTCGAAATTACTCAGGAGACGGGCGCATATCTCATGACTGTATTGGCCCAAGACCAGCCGGGACTCTTTGCGTCCTTGTGCGGCGCGCTGGCCAGTTTCGGAATGAACATCGTGAGAGCCGAAGCAGCCTCTAACGCCGCTGGTTGCGTTCTGGATTTCATTCGGTTTACTGATCCCATGCGAACTCTTGAACTCAATCCGAGCGAGGTGAATCGCCTTCGGCGGACGGCGGAAGGCGCCGTGAAGGGCTCCCTTCAGGTTTCGGAATTGCTGAAACGAAGGCGTGAAACTCCGCGGCCAAGTAGCGGTGCCAGGATCGCGCCGGTAGTTCGCTTCAATAACGAAGCTTCGGATACTTCAACTCTTATGGAGCTTATCGGCGAAGATCGTCCGCGCTTGCTCTACGATGTCGCGTCTACGCTGAGCGCCGCCGGGTGCAACATAGAGACTGTGATGATCGATACGCAAGCTCACAAAGCGATCGATGTGTTTTACGCGACCTGCAATGGCCGAAAGCTGGATGAGGCTATTCAAGACAGCTTGCGGGCGGAGCTGATGCGCATCGCGGTTCGCTCGTAATCTACAATTATTTGCCATGCCGGAGATATTTCGCCTCGACGGCAAAGTTGCCTTGGTGACTGGCGGTGCCAGCGGCATTGGCGAGGCCACGGTTCGCATGTTTTCCGAAGCAGGCGCTCACGTTCTGATTGTGGATATCGACGATGCCCGGACGAATGAGCTTGCCCGCTCGGTTCCCAACGCCCAGGCGCGGCATTGTGACATCGCGAATGAGGTGGAAGTCCGGGAATTGTTCGCGGAATTGAAGCGGCTCGACATCCTGGTTAATTGTGCGGGAATCGGGCTGGTGGGGAACGTCGAGGAAACAGAGTTAGCCGAGCTGCAGCGCTTATTCCGGGTGAACGTGGACGGCACGTACTTGATGACCAAAGCGGCAATCCCGTTGTTGAAAGAAGTCCGCGGATCGGTTTTGAACATAGGATCGGTAGCTGGGCTCATCGGCGTAAAGCGGCGCTTCGCTTACTGCGCGACAAAGGGCGCGGTCATCGCCATGACACGTCAATTGGCGGTCGATTACCCCACCCAGATTCGCGCGAATTGCATCGCACCTGGCACGGTGGATACGCCTTTTGTAGAGGCCTACCTGGAAAAGTACCACCGGTACGAGAAGGATAAGGTGCGCGCCGAACTGAACGAGAGGCAACCGCTGGGACGCTTGGGGCGACCGGATGAAATCGCGAAACTCGCCCTATACATGTGCTCTCCGGCTGCCGATTTTATGAATGGGTCGATCGTCACGATCGACGGCGGGTGGACGGCGGCATAGGGTGAAGATTCGTTAACTCCCGTTTTAGTTGACGGAATTAAGCAGACTACTTACGATATAAGTAATCCTCATCCGGTTACGTTTGCCGGATCGATTCATTGACTCGGCTGTACAGCTTTACATTGATGGGCATGTCTATACCTTTCAGAAGGGGTTTCTTGATGAACCTCCGTCGTTTTCGCGGGGCTGCGTTGTCGTTCGCCATTTTGGCGATGGCAACAATCTTGGGCGCACCGGCTGCCAGCGCCCACACAGCAGCTGCGACAACACCAATAAGGAAGCACAAACCGGCGGTACACAGAAGGCCCGCCGTGGCGGGTACGGCGCCGATGATCTCGCGGGCGAAAGGCCGACCGGTCCGGATGACCACTCAGGCGGGCGTGATCCACAGCGGCGTGACTACCAATTTGAGGACCGTCGGCGTCCGCCGCCGCGTCCACCACCGAATCGTCATCAATCCTTGGACAGAGCCCACCTACGCCGATTCGACTGTCGGAGACAACATCGATGGCGAAGATCTGGTGGTGCGCAAAGCGGCCGTCGACGCGCTCGGGCCTTACAACGGAACGGTGGTAGTTGCGGATCCTGAAACGGGCCGAATCCTGACTATCGTGAACCAAAAACTCGCGATGAAAGGGGCTTTCCAGCCCTGCTCCACAGTGAAGGTGGTGGTCTCGCTAGCCTCTTTGAAAGAAGGCATCATCGGGCCGACGACGCCGCTGCACCTGACGCGCCGCTTCTCGATGGATATGACCGAGGCGCTGGCACATTCTAACAACGTTTATTTCGCGAGATTGGGACAAGAGCTCGGGTTCGACCGGGTGGAGAAATACGGGAAAATGTTCGGATTGGGCGAAAAGGCGGGGCTGGACATTCCTGGAGAAGAGCCCGGTTATCTGGCGAGCGATCCGCCTGGAACGGGTGTGGGCATGATGACGAGTTTCGGCGATGGCATCCGGCTGACGCCGCTGGAATTCGCGAGCATTGTCGCGACCATCTCGAATGGCGGGACGATGTACTACCTCCAATATCCAAAGACGCAGGAAGAAGTGGAGAAATTCGTACCCAGAATCAAGCGTACTTTGGACATCGGGAATCTGATTCCGGAGATCAGGCCGGGCATGATGGGCGCGGTCGAATATGGCACTGCGAAACGCGCGAACTACAATCCCACCGAGCCGGTATTCGGCAAGACCGGCACGTGTACCGATACTACCCAGCCGGGCGTGCATCTGGGCTGGTTTGGCTCCTTCAACGATGTGGGCAAAAACAAACTTGTAGTGGTCGTGCTGCTCACGGGTGGTCGCGGAATTAGTGGACCTATCGCGTCGGGCGTAGCAGGAAGCGTCTACCACAACTTGTCGCAGCAGCATTATTTCTCGCCGGATCAAGCGCCGATTATACCGGCGAACCTCGTATTAATGCAGAGTTGCTGCCGTCGATAACAGGAGCGGTGATAACCTAGCAAGCTAGGTCTTCGCCTTGGTCCTTCCCACAACTTCCACCTCTGCGCTTCTGGTCCTGATACTTTCCTTGATTTGTTTGGGATTGTGGCCCAGCACGTTCAAGCTCACCGGCGCTCGTTGGCGATTTGAGTTGTTCTACTTCGATTTCGCGATCGGGGCGGTCTTGCTTTCGGTGATTGCCGCGTTTACCTTAGGAACCCTCGGTTCTGAACTCGGATTCAGCGATCGCATGTTAGTGGCGGGACGCACTGCTCAAGCGTGGGTGATCGCGGGAGGCTTCGTCTTCAACGTGGGGAATATGCTCCTGGTCGCATCCATGTCGCTTCTGGGCATGTCCGCCGCATTTCCGCTGGCGATCGGAGTGGCGCTTATCGTCTCCGCCTTCTCGCAGCTAAGGGCGATTAACATGGCATTCCTGATTGCCGGCATAGTCCTCCTGTTCGTCGCTCTTGTGCTGGATGGAACAGCCTGCACGCGTCGCGATCTTGTCGTTGCAAAACCTACCAAAGCGCAACCAAAGCGGCCGGTGAAAAAGAAGACGCGGAGAAACGTGAAGGGCCTGATGACTGGAATCATCGGCGGAGCGCTCATGGGGGTTTTCTATCCGATGGTGGCGAAAGGTATGACGGGTGACTTCGGATTGGGTCCCTACGCGGGCGTGCTGCTATTTTGCATTGGGCTCGCGATCTCTACGGTCATCTTCAATTTTTATTTCATGAATATCGCGATTGAAGGCGGACCCATTGGGTTTAGCGCTTACTTTCAGGGCAATGTGAAACAGCATCTCACGGGCTTCGCCGGAGGAGCTCTTTGGTCGGCGGGAATTCTCGCGGCGCTTTTGGGAACAGCCCTTCCGCCTCAAGTAGATCTCAATCCGGCGCTTATTTTCGCGTTGCCGTTGGCGTCCGTCCTCCTAGTGATGCTGTTGGGGGTGTTCAAGTGGAAAGAGTTCGCTTCAGCCCCGGCGAACGCGAAACTCATGCTGGGCCTTGCCGCGGTGTTGTTCGCGTGCGCCCTGGGCGCGTTGGGAATGGGGATCGGCCGCTAAGCAGACGCGTCCAGCCCTAGCGCTGCGACCAGAGATTCGGCTACGGAAGCATCTGGCGAATTACCTTGTGCCAGGGTTGGCGATCCGCCGCCGCGGCCTCCTGCTTGCGCTAGCGCACTTTTGAGAATTGCACCCGCGTTGAATCCCGAATCCGCCGAACAGGCGACAAGAACTCCGGAAGATTCAGCGGCGATCGCCAGAACCACGGCCTTTCCTCGATTCGTGAAGGCTTGCGCTTTCGCACGTACTGCTTCGTCGATTGCGGGGACGCGAAGCAAGACGCGCCGCAGGGTGTCCACGTGGGGCGGGGTCTTTTCGTATAACGCTTCGCCCTCGGCGCGTGCGAGATCCACTGTCAACTTCTGGCACGTTTTTTCCGCTTCTGAAAGGCGGCGCCGGACTGACGCCGCGTGCTCCGGCAATTGATCGATCGCCACAGCGGCTTGTCTCGAAAGCTCTGAGGCGATTGTGAAATCTTGTTTGGCGCGACGGAGCGCACGAATCCCACACACAAATTCAACGCGAACGTTGCCTCGAATCTTCTCGACTCTTCGAATTTGAATCAGGCCGATTTCAGCGGTTGAACGGAGGTGCGTTCCTCCGCACGCGCTGCGATCGAGTCCCTGGATTTCTATGATGCGCAATCTTCCGCTGCGTCCGCTCGGTTTTCTGAGCCCCTGAGTGACTGCGGCTTCCTCGAACGCGATCGTCACCGGCCGCGCCTCTCGCACGATTGCGTTGGCGCGCTGCTCAGTCTCGTCTATTTGCCGGCCGGTCAGCTCCTTGACTCCAATTTCTATGGTGGAAACATCGGTTCCCATGTGGAAGCTGAGCGTCTGAAATCCAAAGAGCTGAACCAGAACAGCCGAGAGCGCATGCTGGCCCGTATGCTGCTGCATGTGATCGTAACGGCGTGTCCAATCGATTTCGCCATGCACGTGGTCGGCCTGAAGCGGAGCGGCACTGACATGAGCTATACGATGGTCTTCATCGATGACCTCGAGAATCTGCTGGCCGCCTAATTGGCCGAGATCCTGGGGCTGGCCGCCAGAATTAGGATAAAACGCCGTTCGGTCCAAGTAGGTTCTAAGCCCGTCGCTGCTGCGATCTACGACAAAAGCATCGAAGACCGAAAGGTAGCAGTCAGTGTAATAAAGCCGCTCGGTCAGCACGACTAACATGTAGCACCTTCGGCGCGTCGGGCGGCATCGACATAGGGGAGAATAGGATCGATGTCGCTGCGCGAGCACATTCAAACCATCAAGCGAGAGGATCCGGCAGCGAAAAGCAGCCTGGAGATCCTGCTTTGCTACCCGGGCCTGCACGCCATTATGTTTCATAACATCGCGCATTGGTTTTACCGGCACAAACAGTACGTTGCTGGGCGATTCGTTTCGCAGTTCGCTCGATTCCTCACCGGGATCGAAATTCATCCCGGTGCGACGATCGGGAAGCGTTTATTTATCGACCATGGTTCAGGCGTGGTGATCGGCGAGACGGCCGAAATCGGCGACGACGTGCTGTTGTATCAGGGAGTCACGCTTGGCGGAACCGGCAATGTGCATGGCAAGCGGCATCCGACGCTGGGCGACCGTGTGGTGGTCGGGACGGGGGCTTCGGTTTTGGGCAACATCAGGCTGGATGACGATGTGCGGGTCGGGGCGGGCTCTGTGGTTGTGCATTCGGTACCTCAGGGGTCGACTGTTGTCGGTATCCCGGGTCGCGTGGTGAAGGCGCCTGGCGCTGCCCTTGGCGCTTTGGAACACGGACGCGTAGCTGCATCCGGCGAGTCCGAAGCGGCGGACCTGGAACAACTGAATGATCGTATTCGCGAGTTAGAAGCTCTGCTTCGTCTTCTTCTCGAAGAACGAGTGGGTCAAGCACGCGGTTAAGAGTCGGCCGGTGATGGTGATCGCACCAGTTACTCGTCCGCACCGATATCGCGCGGAAGGGATATCCTGCGGCGGATGACTGGCGGCTGATCAAGCTGCGGTTGCGGTGCGGGGGAATTGTGGAGCAGATCGATCACGCACTGGTACAGCCGATTTCGCACCTCGAAGCGATTCGCTGCGCGCGTGATATAGCGCACGATGATATCGATTCCGTAAGCGCCAGGGCGCATGTCAACTGAAGGTTCAGCGTTGAACTCGCTTAAGCGGTTTTGCTTGGTAGCGCGCTTCCACTCCTGCTCGGCGAGATGAACATCTTTTTTGGTCGCCTCGAGTACCGCCTTGCGGACGAGCTCGATGGCGGCATAGACGTCGCTATCAGCGGGGACGCTGAGCCTGATCTCATCCCACATCCACTGACCAGACGTTGAGAAATTAAAGTATCGGCCGTTGATGGCGAAGTTATTGATGAAGGTGACGCGGCGGCCAGTGGGATGGCCTTTATCAGCCCAGTTACCGGTTTCGAGCATGGCGGTGCGGAAGAGGCCAACCTCGACGACCTCGCCGCTGACGCCGTTGATCTCCACCCAATCGCCGACGTGAATTCCATTCTTGCCCATGAGCACCCACCAGCCGAGGAAGGCGAGGATGAAATCCTGCAAAGCAACCGTGAGTCCGGCGGTGGTGAGACCCAGGATGGTGGGCATCTGACGGGGCGCGCCGAAGATAACCAGCAGGATGAGCAGGACGCCGATACACTGTATAACAAGCTCGATGATGGTGCGAAGAGTTCGCGTGCGGCGCCCGTCGAGCGTGCGGCGATTCACAAGATGCCGCACGAGCGCGTCCAAGAGGATGACGCAGATCAAGATGAAGGCAATCAGCGCGATGGACTGCAGCAGGAGGTGCAACAGAATGCGATGCTGCAAGAGCACCTGCGCCGACCACTTGCCGTAGACGGAGGCGAGTTGCTGCTCGGTTTGGATGCGGTCATCGTAGATGCTGAGAACCTGGCGCAGCGTGGCCCTATTCTTCAGGCTGGCGACCCTGGCGGCATTAGCGGACGTTTCGCCGGATGCGGGATTTGCATCGGGCTGAGATGAGTTGCCGGTAGCTGCTGACGCAGCCGTATTCGCCTGGCTCTGGCGCTGGTTGTGCTGAGCGGTGAGTGCGATGGCGTCCGCCTTCGCCTGCTGCATGGCTTGCTGGATCGACTGGTCGCGGGTGCGTTGATCCATCCAGGCCTTGAGGCGTTCGAATAGAGTGCCGTACCGGTGAGTGGAAACGACGGCGACCTCGCCTCCCATGCGCGATTGGGCATCGTATTTCTTCATGAGGGATTCATGTGCGGCGAGTTCCTGCTTGATCCTGGTGCTCTCATCGCCGGCTGCGCGCGCAAGATCCTGTTGCGCATCGGCCAGCTCGTCCGAGTCGAGGCCAAGCTGGGCTTTGGCCACGTCGAGGTCGTCCGCGACAGCGGCGGGCGCAGCAGGGTTAGTTGCGGAAGACCCGGTGAGATTGGCTGTCTTTGTGAGGCTTTGCACGTGCGCTTGGTCCTGTTTGACGATCTGCTCGAGCTGTGCGACTTTTTGCGAGAGCTTGACGGCCTCAGGGGTTAATGTGTGTTGCTGCATGCTGGCCTGGCGCAAGGCCGACGCGAACGCTTGGTCCACTTCATGGTCAGCCAGGCGCTCGGCCTCATGCGCGTATTCGACTTCCTCCGTGCTGACGGCCATGCCGGCGAGGGCTTGAGCGGTCTGCCAGGGACTTAGGTCGACAAGCGTGTTCTGGCCCCCTGCGAGGCCACGTGCTTGATCGTGAGCTTTGAGAAAAGAAAGCTGACGCATCGCATCGCGCGTGGTCCATGAGACGACCAGGCACACGGCAAGCAACGCGACGAGGGCGAGAGTAAATATGAGCCTCACTCTGCTCAGGATGGGGTGGCGCGGAATGGCATCCGGAGCTTGGCCGGAGGGGTCGGTTGCCATAGCTTTGATTGTCACAGGTTAGCCGGGCTGAGGATCTGCGGCGAGGGTCCGGTTGCCGCATCAAGGCCTGCATGATCTCAGAACTTCTGGCGTTGCCTTTATGGACCCGGCTACGCGCGGCGGCGTTCCTTTTCTATGCCGCTCTGCGAGAAATACCTTCAGCAGAGATTGATAGGGCACGTCTCGCTTGTTGGCCAGCACTTTCAGATCTTCAATCATGGACACAGGCAGCCGCAGGGAGATCGTGCGAAGCGACGGCTTCAGATTCGGGAACCGGCGCCTTTGGGCGGTATGCCAGTCGATGAACTCGGTCGAATCGTGCTCAGCCCAGAACTTGCGCTCGTCTTCTTCTGAGTGAAATTCAGGAATTTGCTTTTTCGTGCTTGCCATAAGACTCCTGCTCTTTGCGGTTCATATCTCTGACCGAGATGACGCGAATCAAGTTGCGGCGGATAGTGAAGGCGACAAACAGATGTCGGCCGCCGCTCGTCTGTCCGAGGGCATAGTGCCTCTTTTCACGTTGCGAGTGGCGGACGTCGCCGCGAATGACCAAAGGCTCATTGAAGAAGACGTCTTCGGCTTCTTCTGGGGTGACCTGATGTTGCTCCCAATTCTTCTGAGCGTTGGCTTCATCCCAATCGAATCCGGTACATTGATCCAGCGGGCCCTCGCGTTCCGCCACAACCACGAGTATACGATGGACGTATACAGACGGGCGTTCGCCCTATGATTATCCCTGTCGTCTGCAGCCCGTGTTTCTCCTGATATCCCTTGATGCGATTCCGAGATCGTCACCGTAATGTGCGTCAATCTCACCGGGCGAGAATCGCGCGCGATCCAAGAGAATCTGGGCCCGCATTAGCCGGAGACCCGTTGCTCCCGTCGCCACGGCCTCAGCTCCTCCGGTCGCAAGCGAGAAGATCAGAATCGAAGGAATCGCGGCAAGCACTATTCGGAACGTTCCAGCTTCTCCGCGATCTCGAGCAACTTCATCACGCTATTCCAATTTCTTCCGGTGCCAGATGTTTTTAGCGTCTTCTCAATCAGTAGCCATGGGACTTTCGGGCGCGCCATGCCGTTGGGGAAATAGGTGTAAACCT
Source organism: uncultured Acidobacteriaceae bacterium (assembly GCA_963819405.1). Lineage (GTDB taxonomy): Bacteria > Acidobacteriota > Terriglobia > Bryobacterales > Bryobacteraceae > Bog-105. Next base: position 175,963 of record CAWFWH010000003.1, on the reverse strand, counting down.
CGCGGCCCTCGATCCACAATTCGTCTGGGTCGGCTTTGATATTAAGAACTTTGTCCCGAGCTCCCGGCGCGGGATTGCTGGCGAGGAAAGTGATTAGCAGCTTGCGTGGATCGATGCCGCTTCGCGCCGCGAACGGGTTTGTTGAAATTACCCTTCTAAGGTCGGAAGCGGTACGAACAATGACGGCTGGACGAAAGCCGAAACTCCGCTCAATCCCGTTCTCGATGCGCCTGGCTAGCAACGCGAGGTCCCGCTCGTCGGTTTTGAAAATGACATTGCCACTCTGCACGTAAGTCTGTGGATCTCGCAAATCGAGGGACTCGTACAGCGCGCGCAGTGCGTCCATCTTGATTCTGTTGTGGCCCCCAACGTTGACGCCACGGAGCATCGAGATAAACACAGGCATGCGTCATTCTTCCCGGAGAGCTCGCATCGGATCGATCAGCGACGCGCGACGCGCTGGAGCGTAGGTTGCCAGTAATGTAATCAGAAGAAGCGGCAATGATATGGATGCGAACAGCAGAGGATCGATGCGTTGAAAAGAGGCGATCCAAATTGCGGACGTGAGCAAGCGACAGGCGAAGAAACTGATGACCAGACCGGCTCCGACGCCAATGGAACCTAACACCAGTCCTTGTTTCAGCACCATGCGAATCACGCTTTGCCGGTCCGCCCCAATGGCCATGCGAATGCCGATCTCACGAGTCCGACGGCTGACGGAATAGGCAATGAGGCCGTACAAGCCCACCATCGCGAGGATGAGTCCCATCAGGCCCAAGCCCGCCACGCTTTCCGCAATCATATTGGGAGTCTTGACGGCACGTTGTGTGTAGAGATTCTGCATGGTACGCACATCGAATACCGGCATGTTCCGATCGAGCCCGCTCACGACTTCACGCAACACGGGGGCAATGGTGGATGCGTCTGGCGCATTCGATTCCGCGACGAGCGTTAATGCGGAGCGCGGATTTTGGGTATACGGTAGGTAGACGAAATCGAGTGGAGGCTCGGCGATCCAAAAGTGCTTACTGTCTTTTGCGATACCGACGATCTGGACCAGGGGTCCCGTGGAGTCTCTAAGGTGGAATCGCTTGCCAAGAACCCGTTCCTTGGGCCAGTAGTGATTCGCGAGCTGCTCATTGATGATGGCTACGGCCGGACTGTTGGCCTGATCCGATTCAAGGAAGCTGCGCCCCCGAAGGATCCGAATGTCCATGGTGTCGAAAAAGCTATCGCTGACCAAGGTGTCGAAGACAGTAACCGCCTGCTCGTCGCGCGACAACTCATATCCCTCCGGAACAATGCCCATGCTGTCGCCGCCGATCAACGGAACAGCTGAGATGAGAGCCGCCGATTTGACGCCTCTCGCGACTCGGGTTCTGTCCAGCAGCTGCTTATAGAAGAGCCGTGTCTGATCCTCTGAGTAGTGAATCAGTTGTGTATCGAAGCTGGTGAGAAACAAATGGTCAGTTCGGAAACCAGGCCCTCGCGTCAATTCGTCCCGGAAGCCTTGCAACAGAACTGCTGAAATAACGAGCAAAACGAGCGAGAGTGCAACCTGTCCGGCGACGATCAGGTTGCGGCCCCACAGACGCCGCCGGCCCGCGCTATCGGCATCGGCCGCTTTCAGCGCCGCGACCAGATCCGGGCGCGTGGTCCGAAGCGCGGGCGTGAGACCAAACAGGAGGGTGCTCAGTACCGAAACCACGAGAGTGAATAGCAACACGCGGTGATCAAGCCCAACACCAATAACAATCGGCAGGTCGGACGGGATCGGGATGCGGCTGAAGAATTTGGCCCCGGCGTACGCAACGGCTATGCCGGCGAGACCCCCGATGACGGCGAGCAGCAGATTCTCGAGCAGAAGCTGCCGGACAAGCTCGCCCCGGCCAGCACCGATCGCTAGCCGCACGGCAATCTCACGAGAGCGCGCACGGGCGCGACTCAGCAGCAAACCGGCCACGTTGGCGCATGCCACCAATAGGACGCACAGCGCAAGCAAACCCAGCATTGTCACCATGGCGATTTCAGGCGGCGATTGTTGGGCGCGCAACTGTAGTTCGGTTTCTACCGTAATCTGCTGGTTTCGGTTGGTCTGCGGATACATCTGCTGCAACCGTGCCGCGATAGCCGTGAGATCCGCTTGCGCCTGGGCCACGGTGACACTCGGCTTGAGGCGCCCCTTCACGGTCAACCAGCGGATATCGCGGTGATTCAGACTGCTCTCGTGGCCACCCAAAAGAAGGCTGCTTTGTTGGCCTAAGCGCGGTGACATGGCGAGCGGTACGAACAATGCCGGCCGGAGAAACTGATCGATCCCGGTGAAACTCTCCGGTGCGACGCCGACGACGGAAAATTCGATTCCGTTCAGGCGCACCTTCGAGCCCAGGACGGATGAATTCGCCCCGAACTCGCTTACCCAAAAATCGTGGCCGAGGATCACCACGGCATCGCGTCCCTCCACTTGATCTTCGTCGGCGCGAAAGCCGCGACCCAGCGACGGCTCGATGCCGAGCACCTGGAAGAAGTTCCCCGAAACAAAGAGGCCAAATTTCATTCTCGGCAGCGTGGCTTGGCCGGTGGTAAAGCCGAACGTGGCATAAGAGGACGCGACCAAACCTTCGAAGCTGCGATTATGATCGCGGAAATCCACGTAATCCGGGTACGAAATTGCGTCATTCGCGCCGAAGGCGGCTGAAGCTGTGTTACTGACCGCCACAACTCTGCCCGGTTCCAAAATCGGGAGAGGTCGAAGCAAAAGCGCATCGGCGAAGCTGAACATGGCGGAGGTGGCGCCAATTCCAATGGCCAAAGAGCAGACCGCGACCACGGTGAACCCCGGATTCTTGCGCAACATTCGGGCGGCATGATTCAGCGATTTCAGCATGGGGCTTCTCGTGGGATCTATAGAATTATCGCTCTTGCCGGCAGGTTATAGCACTCCCGGCCGTTGTTATACTCGAATCTGGTATGGTCTACCTGATAACGACGACGCTGCACATCATCATTTGCTTTTTCTTGATTATTGTTGTTCTTTTGCAGAGCGGCAAAGCTGCCGATTTGGCGGGCGCCTTTGGCGGAATGGGATCTCAGACGGTGTTCGGACCCCGCGGCACGACGACATTGCTGTCCAAAGCGACCACTATCGCCGCGACTTTGTTCATGATCACATCGCTGATTCTCGTCATCATCGCGAACAATAGGGCTCCCGCGACCGGTAGCGTTCTTGAGCACCGTAAGGCGCCTGTGGTTCAAAAGACCGCGCCGCCCCCGACGAAGAACAAAAAGTAGTTTTGATTGCGGAGATGGCGGAATTGGCAGACGCACTAGCTTGAGGTGCTAGCGGGTAACTCCGTGGGGGTTCAAGTCCCCCTCTCCGCACCAAGTATCTGGCTTTCTTATTAACAAGGTACGGAAGCCATTTCCGTTTTTGCCCAATTTGCGCCCAAATACGCTCGTCATGCGACGGTCCGGCGTGAGGCTGCGTGTCGGCACTGGTGAAGATCCGCTGTGGCGCCCGCCCGGGAAGTACGTGATGTGAACCGTTTCCGTCACGTCACCGGACTCCTCCCGCAGAATGCCTTCAGAGGCTACCTTGTTTTGTTTTGCAGGTTACGCGGCCGGCGGAACTGCGCGGGCGGACATCCAAATTCGCGCTTGAACACGCGGTTGAACGCCGCTTCCGATGCATAGCCGACTTCGGCCGCGATCTCGGCGACGTTCGCATTTGACGACACAAGTATTTCCGCAGCCAGCTTGAGTCGCCAGCGTGCGAGATACGCCATAGGAGGCTCGCCCAGAAAGTGACGAAAGCGCTCAGCGAATCGCGTGCGCGAAACCCCGACTTGGTGGGCGAGGTTTGCGACGGTCCAAGGATGCGCCGGGTTTTTATGCAGCAGCGCGAGCGCTTCGCCGATCACGGGATCGCGTGCTCCGGCGAGCCATCCCTTCTGCTTATCCGGCAGGTCCTGGATGAAACGCCGGAGCGTCTCGACGAACAGAACTTCAGATAGCTTGGCAAGAACCACATCGCTGCCGGTTCCTGGCCCTCCGGCTTCACGCACCGAGAACTGGATCGAATTCGCCAGCCATTGGCCGGCGGAATCATTCCCAATATTGACCACGAACATCGAGGGCAACCCCACAAGCAGGACTTCGCTCAGACTCGGATCGCAGGCCATATAGCCGCACACGAATTTCGTAAGTTCCCCCCCACCGCCGTAGCGGGCGACTTTGAGTCCATTGCTCAGATTCTTAGCGAAGATCGTTTGCGAACTGACCGGCTTGCCTGCGCCGTTTCCCAGGATGTGCGCATCTCCGTGCGGGAAGATCACCACGTCGCCTAGCCCCAGATCGCGGCGGCTCCCGCCGGGCAATTGGGCATATGCGCGGCCATCAGCCAGGTAGTGGTAGATGATCACGTGACCCGCTCCGGGGCAGAGCAGCGGAGCAATCTGGCTCGATTGCGACGACGCCACGCACCAGGGGGCGGAAAACTCGGCGTTGAAAAACAACGCTCCTCTGAGCTTTACGATTTTCAGCACCTCGGAGAGGGCGTCCATGACCCCAGGTTCGCTCGATTTGGACGTTTTCGGCAAGAATGCGGAACGATCGAGCAAGTTTTGAAATCCAGTCCGCCGCATAGTAAAGCCAGGAGGCAATACCCATGAGTGTTCTAGAGAAAGAGACCGGACTTGACGAATTAAAGACCCGCTTGCGGAATACCTGGATGGCGGGTGACTATGGCCGATTCAGCCGCTATATGGAACGCGATGGGGAGGCGTTCTACCGGCGTCTGCCCATCAAACCGGGCGCGCAGTTGCTCGATGTAGGCTGCGGCGCGGGGCAGTTATCGCTGATTGCGACGAGAGCGGGAGCGCGTGTGACCGGATGCGACATCGCGACCAACTGGCTGGCCCAAGCGCGTCGCAGCGCGGCGGCGGAGGGGTTAACGGTCGTGTTCGAAGAAGGCGATGCGGAAGCGCTGCCTTACCAAAACGGCACCTTCGATGCGGTGGTCAGCTTGATCGCCGCGATGTTCGCGCCACGTCCGGAACTGGTCGCAGCCGAGCTTACCCGGGTCTGCCGGCCCGGAGGGATAATCGCATTGGCCAACTGGACGGGCTTTGGGTTCGTTGGGCAGATGTTTAAGACGATCGCCAAACACATCGCGCCTTCGGGCATGCCGTCGCCAGTGTTGTGGGGCGATGAGCCGACCGTTCGCGAACGGCTGCGGAGCGGGATCGCGAGTCTCGAATGCTCGCGCCACCTGTACGAATTGAGTTATCCGTTTTCGCCGGCGGATGTAGTCGAGTTTTTCCGCGCGAACTATGGGCCCATGACCCGTGCGTTTGCATCGATCGGAGAAGAGGCGCAACAGCAGCTTCGCGACGAGTTGACCGATCTGTGGTTCCGTCACAATCGGGCCACTGACGGAACAACCAGGGTCGATGCGGAATATCTTCAGGTTGTCGCGGTACGAGCCCAAACGTCGGGAGGGAACCATGCAATTGATTGAAGCTCCGAGTGTGATCACAGCGGCGGGGAATCCACCGAAATTGATCGCCGAGTAATATGGGTGGCCTAAACGCAGGCTCAGCGCTCAGCATCGCTCACATGATTAGTCCGCGCGGATGGCAGGAGCCCGGGCAAATGCCGGAGTGCGACGAGTACATGGTGCAGGTGTATTCAAGTCTCCCTCCGCACCACTGATTCCAAAGGAGTTAAGATAGAAAATGCCCATCGGCTAGCCGCGCGGCCATTTTGCTTTTGGACCTTATTTTGGACCTCTGCCACGACCATTCCAGTGACGAGGACTTCTGTTTCTGGCTGACCCTCAGAGAAATCCGCCCTAGCCCTCTGCTGATTCCGCGATATCTTCTGCTCGAAATCACTCTTAGTTGTCGATGAGAGAAATGCGGGTAAGGTAGCCGAACTAAAGCAACCATGAATAGTGCGCTTCTGACAAAGGTTCTCTCCATTAGCTTACCCATGGCCGATCTGCAGGGCTACGCCCACAGTGGGCTTACCCAATGGGGCCGATTGGTTTCCGCCGTGCAAACTTGGGTAAGAGCTCCAGGCGCGCTAGGGCCGGCTCTGGTCGCGACAGGCGCCGCCGCAGCCGCCGTCGTGTCGATGGTGGTTTGCGTCATTGTACTTCGGATTCGAGCACGCCGCGAAAAGCGAGAATTTGAAGAAGAGCTCGCAAAACTCGCCGCCCTCAAGGAGGCCGCTGAGTCTGCCAATGAAGCAAAGGCAGAATACCTGGCGAGCATGAGCCATTGGATTCGCGGGCCCATGAACGCGATTGTGGGCTTCACCGACCTGGCGTTGAAAACAGATCTCGATCCCGAATTGCGTGAATACCTGGATACCGTACGCTCGTCGGCTGATTGGTTAATGCACATCGCAAACGATGTTCTTGAGTTTCCCCCCACCGAGGGAGGCAAGCTGCAGCTCGAGAACGTACCGTTCTCGATTTCCGAGTGCGTCCTTTCGGCGATGAAAAGCGTGGCGCGAGAGGCCTCGGCGAAGAAGCTGGTCACAGGCTGCAAGATAGATCCGCAGTTGCCGAAAGTGCTTTGCGGTGATCCGGGACGGCTGCATGAAATAGTTTTCAACCTCCTGGACAATGCCGTCAGATTTACCACAATCGGAAGCGTCATCCTCTCAGCCACACTTGAATCGAGTTCTACGGATGACGTTCTGGTCCGCATCGCCGTAACCGATACGGGCGTTGGGATTCCGCCGGCCAAGCGGTCCTTGATCTTTGAACCGTTCCGGCACGACGAAGCGGGCGCCGCGCTCAAATCTGGCGCGAAAGGCCTCGGACTCGCGATTTCACGCCGGCTCGTTGATCTGATGGGCGGAACGATGGAGGTTAAGAGCCAATTGGGCGCGGGCAGCACGTTCGAGTTCACTGCGCGACTCCAAAGACAGAAAACGGATGCGGCGGTGGCGGAACTCGGCGCTCCCGTCCATGCTCCTGCCGTTTATGCTTCGGAGAGTGTTGGGCTGAAAGAGCTTTCGATTTTCGTTGCGGAAGATGACGCGGTAAGTCGCGGCCTGATCACGAAGGTTCTGGAATCGGCCGGACATCGTGTTTGGACCGCTGCAAACGGAAAAGAAGCTGCGCTCAACGTCCAAAGCGAAGCGTTTGATCTCATCCTCCTGGATCTGGAAATGCCCGATATAGACAGCTTGGAAGCGACGCGAGCAATCCGAGCCGCCGAAGCGCCAGGTTTACATGTTCCGATCTACGCGCTAAAGGCGTATCCTTTGCCGGGTGATCGGGACAATTGCTTCGCAGCCGGAATGGACGCCTTTATTGCAAAGCCGATTGTGGCGGATGAACTGTTGCGACTCGTATCCAAGCTAGCCCCGGCCACGGCTCATATCAGCGCCGGCGATATCGCTTTGGATCATGCGGACAAGGCGCCCGTTGCCGAGGCAAATGAAGGCATACTGCCAACGGAATGCGTCACACCTGAGTATCTCGAGCCGGAGACAACCGCCGCGAGTGAAATCGCCGCGCACGGCACGGATAGCGGAGACTCGAGTGCAGATTCCGGCGAGGGCAGGTTTGCGCTTGAGGCGATTCCGAGTGATCCCGAGGACCTTGCGCCAGATGCCACCGCAGACTCGTATATCTCAGAAGGCGATGCAACTTCTTCAAGTGATTTTCTCCGGCGTGAGGAAGCTCCGGATCTGGATTCGAGTCCTTATTTCCTCCCGAGAGTGGCCGGGCCCGAAACGAATGGTTTCTCTGGCGCAACCAAGCCCGCGGTCAATGCGGAGATGGATGAGCCGTGCAGCATCGAGATTGACGAGACGTGCGATATGGCGATCGATGCAGAGGGAAAGCCTCTGATCGCGAATTCCGATGAGAATGTTCTTCCAGAGGTAAATCAAAGCGCGGAGGCCGTCAGCGCGCTTGCCGGTATAGAAGCTTCCTACCGCAGCCCGGATGATAGCGGGACCGCCGCGAACGCTCGACTGAGCGCTCCCGCCGGCCTTGCGCTGCTAGAGGCAACTCGCCAATTGGCGTGGCAATCACCGTCTTTGGCGAAGCAAGATGACGATCCCACGCCCACCACAGGCTGGAATCCATTTGAGCAAGCGCGCAAATCGCTCTCCAAGTCTCGCTTCGATGTCAGAGTGATTCACAACGATGGAGATCCGAGCAACCGCAATTTGGTTTAAGAAAAAGGATTATTGAACAAATGTCAACAGATATGAACGGGACAGCGAACGGGGCGGGCGGCGGCGCAGTCGTCCATCTCGTTCTTCAAGGGAAGGGCGGTATCGGAAAAAGTGTCGTTGCTAGCTGGCTCGCCGAGTACCTTGTCGTGCGCGGCAAGAATGTGCATTGCATTGACGGCGATCCGGTGAATCGCTCGCTCGCGCAGTACAAATCCCTCAATGCCGAAAAGCTGGATCTGATCAACGAAGAAGGGCTCATCGTTCGGGTACGTTATGACGCCCTGCTGGAACGGTTCGCTAAGGAGAACGGGATATTCATTGTGGACAGCGGGGCCACGGCATTCCTGCCTCTTTGGAGCTATATCGTCGAGACCGAGGTGATCCGGGTGCTCCGCGAGACTGGCCGCAAGTTATACGTCCATTGCGTCGTAAGCGGTGGTGAAATGTTGAACGACAGCCTTCTGGGTTTCGACACCTTGGCCACGAGCACGCCAGATCGCAACGTGGTCGTGTGGATCAACGAGTATTTCGGCCCAGTGATGCGCGACGGCAAGACCTTTGATCAGATGAACGTCTTCCAGAAGCACGCGGATAAGATTTTCGGATCGATCGGTATTCCGCAGCGAAGCGCCGATACGTTTGGAGCGACTGTTCTTCTCATGCGCGAAAAGAAGATGACGTTTGAGGAGGCGATTCAGTCCGACGAGTTTATGCTCGCGCAAAAGTCGCGGCTCCACATCGTCCGGCGCGATCTCTATGAGCAGTTCGACAAATTGCAACTGACTCAATAAATTCGGGCGCTGATCGGAAACCCGATCCGCGTAACCATGAAATATCCGGGGGCGGGACGGCACTCCCGCCGGGCGCATGAAGCTCTTAATTCATTCCGTACAGCGGAACGAATGGGGCGTAGCGCCCGCCCACGCATCCCTTCCCGCCCAAGTTCGATTGCAAACCATCGCGGATAATGGTTCATCCGGCGATATGAAAAGCAATCACTTCTCTCTGTTTCCCATGCGCGGCTTGGGGCGGCTCGCCTCAATGAGTCTTCTTCCGGCGCTGCTTCTTCTAAACGTACTTGCGGGTCCACCGATTCTGGCGAAGGGCTTCGCAAGCGAGGATCTACACAAATTTCGATCGGTGGGCGCCCTTGCATTTTCTCCCGATGGGAGCCGAATCGCCTACACCGTCCTGAACAACAGTCGACCCGGCCGGCCGCACTCGCAATTATTTGTGATGAATGTGAGCGCGGGAACGTCGAGTCAGCTCGACGAGTCAGGTTCGAACCCAGTGTGGTCGCCGGACGGGAAATGGGTCGCATATTACGGCTCGGAAGGCGGAAACCGCGCGTTGCGTGTTGTTCATCCGGACGGCTCCGCTGGCATGTCGCTCGCGACGGTGATGGGAACGAATTCTCCCGAGCCGGGGGAAGGAGAATCGCTGACGTGGTCGCCTGCGAGCGATCGGATTGCATTCGTTTCCGCAACTCCTGGGCCCGAGACGCAGGCCGCAAACGGCGATCCGATGGTTATTACGCGCTATTTATATAAGCCGACCGCCGGGGAGGGGATGACACACTTCAATGACAACCGGCGGCTGCACATTTTTACCGTGGAGGTCGCCAGTAAGCGTGTCCGGCAACTTACAACTGGCGATTACTATGAGCATTCGATTGACTGGTCGCCGGATGGGCGCGAGATACTCTTCGTCTCAAATCGCGAGCCTAACTACGACGAGTTCTTCAATTACGACGTGTTTGCGGTGAATGTTGCTGACGGAACCATCCGGCGCGTGACGGCAACCGAAAGCTGCGAATATGCGCCCAGATGGTCGCCCGATGGCAAATCGATTGCGTTCCTCTCCACCACGCGAGGACTTACAGATCGGGAGACGACCATGGAGGACACTCACGCGTGGGTGATGGACGCGAGCGGCGCAAATCGTCGGGAGGTTGGAGCAGGAATTGACCAACGGCAGGGTAATCTGGCGTGGTCGCCCGACGGCAGAAGCATGTATGTGACCGCACAAGAGCGTGGGAGCACACACTTGTACCGCATTCCCGCTGCGGGGGGCGCGCCTGAAATGGTTGTCGATGCTCCAGGGGCTGTACACGGCTGGTCCGCGGACACAAACGGCGATATCGCGTACAGCTATTCGAGCCCCAGCGATTTGGCGCAGCTATTTGTCAAGAGTGCGGCGGGCACGCGGCAACTGAGCAGGCTGAATGCCGATGTTCTACAAGGAAAAGAAATCGCCGAAGTTGTACCGCTGACATTCACCAGCAACGATAATAAGTTCCAAGTCGAGGCGTTCCTCACGAAGCCGCTCGATTTGACGCCTGATTCGAAGCATCCGCTAATTGTCGACATTCACGGCGGACCCCATGGGCAAAATGGTCCTGCGTTCAATTTCCGCTCCCAAGTTTACGCGGCGAAAGGGTTACGCCACGCTGATGGTGAATTATCGCGGGTCAACTGGATATGGGCAGAAATTCGCCGATGCTGTTTTCGGAGATCAGGATGGCAATGAGGGGCAGGACGTGCTATATGGAGTAAGTGCCGCGGTTCGCCGCTTTTTGTGGATCGATCGCGATCGGATGGGAATTGAAGGCGTGAGTTATGGCGGCCAACTTACTGATTGGCTGATTACACAAACTAACGAATTCAAAGCTGCGATTCCCACGGCGGGTATATCGAACTTAATAAGTTATAACTACATGACTTACTACAACCAGTACGAGGAGATGGAATTTGGACAGTTTCTACATCAGGGCGATCTGATGAACCTGGCGTGGGACCGCTCCGCCTTAAAGCACGTGGCGAACGTTCATACTCCGGTGATGCTCATGCACGGCGAGAACGACCCGGATGTTCCGATCGCGGAGGCGGAGCAGTATTATGTGGCTCTTAAGGATGTTGGTGTAGAAACAGTGTTCGTCCGGTATCCTCGCGAAGGCCACGGTCTTCGCGAGACAGGTCATCAGGTGGATTCGATTAACCGCTCGATTGCCTGGTATGAAAAACAGTTTGGGCGAGCGGGCGCGAGAATCACGAATGTTCAGCCTTAGTATGTGATGACGCAGATATGATTGGGCACCTGCGAGGGACTGTTCTCGAAAAGCATCCGAACCAGGTGGTGGTGGAGGCAGCGGGGGTGGGATATGACGTGCAGATTCCGATCTCGACGTACACTTCGCTGCCGGATGCGGGCGCGGTGGTTTCGTTACGGATCTATACGCACGTGCGGGAAGACGCGCTGTCGCTGTTCGGGTTTGCGACCTCTGAAGAAAAACTGCTTTTTGAGCGGCTGATTTCGGTGAGCGGCATTGGGCCGAAGCTGGCGATTACGGTGCTGTCGGGCGTGGCGACGCCTGAGTTAGTGACCGCGATTCGCAATAGCGATGTTCAACGGCTGGTACGGATTCCGGGAGTGGGGAAGAAGACGGCCGAGCGAATTGTGCTGGAGCTGAAGGACAAAGTTGCGGCACTGGACGCGGCTGGAAAGGCTATGCCCGCTACCGAGGCAGGACCGTCATTAAGTGCGCTGGAGCGGGACGTGCTCTCGGCACTGCAGAACCTGGGGTGCTCGCGGGCGTCGGCGGAAGAGGCGGTCCGGAAAACGAAAGAGCGCGGCGCTCCGGAATCATTCGAGCCGTTTTTTAGGGCGGCACTGGCGCAGGTGCGTTAAGGTGGAAAGCTGATGCGTCCGCCCAGCATGGTTTCTCCGGCGCCGCAGGAGGATGAGCGCCAGTTTGAGGCTGCGCTGCGTCCGACGCGGCTCGCTGACTTCGCGGGGCAGCCGCATGCGTGCGAACAACTCGCTATTGCGATCGAGGCAGCGAGCCGGCGAGGCGAAGCGATGGACCACGTGCTGCTGTGTGGGCCGCCGGGCCTGGGGAAGACGACGCTTGCGGGAATCATCGCGCAGGAATTATCGGTACCGATGGATCAGACAGCGGGACCGGTGTTGCAGCGAAAGCTCGACCTTACAGGGATTCTCACGAGCATCAAGGCCAGGCAGGTTTTCTTCATCGATGAAATTCACAGGCTGATGCCGGACATTGAAGAGCTGCTGTACTCGGCGCTCGAAGATTTCCGGGTGGATCTGTTGATTGGAACAGGACCGGGCGCAAGGACACACTCGATTACTTTACCGCGGTTTACGGCCGTGGGCGCGACGACGCGGCAAGGATTGCTGAGCGCGCCGTTACGCGGCAGGTTTGGGATTGTGCTGCGGCTCGATCCCTATGACGAAGACACGCTGGCTAAGATTGTGGAGCGTTCGGCTGGTCTGCTGGATATTCCAATTAATCACGAAGCGGCGCACGAGATTGCGAGACGAGGACGAGGAACGCCGCGGGTTGCGAACAGGCTGCTGCGACGAGTGCGGGATTATGCGCAGGTGCGGGCGGATGGGCGCATCGATCACGATGTGGCGCAGGCAGCTTTAGATTTGCTGAAAGTAGATCGGTATGGTTTGGATGCGGTGGATCGGAAGATCATGATGACGATTGCGGAGAAGTACGGCGGAGGACCGGTAGGGCTGAGCACGATCGCGGCGTCTATTGACGAGACGACGGACACGATCGAAGAAGTGTACGAGCCGTACCTGATGCAGTTGGGTTTTCTGGACCGGACGCCAAGAGGACGAATCGCGACGGAGCGGGCGTTCGAATATTTCGAGATTCCGCGGCGGCATCGATTCGCCGGGTCTCAGAACCCGCTGTTTTAGATATAAATTCTGAAGGAAAGCGAGAGCGCGAACTTGAAAACAACGAAGAGCGGCGCCTTAGGGCCTTTATCACCGGATGCGAGGAGGAGGGCGTCGTATCAGCTCAGAGCGGGAATCGCGGATCATTACCGCAAGCACAGCATTCCCTCTCATCAGAGCAATGGCGATGAGCGGAAATATCAGAAGAAAAATTACTACGCGAATTACTCGAAAGGTCTGCCGCACGACAAACACGGAGAAGTGGAGCCCGACGCATATACAGCGTTGTTAAGTGCGCTGGAGAGCGGGCGGGGGCAGGACTTCGAGGCGATACCGGCCGGCGTCAGTGAGAACTTTGTCAAACTGACGGATCCGCAATCGGGGCTGGCCTACGACTTAGAGGGGATCGATTCGCACCAGCTTGCGATACCGCCGTGCGCCCCTTTCAATAGCGCGGAAACAATTGCGGAGATCGCGGAGAATTATTGGCTGGCATTATGCCGCGACATACCGTTTGTTGACTATGATTCCGATGTGATGGTAGACGCAGCCGCGAAAGACATGAACAATTTTTCGAGTTTTCCCGGCCCGCGCGATCCGGCAAGCGGGCAGGTGACAGCGAAGACGCTTTTTCGGGGAACGCTGCCGGGCGATTTGGCTGGTCCGTATCTCTCACAATTCTTCATTCATGACGTCCCATATGGGCCGCTCATCACTTCCGCGTCCCTGGTGTTCGCGCTCCCGGACAGCGTAGATTACATGACCGATGAAGACGAATACCTGGCATCTGCGAACGGCGCGGCGCCGAGCGTAGTTCCGCTTTCGATAACGCCTCATCGCATTCGCAGTGGCCGCGATCTTGGGAGTTACGTGCATATCGACGAGCTGTACGAAGAATATCTAAACGCCTGCTTGCTTTTGATTTCACCGAAGAATCGCGGCGGTTTCGGCGCGCCGATCAACAAAGGGAATCCCTACTATTCGAGTAAGACGCAGACCGGTTTTGGAACCTTGGGCGAGCCAAATTTTAAGAGCCTGGTGGCGGAGGTATCCGCGCGTGCTCTGAAGGCGGTCTGGTTTCAGAAGTGGTACGTACATCGAAGAATGCGGCCGGAAGAATTTGGCGCGCGGCTGCATTGGCATATCACGCACAAACGAAAGTACGATCTCCATACTGCGGAACTGGCCAAGCTGAAGGACGGCGTGCTGAGCCAGCCGAACATCGAAAAGGCAAATTATTTTCTGCCGATGGCTTTTCCGGAAGGCTGCCCGACGCATCCTTCGTACGCACAGGGCCACGGAACGGTGGCCGCCGCTTGCGTAACGGTTCTAAAAGCGCTGTTCCAAAACGATGTGACGTTTGCAGAGTTGGGGATCACGCCGATGCAGCCGGCTCGTGACGGCGGCAAACTCGAGGAGTATACGGGAAGCGATGCAGAGACCCTGACGATTGGGGGAGAGCTGAATAAATTGGCTTCGAACGTGGCGATGGCGCGAGACTTTGCGGGAGTTCACTGGCGCTCGGATTGCATTGAGTCCATGAAGCTGGGCGAGCGAGTTGCGCTTTATTTCTTGTCCGACTACGTCCAGACCTATAACGAAGACGCCATTTTCGAGCTAACTCGGTTCGATAGCACGCAAGTGGCGATTTCAAAGAGCAACGCTTTTTCGGAATAGCGCGTAGCGCGCGGTTATGCCTGCGAAGAGAGTCTATCTTTCGCTTGGATCGAACGTAGGCGAGCGCGCTCAGAACCTTGAACGTGCTGTTGAGGCACTAGAACAAGACGAGATTCACTTGATTGCGCGGTCGTCCGTGTACGAAACGGAGCCGCAAGACATGACGGAGCAGGCTTGGTTTTTGAATGTGGTTGTAGAGTGCGAAACGCGCTATTTTCCCCTGCAGTTGCTGAGTACGTTGCAGAAGATTGAGAAGGAGCTTGGGCGCGTGCGTTCGGGTGCGGTTCCCCGAGGGCCGCGGGTGATCGATATCGACGTTCTGCTATTTGGGAACGTGGTGATGAATACACCGAAGTTGACGATTCCGCATCCGCGCATGCTGGTCCGGCGGTTTGTGCTGGCGCCGTTGCTCGAAATTGCGTCGGAGTTAAAGCATCCGGAGACTAAGGAAGCTTTGAGTAACTATTTGAGCAAAGTGGCGGGGCAGAGAGTGCGGAAAATTCAGGCAGCATCGTGAAGACAAGCAGCCGCCTTTTCTTGATGTTCGCTTGCGGGATTCTCCTGCAGCAAAATCTGGCGCATGCGCAGGAGCGGCAAGAGCCCGGGCGGCCGATCGGCACGATCTCAACGCAGGGAGAGCTGATCGTCCTGACGCTAGATGAGGATGTGCTTGGGAAGGCCAATCTGTTCGATCTTGCCGGGCACACACTGCGTTTCACGCGGGAAGGGCTGGGCTACCGCGCCGAGAACGTGGCCTTGCAATGGGACCCGGATTTCGGCGCGAAGCTTGACGGCCCTCAAGTGACCCTGCATAACTTCGCGTTTCCCTATTCGGGTAAGAGCTGGAATTCGTTGTCGGTGGGCATTACTGGATCGATCAGCTTCGGTGCGGCTCAGGACGAGCGTCGCGGCGGAGTCTCTATTGGGCGGTTCGATCAGTTGGCGGAAGCGGCCGGTAACCTGATCAACACCGTTCCGGCGATCTGCGTATTCTTGAAGCCGCGAATGTCCGGAACTCGCTACGTGAAGGAAATGGCGGATCGCGTTGTCGTCACGTGGGATCTGAGCGAGCCAGTGGGCGGTATTCAGGATTTCACCTGGGTAAAGACGATCAATCGCTTCCAGGCGGTGCTGCGGGCGGATGGAACAATCGAGATGTCCTACGATCAGGTGGCGGCCAAGGACGCGATCGTCGGAATCTATCCTTTGGTCACGACCGGCGCGGAACGAACGGTCGCCACCATCAAGGGCGGGGAGCATCCCGCAGTTCCCGCACACCTCAATATCCGGAATCTGCGGATTTCGGTGGTGGACGGTCTGTTTCTGAAGGTAACGTTTGAGACCAGCGGGCCCGTACTGCCGGAAAGCGACCCGGCGCTGGCGGGAATCACGTACCGGCTCTACTTCGATGGGCACAAGCCGCTCGCCACCGATGCGGAGAGCGCCCACGCGGATGCCGTGTGGACCATTCGCGGCTTCGGAGCTCGCGGACGTGGTGGGCCTGGAGGAGGCGGATCGCGATACAGAGCCTTTGGGCCGGGCGTGTCCCCCATAGTCAAAACGAACGGAAACACGATCTCGATGCAAGGCGTTCTACCCGCGGCGCTGAAAAGAACTCATCAGTTCGCCGTCTACGCCGATGTTCAAACTCCCGGAACTCCGGCTACGACCGTCGATCAAATTCCGCCTCATGCTGTTACGCTGTCGGGAATTCGAAGTCCCGAGGTGAAGCTGTCCTCGGTGAAGCGGCAGGAAGGTCCGTTCACGATTGCCTATGAATCGTTCCATTATTTGGCTTTGCCGAATCCGCGCGATCTGACCTGCACGGTGATCAAAGCTTTGGGCGACAAGTTCGATTTTCTGGCGTACTACTCCGATTTCCGCGTCGACAATCAGGAGGCGGGCACTCCCAGCAATGGGCCGTTGGGCGGCAACGTGACCGGGATCGGGCAGTCTGAAAGAGGGCTGGAGAGTTACTGCAGCGCTGGGAGATTTCAGTGGCAGTTTATACAACCGGTGTACGTTGGCGCGAACCAAATGCAAGAACGTCCGCCGGAAGGGGTAAAGACCGGGAGCGACCACAACATTGATTTTTACGAGCGCCAACTCGGCGAACGGTCGCTCGATGGGAGGATGACTCCGTACAATTTGGCGATGTCGCAGATCGGACACGAGATGGGCCACCGTTGGTCCGCGTTTGTCTCGGCAAAGGTAAATGGCGAGACGATTATCCTCGGGCCGACGCACTGGGCGCGGGGCCTGCAGGCGCCGGTGGCATTTCCCTATCAGCGGCCCACGGAAGCATCGATCATGGGAGGTGGGGTCTGGCAGGACAACTTCGATGGCACTTTCACTCAGCTGGATGACGACTACTACGTTCCAGCGACCGGATACTCGTACCTCGACCTCTACCTGATGGGCCTGATCACCCCAGCCGAAGTTCCCGATTTCTTCATCCTGAGAAATCTCGTTCAGGCCGGGAGGGACGCCAATGGCCACCCGATATTCAAAGCGGACCGAACGAAGGTGACAATACAGGACGTGATTGCGGTGGAAGGGCCCCGCTTGCCGGCCGTGGATCAGTCTCAACGAAAGTTCAACACCGGGATGGTGGTAGTGGTCGAGCATGGGGCCACGCCGAGCCGCGAGCTGATCGAGCGAACAAACGGCATTCGCGAGCAGTGGATGGACTACTGGACGACGGCAACCGGGCACCGTTCGACTATGACGACACAGCCCCGGTGAACACGCAAATCGAGTTTAGGACTTTCGTCGAAGCAGGCGCTCGGTCGTGGATTCGTTGGCGGGGGCGAACTGTTGGGCTGCCGCGCGCAGGTAAGGACGAAACTCGCGGCGCCAATACTCCAGGAATCCTGTGCGGGAGATTTCTTCCGCGCATTGCACGTAGTGGGCCAGCAGTGCATCGCCTAACACATGGCCGGTGCGCGCGGCGGCGGCGCGAGCTGCGCGCGAGAGCCAAAGAAAATTTGCAGGCATTCTGGACAACGTGGACACTGCCACCATCGAGCAGAGTGCGAAGACGGAGCGATTCTGAGACGCGGAGGATTGGACCAGTCTGGTCCATACGCGCTCGAGGGTTTCCGGTGTGGGCAGATTGCTCCGGGGAATTTTGGGTAGCTCCTGTTTGAGCTTGGTCCATTCGCGTCGCAATCCCGTGATGTCCACGGGAGGAAGGTTCAGCGTTTCGGCGAGATGCTTGCTCGTATTCTCAAGACCGTCGAGGAGTTGGTCCGCCGTTTCAAATTTGGAATTGGGATCGAGCAGGCCTTCGTCTTTCAAAGCTTGGGAGATCTGCTGAATCAAAGCATGCCCTGCTCCGGTGGCATCGGCAAGAGCGGCGAGGACCCAAACCGGCGAGACGTGTAGGGTGAGAATGCCCAGCAGCTCGACGCCGTGGCTGGCGCTGCGCTTCAGGAGAAAGTTTTCGGCGAGACGGCCTTCCGACGGATAGACACCTTCGACGTGTCCCACTTCCTCGATGAGGAAGCGCAAGGTGACCTCGACCATGACGCTATAGAGAGCGGTTCGTCGAACGCGGGAAGGCAAGACGACAAGTCCGATCTCGCGCAAGAGGCCGCCCGAGAGAGCGCCGAGCGAGCGGAGCACGCGTTCGGGCAACGACAAGACGAAGCAATAGCGAGGCGGCGGAGGCAAGCCGCAGTATCTCGCACTGGGTCTTGATGAATGTGATTCGTGATACATGTGATTAGAGATGTATTGGAACCGCCCGTTCGCGGCGCTTGGGGCTGCACTCCTGTTGCTATGCCCGATGATTGCAATCGCCCAACAACCTGTTTCGACCTCACCAGGCGTAAGCGTGCATTTGCAAGTGGACACCGGAACGCCATTACGGCTCTACATCACGCAGCGTACCTGGTATCGCATGAATGCAGTGGTGCAGGCCAAGTTCGCGGAGCCGGTGTGGGCGTTCGACAGAGTGGTCATACCGGCGGGCACGTCGGTGGAGGGCCGGGTGACAGAGTTGGATCCTGTTCCCTCAATGGTGCGGGCGAGGGCGATTGTCGGTGGCGATTTCACTCCCTTGAAACAAGCGCGGATCTCTTTTACAACTATTACTTTGCCGGACGGACGCTCGCTACAGGTTGCAACGCAAGACTCGTTAGGCTTGGCGACGATCTATGTTCAGCCCAGGAAGAAATCCAGCAAGAAGCAGGTGAATACCACTGGTAAAGCGTTCAAGGTGCGGCAAGCCGTACAGCAGCAAGCGCAAGCGCAAATCAACGCGCGAACGAGGGGGTTCTTTGACTTTATCCGCGGACCAAACAAACGGGAGTGGCTTGAAAACTTCTTCTTGATGAAGCTGCCCTATCATCCGCAGTGGTACCGGAGCGGCACACGCTTCGATGCCGTTCTGGAAAAGCCGCTGGACTTTGGAAGCGTCACGATCCCCTCCCAAATTTTGCAAGCGATGGGATCGACCCCCCCGCCGGATTCGACAGTGCAGATGCGAATTTTGACAACCGTCAGCTCGGCGGATGCTCATACGGGCGATCCAATGCAGGGCATGCTGTCGCAGCCACTATTCACGCCGGATAAGAAAGTTGTTCTGCCCGCAGGGACGCGGCTGAACGGGAAAATTACTTTGGCGAAACCGGCGCGCATGCTGCACCGCGGAGGCAAACTCCGTTTCGCGATCGAGAGCGTGGAAGTTCCCACGGTGACTGCGCAGGCGAACCCTTCATCACCTGTGGTGCTGGGACAACCGCAAGCTACGCAGGCGCAACTGGCTGCAGTCGAAGCGGATCCGAACGGCGTAAAGGTGGATCCGGAAGGGACTGCGAAAGCGACGGAATCGAAGACGCGCTTGCTGCGGCCGGTGATCGCCGGACTGGTAGCGGCGAAGTCTATGGACAACGACGAAGGAAGACAAACCGCTTCGGGCACTGGCGGAGGAAACGCGTCGGGACAGTCGCTGGGTGGATTCTCCGGCTTTGGGCTCCTGGGAATCGCGGCATCTCAAGGGCCGCCGCAGATCGGTGAGGCGCTTGGATTCTATGGAATGGCGTGGTCTGTTTATTCGAACGTCATCGCGCGCGGGAAAGAAGTCACGTTTGAGAAGAACACGGCGATGGAAATTCGTTTTGGAGCGGTTCCGGGGAAGCGCTGATGGATCTCAGTCCGATCGACTTTCGGAATCGGGTGAACCGATGGACCGTGCCCGCGAGGGAAGCACAATGAAGTTGCGCTACTGCCTTACAATTTCTACTTTCTTGCAGGTGACAGCGTTTATTACGTGCGCGGCGGCCCAGGATCTCTCGCCTGAAAAAAAGGTCCCGCCTGCTCCGCCTGCGCCCTTCTCGCCCGCTTGCAGCAGTCCCACCTACCCGAAGCCAGCGCCGGCGGCATTGGTTGTCGATTCGAAATGTGGAATTGACGGGGCGGGCGGCGACGAAGCGGTGCAAAACGCAGTAAAAAATAATTTCTGCGCTTCTGGCACGCCCACGACTATGACCATCACCGATCTGCAGCAATTGCAGGCGCAGGTTGAGGAAGATCCTACTATCGATTTCGGGAACGAAAATAAGCCGCCGAGGCACCAGGGACCGGCGGTGGATCGCGCGGCTTTGCAGAAATTGGGCGAAGGCAAACTGGTCAGCTTGCAAGCTTTCGTAGTGCTTGCCAGACAAGAAGGGCCGGAGAGCGTCGATTGCGGCGACCAGGTTCCGGATCAGTCGGCCTTTCATGACATCCATATAGAGCTGGCGGATTCGGCGAAGGCTGACGAGTGTTCCGGAGTTGTGGCCGAAATGATTCCACATCATCGGCCCACTACGTGGACGGCAGAAAACGTTCAGAAGGTTTTGAATGCAAAGACGATGGTCCAGGTAACCGGTCAGCTATTCTTCGACTCGAGTCACTTCCCCTGTGAAGGCGGCACGCCGCCAGCCGCCGGCAATCCTTCACGCTCCTCGCTCTGGGAGATTCATCCGATCTACAAATTCGAGGTTTGCAAAGGGGACTGCACCAGTACGGGTGGGCAATGGATTCCATTGGACCAGTGGGTGTCCGGCACGAAACCATCGAAAGGCGGCACGAAGGGCAAGAAGTCGCCACAGTAGAAGCACCGTTTAGGAAGTTGCGGATCAACGGTACAGTTCAGATAATTGAACTGAAGAGTTATCCATGATCCGAACCGGCAAGAATGACACCATCGTGGTATCCGCGCTGAGTGCTCGCGGTAATTTTGGCAAGCTGTTGCGCCGGGTGGAGGACGAGCGCCGGTCTCTCGTGATCGAGAAACGCGGCGCGCCCAAGGCGGTGCTGCTCAGCATCCGGGATTACGTGCGGCTTGCCGCTCCCGAGCCGGAAGTGCTCAGGGTAATCGGGGAGGAATCACGGCGCAAGGGCACGAATACGCTAAGTTCGCGTGAGATTGACCAAGTTATCAAGGCCGCGCGCGCACAAAAACTGAAGCGGGGATGATCCCGCTCCGTCTCGTCATTGATACCAACGTTCTCGTCTCGGCGGCTCCGAAACCGGAAGGACTTCAGCGCACTGTACTTCTACTTGGGATGACGAAACCGGCCCGGATGTACGTCACCGAAGCCATTATCGCGGAATACCGGGTGGTGCTCGCGCGCCCCGAATTGAAAATGCGCAAGGGCCTCCGGCAGCAGTTCCTCGCTCTCATCGAGAACCATGCGCAGTTCGTTAAGCCGATGCGCTCCATTCAGGTCGCAAAGGACCCCGACGACGACAAGTTTCTGGAGTGCGCCGATGCCGCTCGCGCCGACTACCTGGTGACCGGCAACCAGCGGCATTTTCCAAGGTTCTGGAAAAAGACCAAGGTGATTACATCTCGCGAGTTCATCAGCATGGTCGCTCCGCATCTCATAGCGTGAGTCCTGGCTTCGGAAGCTATAAATGTGCCGCGTGAATTAACGCCCGGCTGGGAGGCAGTTCGGAGAGCCATTCCGGACTGATCCAGGCGCCGCCGGACGTGGTGAACGAATAGAGATCGTGGTGGATGAAATGCCCGGTTGTCACCAGATATTCGGCATTGCGCAAGTCCCACCAGATATCGGGATCGGACAAGATGCGGTGTCCAAGCTGTGGGCCGGTCGAGACCGGTAAGGACGGAGGTCAGAAGAGCGGCAATCAGAACAACTGGAACCGACAACAGACGCGTGTGCAGGCTGGGCCAAAGTTCCGCGCTACTCTGGGATTGAATGGAGTTACCTGAAGCCGCTCCCGATCCAGCGCGACAGAAATTGACGGAGCTCCGGCAGAGCCTCCTGACGCTGCACAAGGCGCTACTCGATTCCGAACGGACATCGTACGAGATAGTGCATGGGACGATCCCGTCGGCCTCAGCGTTTTTGCAGCTACTGATCAATGATAATTGGTTCGCGTGGCTAAAGCCCGTTACGTCGTTGCTGGTCCAGATCGATGAAACATTGGCTGCGAAAAAGCCGCCCGCCACCTCGCGAGATTTCGAGAGATTGATTAACGATACGCGCGCCCTCCTTTCGCCATCCCGCGAGGCGAACGGATTTTGGAAGCGCTACTCCGGCGCGATTCAGCGCGATCCGGGAGTTGCGGTTTTGCACCAGGAAATGGAAAAGCAGTTGCGGTGAAGAAGAACAACCGCAGCGGGCGATCCATGGCGAGCAATTATCGCAGGCTCAAAACTAAGCAATATTAAATCTGTTAGAAAGCCGAACCCCTAACGACTACCTCAGATGTGCGAGGGCCTGAACCCATATCCGCTGGAGAGGTAAGCCAGGATTCTCTGTACGCGAACTTAGTCTTTTGTCCATCCCTCTGCAGCCGGCGGTACAAGCATGGTCGCCTCAGGCGATGAATGCACTCGAATGAGCCCAAGCACATCATCGCTGTCATTCGACGACCAAGTTTTTGCGGTCTGCGGCGCTTGTTTGCGGACTTCCTTTACCTGCGCATCCGATAGGGCATTTGAATTCTTCAACGCGCTTTCGATGGCGTTGATTTCAAGCCGCTGGGAAAGAACAAATCTTAGCAGTAGTCTCCATTCTTCGAAGCGTAGGTTAGTCATCTCTCGCAACGAGACCTTACATCGCCGTGCATAACGAGTACTCTGGCGCTCTGCGAACTGAAAACACGCTTATCGGAGAGAATCTGCTGCATAGTCCCACATTAATCGCCGATCCTTTGATCGAGCATCGAAAGAGCAGATAGCTTGCGAGCGACGTCAGAAAATAGACATGTGCCAGCGACTATTCCTGGAAAGATTGCAGCTATTTGTCAGAACAACGCTGAACGTATGCGCTGGCTCAATCGACTGCCGGATGTCCTGCACAGCCTTCAACAGCGATGGTCACTCAAACTCGGGACCCCGTTCGATGGCGATGAAGTGAGCTGTGCATGGGTGGCGCCAGTGACACTCCGAGACGAAACAACCGCTATTTTGAAGCTCGGCATGCCGCACATGGAAGGCGAGCACGAAATCGAGGGGTTGCGTTTCTGGAGTGGGAACCCGACAGTGCAACTGCTGGAAGCAGATGATGACCTCGGTGCTATGCTCCTGGAGCGCTGTGAGCCCGGAACAGTGCTGCGTGAGCTGCCGGAAACGGAGCAGGATGTCATAATTGCTTCGCTTCTCCGTCGGCTTTGGCGGCCGCCGCTAGCATGTCACCCCTTCCGCCCGCTAGCAGCTATGACCGAATATTGGAGCAACGAGACGTTGGCCCACGCCGAACACTGGCCTGATCCAGGGTTGGTGTCCGAAGGCTTAAACCTCTTCAAGAAGTTGTCGGAAGCTGCACCGGCAGAAGTGCTCTTAGCAACCGATTTGCACGCGGGAAACGTGCTTCGTGCGCGGCGTGAACCGTGGCTCGTCATTGATCCAAAGCCATTCGTTGGCGATCCTGCTTACGACGCGACGCAGCACTTATTGAACTGTTACGCGAGGCTGCGCGCGGAGCCAGACGAGACAATCCGTCGCTTTGCAGACTTGCTCAATCTGGATTACGAACGTGTTCGCCTCTGGACGTTCGCTCGCGCTGCAGTACAGGCGGGGCACGACGGGCGAAGCGACCGGTGGATTGAACTCGCGCGAGTGATAGGAACCTAAAAAGCGTCGGATCCCAGATCGGCATCCCATTTATGAATTTTTGATAGGCAGGTAGAGACGAAGCTAAGCTAGCTGATCGGTGCGATCCTGACACCAGACTCTCCACCTTTCTGTGTGCAATGAAGAAAACGTCTCCGCGAAACGATCGGTTTGCTGGTAGCTGGTAGGAGGCTTGGCCTAAAAATGGAGAAGGAGCAACTCAATGACAACGGAATCCAAACACGAAGCTGTGGGCGCGACAATGCGTCAACTCAACCGGCTCTGGCTAGATGCCCAGGTCGAAAGCCTTGCACCGATGGTGCACCCGGAGGTTGTCATGGTTTTGCCTAATTTCACCGGGCGGATACAAGGACGGGAAGAATTTCTTGCTGGGTTCCGCGATTTCTGTCAGAACGCGAGAATTCATGAATTCCGTGACCATGATTATCAAATCGATGTCACCGGTAATACGGCTGTGGTCACCTTTCGATATGAGATGGTCTACGAGCGTTCTGGTGAACGGTATCGTTCAACCGGTCGCGATTTGTGGGTGTTCCAGAACCAAGACAGCGCATGGATTGCCGTCTGGCGGACAATGCTCGAAATAGAGGAGAAACCCGCCTAATCCTCGGCTAACGGCGGCAAGCAGCAGAAGGCGTCACATCATTGCTATGTCTTGCTTCGTCGTTCTCCTGCTCGATGGTTGGCCGTCACCGATAAGCCGCAATACCCGTAACCTTCTCCCCAATCACCAGCGTGTGAATATGCTCGGTGCCCTCATAAGTCTTCACTGTTTCGAGATTGCACATATGGCGCATGATCGGATACTCGTCCATGATGCCGTTTGCGCCCAGCAGATCGCGGCTGAGACGGGCGCAGTCAAGCGCAATCGCGACGTTGTTGCGCTTCAGCATGGAGATGTGCGCGGCTTCGACTTTGCCTGCGTCCTTTAGCTTGGCGACTTGCAAGGCCAGCAGTTGCGCTTTCGTAATTTCGGTGATCATCCAGGCGAGCTTTTCCTGAACCAGCTGGTGGCTGGCGAGCGGCCGATCGTCAAACTGTTTGCGCGAAAGAGTGTAGCTGCGCGCGGTCTCATAGCAATCCATGGCTGCGCCGAGAACACCCCAACCGATGCCGAAACGCGCTTGTGAGAGGCAGGCAAGCGGCGCCTTCAAACCTTTGGCGCAGGGCAGTTGATTCGTTTGCAGAATGGCGCAATCGGCGAAGTGCAGGCTGGAGGTGACAGAGGCGCGCATGGACAGCTTGCCGTGGATGTCGGTTGTCGAATAGCCGGGTGTTCCTTTTTCGACGAGAAAGCCGCGGATACCTTCGGGCGTGCGTGCCCATACGACCGCGATGTCGGCAACCGAACCATTAGTGATCCACGTTTTTTCGCCGTTTAGGACCCACTCGTCACCACGCTTCTGAGCCGAGGTGCGCATGGCGCCAGGATTCGATCCAAAGTCGGGCTCCGTGAGACCAAAGCAGCCAATCGCCGCGCCGGATTGCAATTTTGGGAGCCACTGCTGCTTTTGCTCTTCGGAGCCGTAGGTAAGGATAGGGTACATCACCAGAGCGCCTTGAACGCTGACGAAGCTTCGAAGACCGGAATCGCCGCGCTCGAGCTCTTGCATGATCAGGCCGTATTCGATGTTGTTCATGCCCGCACAGCCATAGCCCTCGAGATTGGCTCCGAAAAACCCGAGGCTAGCCATCTCAGGGATTAGCTGCTTGGGGAAGGCGGCGCCGTTGAAGGCCTCTCGAATGACAGGCAATACGCGGTCGTCCACGAACTGCCGCGCCGTCTGGCGCACCATCAATTCCTGTTCGCTCAGCAGCGAATCGAATTGGAGGTAATCGACGCCTGGGAAACGGGGCATAACGGCTCCATTGTATCTGTGAGAATCCGGTTGGCGCGAGCCAACTAGTTCAACAGTACGTGTTGACCAGATTTATTGCCGTCGGAGTTCTGTTGATCGCGGCGATCGGCGCCTATGCGCAGGTGCCCGGTGATGCCGAGCTGAATCAGGCTTACGCGGCATCTGCGCAGAAGGATTACGATTCCGCTATCGACTTGTTCCGTAAAGCGCTTGCGCAGCAGCCTGAAAATGCGGGTGCGCACAAGGACTTGGCCTACACCTTATTAAAGGCAGGCGAAGACGAGGACGCGCGGGATGAATTCGAGGCGGCGCTGCATTTGAATCAGAGCGATGAAACGGCTGCACTCGAATATGCGTTTTTGGCGTTCGAGACCAAGAAG
Source organism: uncultured Acidobacteriaceae bacterium (assembly GCA_963819405.1). GTDB lineage: Bacteria > Acidobacteriota > Terriglobia > Bryobacterales > Bryobacteraceae > Bog-105. The sequence goes on along the minus strand of CAWFWH010000003.1, from coordinate 150,041 downwards.
CCGATTGAGGCGCGGAGGACGTTCGACCGGTTGCGGCACAGCGGGAATGCGGCGACTCGGGCTACGGCGGAACAGGCGTTCCAAAATATTGACCGGCCATTGGCGGAGGGGATAGCGCGTTGGCAAGAGGCGCTGAAGCGATCGGCGAATCCGAACGAGCTTCCAATGTTCAGCGCCCATTGGGAGTTGGCGCAATTAGCCGAGCTGCGCGATGAATTGCCGCTGGCCGCGCAGGAATATGAGATCTGCCGGAGTTTGAAGCCGCAGTTGAGCGAGCTGCTGCTGATCCTAGCGCGGGTCTGGCAGCAATTGAATCGGATTGATGAAGCGCACGCGGCGCTGCTTGCGGCATCGCGCTCGAAAGATTCGAGGACAGCGGAGCTGGCATTGGAGCAGCGCGCGCTGCAGCAGATGGCCGGGCGGTATCCGTATCCGTATGAATTTGTCGATGCTTTGAAGATTGATCCGCAGAACGTGGCGCTGAGAAAGGAGCTGGCCTATCTGTATCTGGCCATGCACAACGAGGCGGATGCGATTCAGCAGTTCCAGCAAATTCTCGACATCGATCCGAACGACCAACTCTGCCGCGATCAACTCGATGCGCTGAGAGGCTTCAAGAAACGGCCCCAACCTACCGCGACTGCACCTGAGCAAGCCGACACGCCCGTCACCGTGGCGGGCACCGATGCAAAGAGCATGGGGAAGAAAAGCCTCAGCGCTGGGCTACGTACGGGACGCGATCAAGTATCTGCGGCAGGCGCATGAAGACGATCCCGCCGATGCGGACGTGATGCTGCGTTTAGGCTGGGCGTACAACCTGGCGAAAGATGATGCCGAAGCAATCCATTGGTTCGATCTGGCGCGAGCAATCGGATGACGCGCAGATTGCGGCGGAGGCGTCGAAGGCTTTTCGCGCGCTTGAATCACGATGCTTTGCCTCAAACCACGGTTTGGGCCCTGCCCATGTTTTCTTCGCGATGGAAGGATGTCTTCACTTATGGACAAGTGAAGCGAACCGTTCCGCTGCCCTGGAAAGGACAGCGAACAAATTATTCTCTCTCTATCTTTCTCATGCGATTTGATGGCGACGTCAAAGGAAATGTGCGGACGGCATTATGGACCGGGCCTCTCTCTGAGAGTGCGTTGATCTTAGGCGCGGGTGTCTCTTCGAAAATCTGGCACCATCTGACGGCTTGGGGCGAAGCCGGCGAGGCGCTGAAATACCTGCCCAATCGGCCGCGATGAGCGGCGACACCGGATTATCGGGGCGGCGTCAACTTCGCCAAGGGATTTGGGAGCTTACTAGGCAGCCACACGCCCGGGCTTTTCTACGAAACGACGGCAGACGCCATTTATGTGAATGAATTCAGTAAGGACTGGCTTTTTTATTCGCAGCATCGCGCGGGCCGGACTTTCCGGACATGGGGCAATACGTCGGCGCAAGTGTTATTCAACGTGAATTATGTGCGCGACATTAAGAACCAATATTGGGCGAACACCATCGAGATGGGGCCCGGGTTCAAATTGCACCTGCCATGGATGCCGCGAAACGTTTATTTTTCGGCTGACTTCCTGCGTGGGGTGTATACCAACAACGCATTCAACCCGCATCGGCCAAACTACGACGACATCCGCCTGAGCTTCTGGTACGCGATTACAAAATGAAGAATCTGCATCTATTCGCTATAGCCGCGCTTTTTCCGGCTCTTTGTGCCGCAACAACTTTTCACGTGAGCGGAACCGATTCAGCTCCCTGGGCGAAGATCTTTGGCTCGGTCGGAATGGTGGAAGCGGGCAAGGACGAGCCGGGCATCCTGGTTGCGGGAGCGAACGAGCAGATTGACGCCGCGGCGCTGTCGGAAAATCGCATTCTGATTATTGAAGGCACCGGACCAGCGGCGCAGAGCCTAGGTATTGTGCCGAGACCGGACACCCACACGGCGGTGGTGCGGCAGATCTGCGACATCCACGGCCCGAAGATGCAAGTGTTTTGGGAGCAGGCGGTGAATGTTGCGCCAATCGATTTGCCTGCCGGATTTCAAGTGTTTGCGACTGAGAAATGGACGGGCATTCCAGTGCTGGCGGGCAAGCGCACGGCACATGGCGCAATTTTGTGGATCGCGACACCGCCGGGCTCGACCGGCATCGAACGCTATCCATACCTTTTGCAGGCGCTGGTTGATCTGGGTTTATCGTTACCCCTCCGGACCACGAGTTTGTGGGCCTTCTTCGATTCGTCGTATCGAATTCGAGCGGATGTGGATTACCTGGCGCGCCGTTGGAGGGAATCGGGCGTGGGCGTTCTTCACGTGGCGGCGTGGCATAACGTCGAGCCGGACGCCACGCAAGACGCGTTCTTGAAAAAGCTTGATCGAGGCCTGCCATCGAAACGCGATTCTGGTGTATGCGTGGCTGGAACTGCCCCATGTCAGCGAAAAATTTTGGGCGGATCATCCGGAGTGGCGCGAGAAGACAGCCGTCGGTCAAGATGCGCAACTGGACTGGCGCAAATTGATGAACTTGCAGAATCCGGATTGTCATCGCGAGGTGGCACAGGAGATTGGTACGCTGCTTCGCAGATTCGATTGGGACGGCGTGAACGTGGCGGAGCTGTATTTCGAATCGTTGGAAGGAGCATCGAACCCGGCACGATTTACGCCGATGAATGATGACGTGCGGCAGGCCTTCAAGCGAGTCGGCGGATTCGATCCGAAGCTCCTGTTCGATCCTGCTTCGTCCTACTCGATCGCGCATAATCCCGAAGGACTGCGGAAGTTCTTGGATTTTCGCGCTGAACTCGCTTCGCGAATGCAAGCCGATTGGCTGGACGTGATCGACAAGACCAGAGCTTCGAAATCTTATTTAGATGTGGTGCTGACCCATATCGACGACCGTTTCGAGCCGGGCATTCGCGATGCTTTAGGCGCCGACGTGGCGCGTAGCTTGCCCCTGATTCAAGCGCGGCACAGCACTTTACTGGTTGAAGATCCCGCGACTCTTTGGGACCTGGGACCAGAGCGGTACGCGAAGCTCGCACAAAAATATCGCGAGTTGACGCCGGATCGCAGCCAGATTGCTGTCGATATCAACGTTGTCGAGCGCTATCAAGACGTTTATCCCACCAAGAAGCAAACGGGAATCGAATTGATGGAGCTGGTCCACCAGGCGGCGGCATCATTTGCGCGAGTGGCATTGTATTTCGAGAATTCGCTCGAGCGGCAGGATCTCGCGCTTTTGTCCGCCGCGGCGACTAACGCACAAGCGATTCAGAAAGGCGTCGACGACATCGAGGTGGACGCATCGGAGTCGACTCGCTTGGCGTGGCAAGGTCCGGTCGAGATGGATGGAAAGCTCTGGCCGATACAGAACAGCCAATCTGTCCTGGCGCCGATGGGGAAGCACGTGTTCACTCCTGGAGTTGGACATCCGGCAGTGCTGATTGCAGATTTCAACGGTGAGATTCGATCCGCACTGAGCTCAGCAGACCGCGTGGACCTTTCGTATACAAGCCGCAGCCGTGCCGTAGCGATGCTGGGATCCCACGCTTCATCCGTTGACGTGGATGGAAAGCCGTTCTGGACACCGCTTGCAGGAGAGACTACGGGCTCGATTGTTCTCCCCGCGGGCCAACACTTAGTGACTTTCAACCGTTAGGCTGTTGCGGCATCAGCGGTCGTAAGCTGCCCGCCTTGCGCTTGAAAGCGCTGAATCATCTCGCGTTCCTGCGCGGCGTTGAGGCTCTGGATGGCGTCGGTGACGAGCTCCACTTGCGCTCCCGTTTCTAATAGTCCGAAAGCGGCGCAGCGGACGCAGTGTTCGGTGACGACGCCGTAGACCACATAGCGATCGGCTTTGAGCAACTCGAGCAAAGGGCGGAGGTTCGGATTCGTAAAGCAATCGATCATCTGTTTCTCGACGATGATCTGGGCGGCATCGCGTATACGTGAGCGGATGGCATCGAGAGAACCGGGCGCGCTGCTCAAAATAATCGGCTGAGGAAGCAAAGTTGCGGCAGGTCTTTTGCTGGCCCGTGGTTCCGGCGACGCAATGGGGTTTCCAAATTTTGAATTCGGGATCATTTTCGGAATGCGCGTCGGCGGTTGAAATGATCTGAATGTGCTTCGCGCCTGCAAACCGGGTCAGTTCGCTCAGCGCCTTGACGATCTTACCGGCCCCGGGGACCGCGAGCGCACCGGCCGGGTACAGGAAATCAAGCTGGGTGTCGACGTCGAAGAAGATGGTCTTCATGAGCGGACCAGTTGATGTTCATTCCGGATGCCCTCGGCCAATGCCAGCAGACGGGGGCTGATCTGCACCTGGTAGGGTGCGGCCGGGTCGAGCGAACGCAATCGGGCGGGTAACGCGGCGACGGCAGATAAAGCGTGCGATCGGATTTGAGCTGTCGATGGCGCGGGTTCGACTAGCTCACCGGCTATGATGACGGGGCGGACCAGAGGCTCACCTTGAAAATCGCTATTGCACTCGCTGTAGAGCGCTACTACATCGCGATCAGGCATGCCGGTAGATCTGCTTTGCGCCGGGCAACGTACTCTTCTCGTCGCTGAATTTCGCGGTGTAGTGAAGAATTCTGCCATTTTCCAACTCGACCAGCTTGTAGACCGCTGAGAGAAAGGGAGCGTCGGCGGATGTGGCGAGCTGCGTTCCCACGCCGAAGGCATCGATAGGCGCACCGGCACGCACCAATTCGGCAAGGCGGTGTTCGTTCAGATCGTTGGTCGCGAAAATTTTGGCATCCTGGAGACCGGCGCGATCCAAAATGCGGCGAACTTCGCGGGAGAGCGCAACCAGATCGCCGCTATCGAGACGAACTCCCCAAATCGGATGACCGAGCCGCGCCGCCAGGTGTGCGGCTTCGATGGTGTCGTAGGTATCGAGGAGGAATACGGTGGAATCGCCGAGCAATCGCTGAAGAGCGCGGAAGGATTCTTCTTCGCTCGGGAATGCCATGGTCCAGGAATGCGCGGCGGTGCCAAAAACCGGAATGTCGAACCGCATGCCGGCCTGCGTATTGCTTGTTCCAGCACATCCGGCGACGTAAGCAGCGCGACCCGCGAGAATGCCGGCTTCCGGCGAATGCGCGCGACGACTGCCAAACTCGACGACTTCGCGTCCCTCGGCGGCGATGACGCATCGTGCAGCCTTTGAAGCGATGGCGGTCTGAAATGCGAAGGTCGATAGCAAGTAGGTCTCGACGAGCTGCGCTTCCAGCAGCGGCGCACGGATAATCGCGATGGGCTCGTTGGCGAAGATAGGCGTGCCTTCAGGCACGGCAAAAAGATCGCCAGTGAAACGAAGCGCGGCGAGGAACTCGAAAAATTCAGGCGGGCTGTTCTTGAACTGTGAAAGGGAACGAAGATAATCGATTTCGTCCGGATGGAACTCGATGTTCAGGAGGAATTCGACGGCCTGCTGCAGTCCTGCAGCGACTAAGAAGTTCCTCGTTCTGGGAAGCCGCCGCACCGACAACTCGAAAGTCCCGCGTTCGCGAGTTTTACCGGCGGCAAAATATCCTGCCGCCATCGTTAACTGGTATAGGTCCGTGTTTAGGGCAGACATGAGGGCCGTTTGGCCACGCTCACGATTGAACGCTTACTTCTTCGCGCTAGTGGAAGGCGCTGATTTGATTGCGCTACTCGCTTCCAGGATATCGTTTACCGGCTTGGCGTCGAGTTGATACAGGGCGGGCTGCTTCTCACGGCGAGCGATATACCCGTTGGCACTCTTCGCGAATTCTGCTTTCTCTGTGCGTTTGCCTTCGTTGGAGGTGACGGTTATCGAGAGTGACGGAGTCGTAAATCCGGTGTCGACGAACTTGGTTGCTGCAAGATCGCGCAGCTTATCGATGAAGGCCTGAATAGAACCAGCCTCCACGGTTTGACCATTCAGCTTCCAGTCCGAGCCGCTCCTGACGTAGACTTTGGAGCTTGCACCCTGCTGAACTTCGATATTAGTCGGATCGCTGAATCCGAAATCGAAGATTTTCTTGTTGCGGAAATCGTCGAGCGGTTTTTCGAACTCCTTCCCAAGATCGGCGGATATTTTGTAAATGCCCTTCACCGCGCTGCTCTTGGCATAATAGTCATCCTTGTTCTTATGGATGTCGAGCGTCTGGGTGCCTGAGGAGTCCGTGACTTTCGCGATGGAAACCGGCTTTCCGGAAGCGTAAGCGGCGTCTGTTTTCTTGGCGTCCTCGGCGCTGGCCGACAGATCCATCTTGGCATCCGTCAGTTTGCGCAGCAATTCTTCTACCTGGAAACTGTCGGCGCGATAAGGCTGCGGCTTCACGATCTGCCATTCGTTCTGATTATTTTTGGCGAATTGGATGTCGGATTTGGCGGAGGCGAGCTCGATGCTCGTAAGTTGATTCTGGTCGAAGGTAAGCAGGCGCTTATCGCGCAGGTCGTTCGCGCTCTTATCGAGTGAAGTCTTGACGGAAGAGGACACGGCGTAGACTTTGGGGTCCGATCCGATGCGCGCGTAAACGAGCGACCCTGCGGGCACGTCGTCACCCAAAAAGATCCGATCCGATTTCCCGTTCTTTTCGTCGACGGTAACGGTAAGGGCGGGATTTGTCAAGCCATATTTACTGACATCGCCAGGCTTGTCGTCAACGATGCTATCGGCGGTGAGCGGACTCAGTGAAGAAGTCAGCGTGGTGACTGCATCTTGATCGGCGGGTAGAGCTTCCGGAGCGGTAATGGCCCATTTTCCGTTCTGACGCTGAAGAGTAATGTTTGAGCCATCCTTTTTCTTGAGGTTGATTTGCTGGACCTGAGCGGCGGAGATATCCGCCAGTTTGGGTGACGCGGTCGAAGGAGTGGCCGGCCCGGTGGATTGCGGATGCCGCTTGGCCCACCACACAACCCCGCTAAGAGCAGCAAGAAGAATAGCTGCTACCAATAAGTTCCGCGGCTTCATGCTAGCTCCGTTAAGAGGCTCTCCGCTTCAAGAAAATCAACACGCCAGCCACGATGATGAGCACAGGAATTATGATCAGATCGCTGTAAGCGAATGCGTTCATTTGGCGTTGCGTCACATTCAGGCGGCGGTCTTCAGGCGCTTTAGGACGAATGGAAATCAGGTCTTCATCGGAGGACAGCCAATTAATGGCATTCAGCGCGAGATCGCGATTGGCCTGAAATCCAATCATGCCATTGTCGAGAAATCCGGAGCTGCCGATCACCACGAACCGGCCAGGATTATTCGGCTTGCCGGTGTTGTAGGTACCGGCAGCACCGAGCACGAATGGCCCCTTCTTGTTATTCGGATCGGCGGGATTGACCTCATTCGTGGTCAGGTTGGTGGTGGCCAGCGCGCTGTCGGTGGTTGAAAACAGTTTGTCTACGGTGGTCTTGTCGGTGTTTTTTACTTCCATCGAGCGAGCCACCGGAAAACCCGTGTAGCTTCCCTTCAGATCGTTAACGATAGGCTGCGATTCGTAAGTGCGCACTAGAGGGATCTCCGGGCCGAAGCCGAAAAGCTGCCCCATGGGATTTTCTTCCAATACCAGATCTTTATCGTCGGTAACACCCCAGCTCTGGAGCAGATCTGTAAGCCCGGTATTTTGAGCGATGTGTTCCTTGCCGAAATCCAAAGGTGGATCGAGAAGGAACATGGCTCTGCCGCCGCCTTCCACGTACGTCTTCAGCGCAGTCACTTCATTGGGTGTGTAGTCCGAACTCGGGCCAGCCACGACCACTACATTGCAATCGTTCGGAACCGCAGTCTTGTCGAGCAGAGTGACAGCTTGCGCCTGATAGTTATCGCGCTCGAGCAAAGTCTTGAATTGCGAGAGGCCGTTGCTCTCGCTATTGTCGATTTGATGCTCATTACTGCCCGTGACGAAGCAAACTTTCCGAACGCCCTTGAGATCTTTGAGAAACGCTCCAGTGATGCCCTCTTCGGTTAGCGCTTTGGCTTCTTCGCGCCTGGGACCGATCTCGACATAAGCTGTTCCAGCGAAACGCAGGCCGTAAGCACGGGCCACGGTGGGTTGCTTCTGATAGTCGATGTACTGGAGATGAATCTTCGGCGAGAGATTCTTGTACCGGTCCAGCACGCCCTTCGCCTGATCGAAGTTGCTCGCCTTATCGATGTAAGTAATCGTTGCATCGTTTTTCAGATTCTTGACGACCCTTTGAGTTTCCTGGGATAACGTGAAGCGCTTATTGCTGGTGGTATCAAAGCTCTTGTTGTAGCGATTTCCTAACCAGTTGACTAAAACCAAAACAGCAATGACGACGATGCTGTAAAGGGTCGCCGTTGCGCCATAACGAGCCTGGCGAACGGCAACCGTATCTTTTCGTTTCGCAGCTGGTTTCACAACATCGGGTGGGGCGGCGCCGGGATTCGTGCCGTTCGATTTTGTGTCCGCCATTATGCCCTCCACCGTAAGGACTCAAGTGAGCGAGCCGTCAAAAACAAACCGAGGAAAATCATAGAGAGGTAATAGATCAGATCTTTGGTGTCTACGACGCCGCGGGAAAAACTATCCATGTGGCTGACGATCGACAAATAATTCAAGACCTGGACTGTGTCGGAATTGCCAAACGAAGTGGTCCAGTTGAGGATCCACAAAATCAAGGCCAACGCAAAGCCGATCGCGCCGGCGACAATTTGATTCCTGGTGAGAGTAGAAATAAATGTTCCAAAGGCCAGCAGGCATGCGCCTTGCAATAGAATCCCGAGGAAGCCTGTCGCCACTGGTTTCCAGTCGGGGTTACCGTAGGCAAACAGAAAAGAGTAATCGAGCAACAGCACAACCAGCAGCGCGCCATACATGAGCACCGCGGACAGCCACTTACCCATCACGATTTCGAGATCGTGAACAGGAGACGTGATCAGCAGCTCGATGGTGCCTTGGCGCTTTTCTTCCGCGAAGAGACGCATGCTAATCAGCGGAATCAAGAACAGCCCGACTACCGCGATATTCGAGAATAACGGCGCGATCACCTGTTCGTTCACATTCATCGGGAAAGATTGTCCACTCATCTGGCCTTCGAGCGATGCGCGCACGAAGCTGGCGCTGACGATGTAAGTAAATGCGCCGCTGAGGAAGGCAAAAATCGTGAGTAACACCCAGGCGATGGGGGAAACAAAGTAGGAGTAGAGTTCGCGGCGGCAAACCGTCCAAAGATTCCTCACTGAACACCTCCGGCCGGAGTGGTAGGCGCAGGCGCGGCGTCGCCGGTCAGCATAAGATAGACCTCTTCGAGCGTGTAGGTTGTTGACTTCAGCTCGAGCAAGTTCCAGCCCGCGTGTACGATCGCCCGCGCTACGTCGGCGCGCGCATTACGGTCCGGCAAGCTTTCGATCTCGAAGATAAATCGTTCTCCGGAAACCGCCTTATCGATCACCTTACTCACACCCACAACCTGCTCGAGCCGCTGGCGGACAGCCACGGCGTTGGCATTGCCCCCGGTCTCGACCTGTACTTGAACGGCGTTGCCAACACCGGCTCGCGTCTTGAGATGTTCCACCGAATCGGTGGCGACCAGCCGGCCTTTATTGATGATGATGACTTTCCGGCACACCGCCTCCACTTCAGGGAGAATGTGCGTGCTGAGGATAATGGTGTGCTCACCCGACAAGTTCTGGATGAGCTCGCGGGTCTCGGTGATTTGTTTTGGGTCGAGACCGGAAGTGGGCTCATCGAGAATCAGCACGTCCGGGTTGTGAATAATGGCCTGTGCAAGGCCGACGCGCTGCCGGTATCCCTTTGAAAGCTTCGAAATGAGCTTTGTTTTCACGTCGCTTATTGCGCAACGTTCCATCACCTGGTCCGTGCGGGACTTGACTTCTCCACTCGGAACGTTCTTCAAGCGGGCGACGAATGTCAGGTAATCGGTTACGTTCATCTCCGGATAGAGAGGCGGCGCTTCGGGGAGATAGCCGATCCGCTTCTTGACTTCGAAGGGCTGCTCGAAAACATCGAAACCGGCTACCGTTGCCCGTCCGGCGGTCGGCGGCATGAAGCATGTGAGGATGCGCATTGTAGTAGTTTTCCCAGCCCCATTGGGACCGAGAAAACCCACTATGTCGCCTTTATTTACCGCGAAGGAAATATTATCCACGGCGACATTGCGCGCATATTTCTTTGAAAGACCTTCAACCTGAATCATATTTTAAAGAGAAAATTATGGCTCGAGCCAATGAGGCGAGCCGGCCTTTTTCCAATTGAGACGAACGGCCAACCCGTTCGTTAGGCATCGCTTGCTCACTCGCCTGAACCTAAGCCCATTATGTGAAATCCAGCGTCGACGAATAACACGTTTCCGGTAACTCCGCGACCGAGATCGCTCGCCAGGAACACCGCCGCGTCCGCCACTTCCGCCGGATCTGTGTTTCTTCGCAGCGGAGAATTGGAGGCGACGCCTTCCAATACCTTTGAAAAATCCTTGATGCCGCGCGCCGACGCTGTCTTTATCGGCCCTGCAGAGATCGCGTTGACACGGATGTTCGATGACCCCAGATCGTTTGCCAAATACCGGACAGCGGCCTCGAGCGCAGCTTTGGCAACTCCCATCACGTTGTAGTTTTGCACGACGCGCGTCGAACCGAAGTAAGTCAACGTGACGATGGACCCGCCATTTGTCATCAGCGGCGCAATGGCTCGCGAGACTGCCACCAACGAATACGCGCTTACTTCTTGAGCCAAGAGATAGCCGTCGCGGCTGGTTTCGAGAAACGGGCGGCTCAGGTCTTCCTTGTTCGCGAAGGCGATGCTGTGGACCACTGCATGCACGGACGGCGCGATCTGCTTCAGCTCCGAAGCAAGATGCTGAAGCTCGTCTGGTTTCGTAATATCGCAATTCAGGACCTTGGTCGCCTTAATTTCAGCGCCTAGCTCTTCGACCGTCTGGCGCTGGCGCTCGCCTTGATACGTAAGGACGAGCGATGCGCCTTCGCGAATAAAAGCCGACGAGATCGCGTAAGCAATGCTCCACTTATTTGCGATGCCGAGCACGACGGCAGTTTTGCCCGCCAACAACCGTGGCATGAAAGTGTCATTGTAGCGTCCACTTCAACTACGACGCCGGCTCGCCGGCTTCCGCCCTCGAAAGATGCGGCAGGCGAGGCGACATAAACTGGAAGCGACGACCTAAGATCATCTTGATTATCAAATGATCGGTGGTCTGGGTGACGCCGACGCCGACGCCGAAGTTGAGCTCCCACTCGGGGCCCAAATCGAAATCGAGCGCGGGGAAGAATTGCTGCTGCTGCTCGTGGAGCGGCGCGAACGCGGTGACTGGGCCGGTTTCGCCGTAATACTCGAATCCGCCCGCCACTTTCTTGCTGAACTGATAACTCACCTTCACTGCCGGAGAAAACTCGACGCCCTGCGACACGCTGGGACCATGCCAGGACCTTTCGAGCGCGGGGTTGAAGGCCAAATACCAAGGGCCTAACTGCTTATCGATGATCGGCCGTATCTCCCAAGTCCAAGTGTCGCGGGAAAAGATGGGCCGCTGATATCCGATTTCCATCGAGAGGCTGGCGCCCACCGGCCATTTCCAGCTCTCGGGCACGCGCACGCGAGGGCGGATATGATCGCCTACCCATTGGTAGCCTTGGTTTCCAGGACCGATGCTGGTGAATATGTAGAAGCCGGTTTCGAACCAATTCGTCCAGCCCTGCGTAATCTCCACTGTTTCGTGTTCCTGGTGATTCGTGGGATAAGTGCCATCGGTCGTGAACTTGCTGCCTTCCAAGGTGAAGTTGCTGTGCAGTTCGACCATGGTGCGCCCGGGCAGCACCGTATCAGACCCATAAACCTGAATTTCGTAGTTGCCTTGGGCGCACAGGAAGACGGAGCAGCCGGCAAGTAAGACAGGAAGCTTGAGGGCCGTTGGTATCGAGCGCATGAGCGGATGGGATCAGCTTATCGTACACGTGAAACAGGAAGAATTTTCCGAATACGCATTCGCGAAGTGGCCCAGTTCGAGGCGGGGCTATGACGCAAGTAGCTGATATCTAATGGTTTTGCATAGGTGTAGGAGAGTGGCATGCCTATTGCTTTGCAGAGCGACGGAGGAAAACTGATGAAATATCTGTTTGCATGGATTCTGGGAGTACCGGGCGGACTGATTTTGTTGTGGTTCCTGTTCAACCACATGCATTGACAATCGGCAGTTTGTTTTACCATCTGGACATCGCCGGGATAACGTTATAATATTTTGTGTGTCTAAACTTCGGGGGTGCTATCTGAAACGAGTAAAAGTTTTGTTCGTGCTCGCAGCTTTCCAGGGCATTAGTTTTGCATCCGCGCCTGTCGCAAACGTTTCCAGCGCTGAGCCATTGACTCTCGACGGCCATTCCATTTCCGCGCCGGGCGTTTCTTCCTGGCCGGTCGTGGTTGGCGATCAGGTGGCGACGACAACTGCTCCGGCAATCATGTCTTTCACAGACGGAAGCCGGTTGACTCTCGCGCCTCAATCGCGCGTGAAAATCATTGGCACTAACGCCAAACCGACAGTCGTGTTGACGGCGGGCAATCTCGAGTACAAACTGGCTGCGGGATCTCCGCTATCGCTGACGGATACGGAGCCTCCGCCGAATCCGGACCCCCAGAATCAGGCGCCCGCTCAAGTGGGTGGGCGTGTCGTCAGTAGTAAAGCCGTGATTATTATTGGCATATTAGCGGCGGCCGGTCTCATCGCGATAATCCCGATTGTGAACGCGCTGCACACGAGTCCCGCTATACCTCCGATCTCCCCCCAGTAAGGTAGCGTCAGCTTCTTAGAATTGATTTTGAGGGTTTGAGCTCTCGAGCGTCACGATCGATAGGTTCGCCTGTTTTAATTGCGCGTTCAGAGTTGCGAGATCGCGATTCTTTAGCGTGTCCCAGCGATGCAACAGGTCCGCCAACGCGCGTCGCCTCTCGGCTACTGCCGCTACCGCTTGGGTGGTCGGCGCAGCGTCCGCCCCCTGAAGCAACTGCATAAGCTGAGAGAGCCCGCCGCTGACGCTCGCCAGAGTGTCAGGACCGGGCGCGCCGCCCCCGCGACCTCCACCGCCTCCGCCGAACCGGCCGCCCCCACCAGCGCCTTCCAGCGCGAGCGCCTTCTGATCCATTGCGGAGACCGCGTCAGCTATGCCGCCCTGACCGGCACGATCCTTCAGTTGTGCCAGTTGCGCACGCAATGCGCGTATCTGCTCGAGCGCTGCTGAAGCCGCCAACGCGCCGTCATAGAGCTCCTTCGACAACGTGAATTGTTGCGTAAGGCCAGCAATCGGCGTATGGACTCGCGGATCCATCTTTACGGATATGGGCTGTGTATAGCTCTGCCCATTGACCGTGAGCTTGACTGTGTAATTCCCGGTCATCACCCACGGTGAAGAGGGCGCGGGAGCGGTGTTGTGGTAAACCGCCGTCATGGGATAGTTCGGCCTTCGTTCCGGCAACTGCGTGTAGTGCATATCCCAACAAAAACGGTGCATGCCCGGTTCGCTGGAGAGGACTTGAGGCGGCCGGACCCAGTATTTGGGAATCGCGAGCATGGGGTCGATTGGCTGGACAGGGTCGGTGCTCGAGTAGTGCCTGATTACCTTGCCCGCACCATCGAGAACTTCAAGCGTGACCGCGCCCGACGAAGCCGATCCAATGTAATAGTCGATGACTGCGCCATCGGGCGGATTCTGGCCGGCGGGAACATCGGGAGGCAAAGGCGTATCGGTGTTCATGTCCCAGCGGACGCGGACCGCGGTCTCCGGGCGAAAGAGGTGAGCCGCCGATTGAGAAATCGATGAATCCATCTGCCGCAGTGGAGTGACATCGTCGAGAATCCAGAAGCCCCGCCCATGCGTCGCCGCGACCAGATCGTCGTCCTTTATGATTACGTCGCGGATGGATGTTGCGGGCATATTGAGCCGCAGCGATTGCCAGTGATCGCCATCGTCGAATGAAACATAGACCTCGCGCTCGGTACCCGCGTAGAGAAGCCCTTTGCGTTTCGGATCTTCGCGAACGGCATTGACGGGCGCGCCATCGGGAATGCCACTGGCGATCTCGGTCCAAGTTGCGCCTCCATCGTGAGTCCGGTAAATGTGCGGGCGCATGTCATCGAGCCGCAGCGTATTGATTGCCGCGTAGGCAGTCTGCCGATCGAAATGGCCCGCATCGAGTATCGCGACCTTTGCCCAAGGCGTGAGTTGCTGTGGAGTGACGTCCTTCCAATGAAGCCCGCCATCGATGGTTACCTGAACAAGACCGTCATCGGTTCCCGCCCAGATGCGATTGATATCGAGCGGCGAGGGACTCACAGCATAAATAACTCCGCGTTGACTCGGACGGGCCGAAGCGGCATCGCTATATTTGCCAACCGTCGCGGGGAGATTCCAGGTTTTGCGGGTCAGGTCGGGACTGATCTGCTGCCAACTGCGGCCGCCGTCGCGAGTCTTCCATAGTGTGTTGGCGGCGAAGTAAAGGACGTGCGGATCGATAGGCGAAAAGATCAAAGGCGCTGTGCGAACGGCGCGAAAGTCGGCGGAGCGAATCGGTTTCGGAGCGACGTTCTGCACTTGACCGGTGCGGCGGTCATAGCGAGTTACCTTGCCGCCGTAGACGAGATCGGGATCGAGCGGATCGGGCACAGCGTAGCCATACTCTTCAACACCAACCGGATGCCACTCGCGGAAAGTAATCTCGCCATCGTTGCCGCGACTCGCCACGCACGCGGAACCGCTCTCCTGTTGCCCGCTGCACACCCGGTATGGGAACGCGTTATCGGCCACCGCGTGATACATCTGGGCGGTGGGCTGGTTATACCAGGAGCTCCAGGTCTCGCCGCCGTTCACGGTCACGATGGCACCTTGATCGCTGACGATCAAGATAACGTCCGAGTTGTTTGGATTAATCCAGATACTTTGATAGTCATCGCCACCGGGCGCCCCGCGAATGCCTGTCCAGGTCTTGCCGCCATCGGTCGATTTCCAGGTAACCACGCTGGCGCTGTATACGATATCGGGATTTTTCGGATCGACCGTGGGTACGGGAAGATCTCCGCCGCCGATGCGTGCGGCAGGCCGTGTGTCGGTAGTTGCGCGAGACCAGCTCTCGCCCGCATCGTCAGAGCGATAAATCGCGAGACCGCGGCCCATAGCGATGGCGGCGTACAGGCGCTTCGGATCACTGGGCGCAATCGCGAGGTTCGCCTCGACAACTCCATCTGCGCCGGTCGGCAGACCCTGAGTTAGTTGGCGCCAAGTTGTACCGCCGTCCGTGGACTTAAAGATGCCGCCGCCAGTGCCACCCCAGGCCGCGTTTTCCCACGGCCCTTGGCGCGCTTCCCAGAATGCCGAGTACACAGTATCCGAATTGGACGGATCGATCTCCACATCATTGGCGCCGGTGTTCTCGTCCTTGTAAAGGACCTTTTGAAAGCTTTCGCCGCCATTGGTAGAGCGATACAATCCGCGCTCTTCATTTGGCCCGTATGGATGACCTAAGACAGCAACAAACAGCCGGTTCGGGTCCCTGGGATCGATAGCGATGTGGGGAATCTGCTGGCCGTCGCGGAGACCCAGATGGGTCCAGGTCTTGCCGGCATCGGTCGATTTGTAGATGCCGTCGCCGGTCGAAAGATCGGGCCGTTGCAAGCCTTCGCCACTGCCGACATACACGATGTTCGAGTCTGACGGCGCGACCGCGATAGCACCAATGGATCCAGTGGGCTCATGATCGAAGATCGGGTCCCAAGTGCGGCCATAATCGTTCGTTTTCCAAACGCCGCCGTTTACCGCCCCGATGTAAAACACATTGGGTTGGCTCGGGACGCCGGCCAGCGCTCTGGTGCGCCCGCCCCTATAAGGGCCAATCTCGCGCCATCGCATTTCGGAAAACAGCTTGGTGTCGTAGGTCTGAGCGAATGAAACGGCTGCGGTTGCAAGCAGCAGCAGCACGGACGTCAGCATGGCCACGCCAAAGGCGCGCGAATCTCTCACTGAATATTCCTCCTGACGGAAGTAAAAAGTATATGCGATTCGATTCGGCTGCGCGAGCAATCGCGCCGGCGAAAACTCCCGATACGCATTCCGCTGATGCTGGTCTACCAGAATATGCTCAATTTTCGACTCCTGGTCACGCCGGCTCTTGTTCTGGTGATGATCTCGTATCCTGCCTTCAGTCAAACCGGATCCACGCTTGACCCGCTGTATCCCAAGGACGCCCCGGTTCAAGCCCTCACCCTCGAAGGGCTTAGCTTTCCTACCGCAAACGCCCTAGAGGCTCCGGCACCCTCCGATGATCCCGGAGGTCCTAGTCAACCAGAACCACCAGGGCTGGTGCACCGTGGCGTGACCCGGCTTTTGCGGGATCAAAAGGGGCTCTACCGTGCCCCCTTTCAGCGCTCTAACTTCAAATGGGATGCGTTTGTGCTCGCAGGGACTGGAGCGCTGATAGCCACAGATCGGCACATTGAGAGGCATCTTCCAGGCGGCAACGTCGATATATATGGAAACTTTTCCAACGTCGCTCTGGGCGGCACTGCCGCCGCTCTCGGCCTTGCCTGGGGCTATGGGATAAAGACCCACAACGAGCATCTGAAGGAGACCGGAGTACTCGAGGTGGAAGCCCTGGTAAACACTTTCTTCATTTATACGCCAATGCAATTCATCGCGGGACGCCAGCGCCCAGGGGAGGGCAATGGCTATGGGGATTTCGCGCGTCACCACAACATAAACACGTCGTTCCCTGCCGGTCATCCAATGTTCACGATCGCAATGGCCAGCGTGGTCGCCCACGAATATCCTAAGCCCTGGGTCGAGGCGCTCGCCTACGGCGCAGCGGCAGCGGTAATGGGCGGACGCTTTCTCGGTCGCGACCACTGGGCTTCGGACGTATTCGTGGGCTCAGCACTCGGCTACTTCATTGGCGCGCACATCTTCCATTCACATTGCAATCCGAAGTTCAGCGAAGCTTGCCATCGCCATTAGTTGGGAAGTCGGCAGGAACTCGCGGCGGGAACTCCGTAAAACCCGTTAAAACCCGCTAAAACCCTTAAAACCCTTAAAACCCGTGACAGTACACCCATTCACCTATTCGCCGGTGCTATGTCAAGCTGCTCTCCAGCAATTCGCTACGCCGTGGCCATGCTTTGCCCTTCTTCTGCTGAATGCCGCTGATCCGATCATCGCCCGATACGGTGGCGTCACTCTGCGAGGAGGTAAGTTCGAGTATGTTGCGGAAGTGCAGAATAAGCCGAATCAGCTCGCCGCGGCCTGCCGTCCGATCCAGCCCTTGATCCCGGATGGTCAAATTTGGACGCACCATGCGCGATGCGATTGTGCAAGCCGCGCCCTGTCCTGATATTCAGAAAACGCCCGCCCCGGACTCTGCAAGCACGAAAGGGCTCTCTTACTGAAGCGCTCTCGGCCATCCTGCTCCCCGGTCGCCCCGAGGCCATCTGTTCACGCGCGAATGGTCTTAGTGTTGATATATCCGATGCATTGAGGCGTGTCAGGCGGCGGACGAGCGGGGCACTGGACCCAAACGAGCGGTCAAGAATTGTCTTCGTGTCCCTGGTCGAGCGGCTTCTGTGCACAGCCTGGCTCGATCCGCAACTTCGCCAGGAGTGGAAGAATGGTTTCGCCCTCTTCGGAGCAGCTCCGGAGGTGGAACACGTTTGCGATGCGGTTTACGCATCTTCCGGATACGGCGGTCGTAAGATCGCGCAATTCTATCGACTCTACGAGCAGGCAGGGATTGTCCCCACGGAGATCGATTACGCATTCATGGTGGACCGAGCTACGCAGTCGAGTGCACCAGGTAAGCAGATTATCGCTACCGCGAAGGCAGCCATGACATCTCCCAGCGCGCATCCAACGGCAGCCGAATTGCGCCGGTGGCCCGCCCTAAACTTTCGCCCATCTTCGCAGGCGGCGGACCGGCTTGGCCGCGATGTCGTTTTTTACATCGATGCGTTGAAGCAGGGCCTCACTCCCGACGAAAGAGCTGCCTGTAAAAGCCCGAATCCTATGCGGGCGAGTGATGCCGGCCTAAGCGACTCCGTGCAGTTAGCAGAATTTAGCGCGCCGAAACTTCGATACCCTGTACCGCCGCGCGGCTCCGAGTCTCTGACGGAGGCCGAACGCGCGGCATGCCCGGTGACAGTCCTAAATCCGCGGGCGCCTGTTGCGGTGCATCAGTGAGTAGGTCATCCGGGGCGTCGAGGCAGAGAGCTTCGACCTGCAGAGCTACATTCGAACTCAGGTAGCGAGATAACACGAAGCTTCGTGCAGCTTGGGCGACGGTGGGGGCGGCAGTCAGATGCGCGTTTATGGGGAGCTATCGCGGTAATCAGGCAATGTGGGTGGAAAATAATCGCGGTACAGCCATTTGCAATCAGTAACTTGCCGCGTTTGCTATGCCCAACCGGGAGAAGCGCCAGATCAGACATTCTAGTCTGCTAGCGACGATAAGGTCTGACTTGCGATTCGAGCACTGATCCACTCCCCTATCAACTTGGGCGTGTCTGGGTGGGCGTAGGAGCTATGTGCTAAAGGGGCCTGCGTCAGGTCCGAAGATATACGTGCGGCACAAGGATTGAGTTGCGTAACCGTCCACGTTCCCGCTGGGGTAACTTCAGTTGTCACCTGGAGGAATAGTGAGTATCTAGCGATATCCGCGCCGAAACCAATGCGGAAAGCTATCGAGCAAAGCAGTGACGAAAACGCGCTCCAGAGTGCGGTCGTATTAAAGACAACCGAAACCGCAAGAAGGTTCAAGAGATTGCGTAGGCTGCCAGAACTCACTCGCGCTCGTTTCGCATGCAAACGTTCAAAGTACGCTTCGGCTCTACCTTGAGCTTGGATCTGAAGCAAAGTGAGGATATAGATGAGCGCGAGCCCGTTGCTGGCCTCATCACCTGGACTTCGCAGGATCAACGATTTCTTTGATGTACACAAGCTTGTGGGTAGACTCGTCAGAAACTCGCATGCAGCCCGCCTCCGTTGGTGTGCAATCCGCCTGTAAAGAGGAACAAGCACGGCGAAGGGAATTATCAACAGAGCCGCGATTACGATCGGGTTTAAGCCCGTTAGCGGTCCTGTGAAACTCCAACCCTTGTGCAGTGCAATCACATAACTTGGTAGAGAGACGCAGAGAAGGGCCAATCCCGCAAGAAGAAATTCCATAGCGTCGACGTGCGCAAAATTCCGGGATTGGAAATTCAAGAATGGTGTCGAGAGAAATGCATAGCCCAGAAGGGTATCCTCGAACGATCGATCAGCCAGTGCATAGTACAAAAGCGATCCTCCGTGACTGTGGCCTATGCAGACCTGACTCGCCTCGGGATGTTTTCTCTTCAGCAGGAGGATGTGTTCCCTAAGCTGTTCTGCCGCCGTGATCCGAGCCTCATGTGAGTTGTGTCCACACCAGCGAAATGTTTCCACCTTGACGGGGCATGGGACGGCCCCGCCGCAGTGCTTGGCTGAATTGCGAGTCTTTAGAGACCCAGGCCGCTTCTGGCTGGAACGTGCCATGCACGAGCGTCACTATTACTGGGCGTTCATTCCCAGAGCACGTTGTTCTGAAATTGCACCAGTCCTCTGTGACTCCGGCCACATCACCACCGACGATACTGTGGAGCAATCTTGCTGCGCGATCTACTCTGGCGTCTGCCGATTGCCCCGAGCCTTTTTCGTCATCCGAGAGGCGCCTACCAGCGATTCGCGAGACAAGGCAGCCAACCCCGGCGATGATTAACAGGACGATGAGATCGCGGAGAGCAGAGCGAAATGGAGGAAACTGCAACAGACCGGGAGGCGCGATCAATATAAGTCCTCCGAAAAGGAAGAGGGCTTCGAACGCATTCATCCAACCCGACCGCCTTTGCCGCACGAAGAACAGAGCAAAAGCAACAAGGAAGAGGGCTAATCCGAGTCGTTGGGCGAGTGTCAACACGCTTCTCCTTTGCAGGTTGTCGCCATTGGGTCCGTGACCTTAAACGATCGCTTCCTGTTATGTTAACTGCGGGGGTGCGGACTCGACAAGAGTATCTAACGTCATGTTGAGTGCCGTGTAATCGTCGTAATGCGGGCTCGTGCGGCCGTGGAAGAGTAGCAGTGGCCTGACAGGTAGCGATGATCGCCTGAGGAAGATCATGATTAATGTGGGCGTTGATGCCCGCTAGAGCGAACTGGATGCGGGCGACTGCAACTCGGTTCGGGCAGGCGAACAGTGCCTGCCAGCAGCCTGGGCTGGGTTGACCCGAGAGCGCCGATTCAAGAGCACCGAAGTACGGCCGCGCGAATTGAACGTCGAATTGTGCCAGCCATGGGATCGCTGAATCCTTCAGAAGCGACACGGGCCTCCACCGTCTGGATCACCTGAAGGTGTAGCCAGTTGAACCATTCAAGGCCATCGCCGTCACTGCAGGTGGCCTCGATAACCTGCATGGTCGGAGAACGTCGGAATGGATTGTGGAGGTATTCGAAGGGCGCCTAGAAGCGCCGGATCGTAAGGGAACATGGGTGATCAATCGAATGACGATGCGACGGCGAGGGCTCGATGCTCATTTTCAATGTGCCCGCTTGAAATACTGAACGTCGCGCTCGTGCTTTTCGGCGGCGGCGCGAGTTTTGAAGGTTCCGAGATTCTTGCGCTTTCCTGTCTTGGGATCTTTTTTCTTTGAGTACAAGCGATACTCGCCACTTTGCAATTTCCGGATCATACGACTTCCAACTATTCATTCACATCGTCAGAACGACCCGGAACTGTGCGTTGCCGCTCATCATCCGCGCGTAGGCCTCGGCCGCCTTTTCGAGCGGGTACGTTTCAATCATGGGGCGCACGCCAGTGAGTTCAGCGAAACGCAGCGTGTCCTCTGAATCGGCCGGTGTTCCCGCGGCCCAGCCTTGAATAGTTCGACTTCCAGAAATAAGCTGTACCGGTGTGACCTCAATGGGATCAGATGTCACACCCACCACCATGAGCTTGCCGTTCGGCCCCAGGCCGTCGATCAGTTCGGACATCGCTTTCGAACTTGGTGCTGTCGCCAGAATTACCTGTGCGCCGCCCAGCTTTTGCAACGCCTCTGCTGCGTTCGTCGATTTGCTGTCGATGTACACGCTCGCTCCGAGTTTTTTTGCGAGCGTCGCGTTTTCGGGCCCACGCCCGATGGCGGCGACCTTATAACCGAACTTATTAGCAAATTGAATTCCGAGGTGACCTAAGCCGCCGATGCCCTGCACTGCCACAATATCGCCGGGGAGCGCACCGCTGTGCCGCAATGCGTTGAACGTGGTGATTCCAGCGCAGAGCAGCGGTGCTGCTTCAACGTCACTTAGATTCTCCGGGATCGCCGCCAGTGCCTCCACGGGAGCTACCATGTATTGCTGGTATCCGCCGTCATAGCTGATGCCCGGAATTTTTAGATTCCGGCAATTGCGAAAATCTCCGCGCCGGCACGAGAGACATGTGCCGTCCTGGCCGCCGTGCCAGCCGACTCCGACGCGTTGTCCCATCTTCCACTCGGAAACGCCGGCGCCTGTTTCATCGATGATGCCGGCGACTTCGTGTCCCGGAACGCGTGGATACTGAATGCCGGGCCACGCGCCTTCTTTCGTGAGCATGTCACTGTGGCAGACACCGCATGCCTGAATCTTGATGCGCACCTGTCCTGCAGCCGGCTTAGGAATCTCGCGCTCGACAATCTGGAAGTCTGCCCCCGGCTTAGGAATTTGCGCCACCTTCATTGGTGCTATTGCGGTCCTTGTAGTTGCCATGATGTCTCCTTTGAATTATCAACCATCTCTTGCCTTCGTACCCGTTTACCGTCTGGGACCAAAACCAGCGACGATGCCCTCGCGTCGTCCGACGGCCAACTCCCCAACGACGCACTCCTCATTCCGGTAGGCACTGGAAATCCAATGTCCATCTTCGGTCTGGCGAGCGTCGAAACAGCTGGGACAACTTTCAAAAACAAACCAGCCAGGATAAGTTTCGCGACTCATGGGTCGACGCCATCACCAGCGTTGTAACCTCCTCTCTGCAAAGTCAGCTCGAAGTGGATAACAGCTAAGTCATCGTATCCCACGATGGGCAGAGCGGCGCCTGATATTCCGGACGGAATGCGCGTGGTTCACGGACGCTTCACACGACAGGCAGGAGGGGCGGGGTTGACATTGCTCCCGACGGGAGCATACCCTTTGGGCGTACATCCTCCGAACAGGAGTAACCAGAATCCGCAGGAGGGGCCGTGACCCCAGACGAGATCAAGCGCACCGGCCTCGCCGCGATCGAGTGCTTCAACGACCCGGCGCGCCGGGACGAGTACTTCGAGACGCTCTACGAGGACGATGTCGTCCTACACGGCTACACGCCGGAACCGCTCACGCCCAAGGCGACCGTGAAGGGCTTCTACAAGGCGCTCTTCGACGCGTTCCCTGACTGCCACGTGGACACTGAGGCCATGTACGTCGAGCGGGACGTGCTGACGTGGCGCTTCCAGTTCTCGGGCACCCACACCGGCACGTTCCAGGGCATCCCGCCGAGTGGTCGGTCCTTCTCGATCCCCGGCATCACGATCCTGCGCTTCGGCGCGCGCCGATGCGTGGAGCGGTGGTCGGTGGCCGACTTCCTGGGGATGATGATCCAGATCGGCGCCATCCCGGCCCCGCCGGCGGCGTGATCCCGTGACATCGAAGACCTTATCAGGGCTGGAAACGTCCAAGTGTCAGTCTTCAGGAAGATGCAGCCTTCCGCCGGCAGTGGAGAAACGTTAACATCTATGGCCGACGGCTTTCACGCAGCCTTGCTGAAAGCTCACGAAGAAACCTTTCCATTCGCTAACTGACTCTTCGAGAACTGCCTCCTAATTAGCAATCCCCGTCAGGGGGCGGGTACTAAAAGGGTTTTGCTGGCTACCGTCGTGAGGCCGTCGAGAGTGTCCATGAAAGTCGCGGAAAGCGGCGGCGCGGTGCGAAGGTGCCAGAGAAGCTCGGCGTTTTGCCATGCCGCTTCGCGCGCGGCACAGACGCTCCACGCAGCTATCGTATCTTCCAGGTGAGAAACTGGCGGCAGCGGATCACCGAGAAGACGGACGTGCAGAGTGTGCTTGGCGGATTCGATGATGCTGTCGAGGGTAGTATTGAGCGCAGTGTAATCGTCGTATTGTGTTCCGCCGTGTTGCGGGGCCGCACTGACCTGGCAGGTGGTGACGATCGCCAGCGGAAGATCGTGATTGATATGGGCGTTGATGCCCGCAAGCGCGAACTGGATGCGGGCAGTTGCGACTTGATTGCGGCGCTCAAAGAGGGCCTGCCAGCAGCTTGGGAACGCTTCATCCGAGAGCGCCGACTCTAGGGCGCCAAAATACAAGCTTGCGAACCGCACATCGAGTTGCGCGATCCACATGGGATCGGCGAATTCCCCGGAAACGACGCGTGTCTCGACCGCCTCCGTTACCTGGAGATACAACCAGTTGAACCACTTGAGACCATCACCGTCGATGCAGATCGCGTCGATAGCCCGCATGATTTGGAGGACGTCCGCAATGGATTGCGGAGGTTGCTCTATTGCGTCGAGGACCATTGGATCATAGGGAAACATGGCCGCCCATTATATCCGCGCAGACCTTCAACTGTTCGCTGCCTATCTAGCGAACAAGAGAAGTAGAGCGCCTGCCAAACATGCGCACAACCTCGCCGCCAGATACTCAGGTAGGGTAGTCACCATGCCGGCGATGGTCGTCGGCCATGGGGCGCTTAATTCGCACTCGTGCGCGCCTTGGTCTGCTGCGAAGCAATCCAATCAGAGATGTGGGCGCGGAGCTCGCCGAGCGGGACGACTCCTTCTTCGAGCACCGCTTGATTGAAAGCTCGCAGATCGAAGCGTTTCCCTAACTTGCTCTCTGCCTCCGAGCGTAACGCCATGATCTGTAGTGCACCGGAATCATATGCTGTCAACTGCCCGGGCATCACCGCGATTCGATCCACATAATTATTGGCCTCATCGGCTGTGAAGCGGCCGGATTCCATCATGTAATCGATCGCCTGCTGCCGACTCCAATGGAACAAATGCAGTCCGGGATCGACCACCATTCCTCGGGCTGGCCACATCCGCCGAAGGATCGCAGCGTCCTCCGTGTAATAGACGCCAGCCTCTTCCCCTAGCGCTTCCGCATATCGAGCCCAGCCCTCGGCATAGGCAGCGTTATCGACCAGCCTCGACAGCTTCGTCGGTCTCTGAATCTGAGCGGCAATCGCCTTCTGCATGTAGTGTCCCGGCACTGTCTCATGCACTGCAGTGATCTCCGCCTCGGCACGGGTCTGCGTTTCCCAGTCCCCCAGCCTGATGAGATAAACGGCCGGCTTAGCAGGATCGGGTTCCTGCTCGAACCTCGAACCCACTCCCGCCGTCTCTTCAAACGCCGGCAAAGGGCGGATCAGAACATCCTGCTTTGGCATCGCAGGGATCAGCTTCGCCGCGGTTATGCTCTTCGCCCGTTCCAGAAAACCTTGTGAAAACCTGAGCAGCTCCTCCTTGGATTCAAAATGCTTCGCAGGATTGTTCTTGACCGTCTTGAGGATCGTTGCGATATCTGAAGTGTGATAATTCTGCTCACCGAGCTTCTCGGCTTGCGAAAGGTTTGCACTCACCGTCTCTTCGCCCAGCTTGAAAACTTGCTGCGGAGTTCGCGACAAGGTGGTGTTCGCACGAAGAAATGCCGCATAGCAAGCCGTCCCGTTCGGCAGGTCCGAAAGAGCCACCCCTGCGCGTGTCTTGGGCAGATACTCCTGCTCAAGATAGGCGTCGTAGGTCTTCAATGCGGGATTAATCCGTACCATAATCAGACGTCCAAGAGCCTCGCGGAAGATTGGATCACTACTCCGCGCAGCCGGAGAATAGAACGGCGATTTCTCCGGATCACTTGTTGCCATCTCTTTTATCTGTTTCATTACCCGACGCACCACCGACTGCGGGGCGGAATACCCATTCAGAAGGCCAAGCTTCAGGTTGGCGATCTCGACATCGACGTAGCGCGGCAAACTGCCCCAGCGCCTGAGAGCTTGCTCTCTGTCCACTGCGGTTTCGACAGGCTGCCGTTCTGCAACCTCGACGAAGTGCGATTGCCAGCCGTCGAAATGGTTTACGTCCCACAGTTCAGCCCTGCAAACTCGCATCTGCAGGTCCGACCCTAATCGCTCCCGAAGCGTCGCATAGGTGGCACGAGCATGTGGTGAGAGCCTGCCTGCATCCAACGCGAGAACCTCCCCCAGGTCTTCGCGTTCTTCCGCAACCTGGCGCTCGATGGCCTGCGGGGTTCGATCGGCGAAGCGGCTGTGATCCTTGGTGGGAATGCCAATGAATTCGGAGAGCGTTGGATCGTATCGAAGTTGTTGATCTACAAACCGGTCAGCAATCTTATCCAGCTTGGAATCGAAGGTTTGCCCTCCACTTCCGGATACGATCAGGACAGCGACTGCGACAAGGAGCATGCAACGCGTACTTTTGTCGTGCACAGCCATGGCTTAGGCAATTTTACCCCTGGACAATAGCCGCTAACGAAGTTCTAGTCACCTCCGGCGAGATGACACAATCAATAAAGTCGGTCGAATTCCGTCGAAAGTAGTAGTCGTGAACGGCAGCTCAGTAGATTCGTCGGCAGTCATGGTTCTACTTGCAATTCCCAGCCAAGTGATTTGGTCGTATTTTGTCGGTGGAGCGGTTCTTGCCATTGGGCTGGTCGCGATTTTTCTTCGCGGCGACTGGCTAAAGGCGCGAGGATTCGACAAGCTGATTCTGTTCGGGCCGCTTTTTTACGCGGCACCAATAGCGGCCTTCGGCACCGAGCATTTCACGTTGACGAAGGCCATCGCGTCGATCATGCCAGCGTGGATTCCATGGCATCCGTTTTGGGTCTACTTCGTAGGCGCTTGCTTTATCGCAGCCGCGCTGAGCCTGGTAACGGGGATTCAGGCGCGTCTCTCGGCCAGTTTGCTCGCCTTGACGTTTTTCCTGTTCGTAGTGCTGATGCACGCTCCAGGTTGGGCACACCATCCGCGAAATCGGTTTGCAGCGACGTTCGTTCTGCGCGAAATATCGTTTAGCGGTGGCGCTTTGGCGCTGGCCGCCAGCCTGACCGAGCAGTGGCGCAAGCGCGGTACGCACATCCTTGCGACCATTGCGCGATACTTCGTTGCAATTCCCGTGCTGTTTTTCAGCTTTGAGCAATTCATGCACGGCGATCACGTTCCCGGCATTCCACTGGAACCGCTGACTCCCGCGTGGATCTACGGACACGCCATTTGGACCTACCTGGCGGCTGTGGTTTACGCAGTGACGGGTACCCTGTTGCTTGCTGGCAAGAAAACCCGCGCGGCAGCGACCTGGCTGGGCTTGACCGTGCTCTTCGTGGAGTTGGTCGTCTACGTGCCGATCGGAGTAGTGCAACGCGCCAGCCTCGACAATGGACTTAATTATGTGGCGGATACACTGATGTTTTGCGGCGCCGTTCTTCTGCTCGCGGGCGCCATGCCGCGCGAAACGTAGCGGCGGGAATGATTCGGCTAGTCTGTGGTCCCACGAAACCAGCGTCGAGCCGGTCTTTCGACCACCGACAGGCTGAACCCGATTACTCCTGTGAAGTCCCCTTCGCGATTGTAATGCGTGTGGGTTCTTCTTTATCGGGCCCACGGGCGCTGCACGCCGACGAGACGGGAAAAGGATGTTTGCGTTTCACACTTCTGCTGAAGCTACCCCCGCTGCGACATAATGATTCTGTCTCCGGAGCAGTGTCTATGAATTCGAGCATTCCGCGCCGAACGTTTCTGAGCGCCGGTGGTCTATCGATCGCAGCCCTCGCGACCGCCCGGGCAGGCCAATCCGACCGGCAATCGTCTGGCCAGGGCATCCGCTTCGGCATCATCGGTGTCGGCATGGAGGGTTCCGGCCTGCTCAAGAACGCCATCAGCCTGCCTGGCGTTGAATGCATCGCCGCGGCCGATTTGTACGACGGCCGGCACACGCTCGCCAAGCAGATTACGGGCAATGCGAATCTGTTCACTACGCGGCGCTACGAAGAGCTGCTCGAGCGCAAGGACGTCGATTGCCTTCTCGCGGCAGTGCCGGACCATTGGCACAAGCGAGTAGTGGTTGACGCGTGCAACGCCGGCAAAGACATCTACTGCGAGAAGCCGATGTCACACACCATCAGGCAGGGATTCGAGATGGTGGAAGCTGCCGAAAGAAACAAGCGCGTGGTACAGATCGGATCGCAGCGGGTAAGCTCCGCGCTGTGCGCCAAAGCGCGCGAGCTGTACGCGGCGGGAACGATCGGCAACATTGAGATGGTGGAGCTGACTTACGGCCGTAACAGTCCCACCGGCGCGTGGGAGTATCCACCGCCTCCCGACCTCTCGCCAGCCAATCTGGATTGGGATACCTGGCTCAACGATGCGCCCAAAATCCCGTTCAATGCGGAGCGTTTCGCGCGCTGGCGCTGCTGGAAGGAGTATGGGACGGGAGTGGGCGGCGACTTGATGGTGCACTTGATCAGCGGCATGCTGTACACGCTGGGTTGGAACGAGGCGCCGCGCTCGGCTTCCGCGCTGGGCGGCATCTTCCGCTGGAAAGACGGCCGCAACATGCCCGATTTTCATACGGTGCTCTTCGACTATCACGGGATACCGGTGTACGTGCGACTCGATCTGGGTTCCGCCACGCCTGAAACAGCTCGCTTTCTGGGGCCGAAGGGGGTGATGGAGGCGCAGCCAAGCAGCTTGCATGTCCTGCCGCAGACAGGTGAAGACGACGAGCCAAGTTACTATTCGGCCAGTTTCCCGAGCGAGTTGCGGGCCGAGTACGTCAAGCAGTGGCACGAACAGCATCCGCGCGACCTGGGGAAGGAAGCGCTGACCGATAACCTGGCCTTCGAAGGACCGGATTGGGACGATTTGAAGCCGCACCTTTGGAATTTCTTTCAGGCGACCAGGACGCGCCAGCCCGTGGCCGAGGATGCAGTGTTCGGGAACCACGCAGCCATTGCCTGCCACATGGCGAACGAGTCTTACTTTCAGAAAAAACCGGTTTTCTGGAGCGAATCGTCACGTGAGCTGACGGCCTAAGCCGCGGGACAATCCACGACCTTGCGAAGGGGCTCTCGACGATTTTGCCGCGCCAAACACCATTCACGAGGTCGTTGTTGCCTGATGCGAACATTCTGCAGATGCGGCTCAAAGTAGCGACAAGGAGGAGTGGAACAGCACGTAGGCGCATTTTGATAAAGATATTCTATGCTTCCGCGAGGTCAATGTATTAGCCCCCACTGTTTCGCCACCCGCACCGGTTCTGAGCGGGAAGGCCCGACTCGCTTCACCGACGAATTCATTTCTCCGGGTAGTCGGCATGTCGGGAACTGACTTTCAAGGATTAGTCCCGGCAAGTGCAGCTTCCGGTCGGCCAACCCCTCGGTTCGCGTGTCAACGAAAATAAAAATGCGAACAGACCTTGAACATGCGGCATGCACACAGTGTGTACCCGCTCGCATCTCAATCAACGCATATAGGGCGCAATGTTGCTGTAAATCACGTCAAACTCACGTGTCGACAAGGGCAACTCCCCAAATGTCCGAAGCGCTTCTTGCGGCGTCATTCCTCCACCGAACGCGCCATCCGAGCCCCACAGGACGCGGCTGATACCGATTTGGCGGATTCGCGCCGCAATCAGACTCTTCTTTTCCTGCCATCTACCGAGACCTGCGACACCTGAAACGTCGAAGTAAAGATGAGCCATGCGCGGGTCCTGTTTCGCAATGGCCTCGACGAACACGGAAAGCGCGTCGTCGACAGATGGATCGTCATATCCGCCGGCGCCGGCAAGATGCGCAATCTGAACGGGAACATTGGGAGCTGCCGGAAGAACTTCGCTCAAGAAGATTCGCGCTTCCTTCGCACCGTACGGCCGATTGCGTGAGACCGAGGGTCGCAGGTGAACGGCAATCGGCATTCTATGCTCGTCTGCAGCTTGAAAAATCCGACGCAGTTGGACCACGTGCTGCGGGTTGTCGAGATCAACGTCAGAGTTTCCGAAATGCAGCTTGAGACCGAAATGCAGGTACGGATCTTTCGCGCACCGCGCGATCTCGGCAAGCGCATAATCTTTCAGCGGTCCACGCCGCAGGAGGCCCGAAGTCGATCCGGAAATTTCTCCCGAAGCTAACCCAAAGGTCGAAGGTCCAAAGCCCGGGAAATAGACCCGTGCCAGCGCGTAAACCCGTGCCAGCGCGTAAACCCGCGTAAACCCGTGCCAGTACACTCATTCACCTATTCGCCCACCGCGAATCTGCCGCCCGCTGCGATCCCATCAATGTCGCCTCGAGCAGGACATCTCCTACTCTTGAGAACCTCCGGTCGAAGCCGGGGCGCAACTCCGATTCTCCGACTTTGCCTCCGGATGGAAACGAATGGGCAGACGCAACGGCGTTTTTCAGGACCTATCCGGGCTGATACTGTTTTTGGGTGAGATTGAATCGTCCGTAGAATGTGATTGATAGATGACGCGGGCTAAGCGAAATCGCTGAGACGCACTGAACGGATTACAAGTTGGATTACTTGAGAGCAGAAACGACCGGCTCACCGAAGCGGCCGTTGCCGTTCTCGCTATGTGTTCGGTAACTTTCGATCACGAAGTACTGGGTCACGGGACCGTGTGCGTTCTTCTGCATCGTCAAATCCGTGTTTTGAGTTCGTCCTGGGCGCAAGACCGTCGCGCGCGCCCACCTTGACGAAGACGTCCGCCTCCTCCTCCCTCGACACTTCATGATCGTTGATAAAGGAGAGGAGCGGATGGTGATTGAGCTGCGAATGACGCGGGAGTAGTTTCCCGGCAAGGTATTCGCCCAACATGCGCGCGCTACGACCCGATTTGGGCGTGGATTTTTCGTACCCCTGTTCACTGCGGCCGCGAATCGTGTTCATCGCCGATGAAATGTGCAACCGAAGGTTTGAAACGAATATCCGAGCCGCTGGTGGTTGAGCATCCGCTGCCGCCCGGGCCAGCCGGGCATCCCCAGAAGTTCTCTGTCGCGTCGATGCTTTCGGCCGCGCACGAGGCGCCGCTATCGAAAGCGCAGACGTTAGCGACGCCGATGCCGCTGCCGAGCAGATCATTCAGATGAATATCCACTTCGGCAGGAGTGTTCACCGCAATGTCTACTTCTTCCTCGCGGATCACGTTACCTGAAATGACCGTTCCGTAAACCGGCGAACCGCCGCCGCCGCTGTTGATGTTGATTCCTGTGGTCCCAGGTGTTTTCGTATCGGCGGTATCGGCCAGATTGCGCGCTATGAAGTTGCCGATGATCATGTTGCCGTCCATGTCGTCGCGAGGCAGGCCAAACGCTGGCCCCACGTGCGTATGGAGAGCTACGCCACCAAGACCGTTGCCTGTCAGCTCGTTTCGGATAATCACATTGCCGGACACGCGACCCGGGCCGTTGCCGTCCGAGAAGAGGCCGACTCCCGAACCGCCAACCTGCACACCGTTTTCGGTGGAAACGTTCTCGGCGACGGTATTATGGTTGACCCCGTAGTGAGGAGCGAAAGGAGCGGAGGTGTGGCCCACGGGCGGATGCGAGGCAAGGACGATGCCGCATTCGAGTGGGTTGTTCTTGAAAACGTTGTGTATGACCAAGTTGCCGCGGCTTTCTCCAGTCTCGTCACTGATGAGAAGGCCATCGGCATTGCCTGACAGAGTGTTGCCCGACATGATGGATTTGACTGTTCCGATCAGGTGAACTGCGCCCCCGCAGTCGCCGGTTTCATCGGTCTCAAAAGCGGGTTGGCCGGGGCAGCCATGGGTCTCACCGGTGAAATTGAGGCCCGGAGATTTGTCGTTATCGTTGATTTCGTTGTCGCGAATCGTCACATCCGAAGCGCTGACGACCAGAATGCCTTCAAACAGGGCGTTCTTCACGGTGAACCCGGCAACGGTCACATTGTGAAGACCGGGATGATCAAAACCGTCGACAAAAATGCCGTTCGCCAGTCCGGTGGCATCGATGATGGACCGATCGGAGCCCGTGCCAATCAGCGAAAGCGGCTTCCAGATCACCACGTCCTCCTTGTAGGTCCCCGGCGCAACCTCGATCACGTCATTGTTCGATGCGGCGTTCACGGCTGATTGAATTTTCCCGTAGCAGCCGTGCGAACTGCTGCGGGTTGACGCAAAGCGTATTGCCCGCCGCAAGCTGAGAAATTGCGGCAAACAGGAGCGTGCTGTAAATGACTAACCTTCGATCCAATCGAGCTGAATGCATCTGTATTCTCCTTCTTGTCCTGGGGCCGCCGTTCTGGGGAAGTAAGCGATGGCGCGGTCCACTATGCACCATTTCTCTTTCGAGCGGCTGCTTCGATTCTCGGGACTATTCAGTACTTGGCGGACAACAATATCACGCTCAAACACGGCGACGCAATTGTCGGGAGTACCATTCGTACTACGGGCCATGCGGATCAGTACCGGCAAGTCCGGCATACAGCATGTCATGTCCGAATGGCCCGTCGTCCGGGCCCCAGCGCGAACGCGTCGGGGCTTCAGGAGAGGCGCCCGCTTCAAAACAGGACCGACGGCAACCAGGCGCCAGCTGGCTCGCTGTAAAGCCCGGTGCTCATCAGCGTCATCGGCTGGACGATCCGCAGACCGTTCGCCAGGCACCAGCGCATCAGGGAGTTGTTCCGCGCGGGCACGAGAATCCCGGGGCCCGCGAAGGACTCCGCCGAGGCGATGAGCGCCTGCAGGTCCGGGTTCGTCTCCGCCGTGGAGTGGCCGAAGAACGCCAGGTTCGTCGTATATCCGGTGACGCGGCCTCCGCGCTCGACGACACGTGCGGTGCCTTGCCGGATGGCCTGTGCCAACTCGACGCCTCGATCGAATCCGTGAACCCGCCGCGACAGAGCAACGCAGACGCTCTCATCGGCGGCGGTGGCCGGACGCACGGCGCACCCCGGGATGCCGCGTTCGAGCGTCCTGCCCTGCAGGCAGGAAAGTGGCTCGCGGATGTCGAAGCCCAGTGAGGCATAGAGCGAGAGCGAGCGATTGTGATACGCGGCCTGCACCAGTCGGATTCCAGCGGCGCCGAGTTCGTTCGCGCGATCCATCACCGCTTGCATGAGCTTGCGACCGACTCCGAGGTTTTGCGCGCCGGGGTCTATCGTGATCGGGCCGACTCCGTTTATCACTGAGCGTTCGTCGAGGGCGTTGCTGCCGACGATCCGGCCGTCGCTTTCCGCCACCACGCACCAATAGGAGTCCGGGCTGGAGAACATCATCGAGAGCACGCCGGTCGCAGCTTCGGGGTCGGGAAAATCGGGCGGAAAACCGTGGGCCCGGCTAATCGTTGAGAATGCCTCGTAGCAAATCCGGCCGCAGACCGACGCGTCCTCCTTTGTGGCGATACGTACGGCTATGTCGGATTGCGGCATACCCGCTCATTATATTTTTGATACCCCTTCGTGGGCGAGAAGTTGCTACCACTTCGACTTCGATATCCTTCTCAAGAAGCTTCATGGACAACCGTCAAGCCAGCCATGCAGCGCCAGCGCCGCGCCTGAAAGCGAATGTCATCGGACCTCTGGGTCTCGCCGCCCTCGTTATCGGCATCACCTCCCCGGCCATCGGCCTTTATGCGATGTGGGGACCGATCGAGACGACGGCGGGACCGGTCGTGCCGCTTGTCTTTTTGTCAGCGTTGCTGATCGTGTTGCCTACAGTCCTGTCCTATGCCAGTCTCAATCGTCACGCGCCGTCTGCCAGCGCGGCGGCGACCTGGCTTTGGATGGCGGTCAATCCGACGACGGGATTGATCGCGGGTCTGGTGATGGCGACCTATTTCGTGATGGCGGCGATTTCGGTGCCTTTGCTGTTCGCGCTGTTTTTCCGCGACTTTCTGGATTGGGCGCATTTGCCGATCTCGGGCATTACCGCGCTCGCGCTCGGGGTTGTGCTGCAATCGGCCCTGATTGCCTGGATCTGCGTCCGCGGCGCGGAAGTCTCAGTCAAAACGACGATTCGGTTGATGCTGATCGAAACGGGTGTGGTGCTGACGCTCTCGGCGACGATCGTTTGGGCCAAGGCCGGCCTGCTAGGCGGTATCAATCTGGCACCCTTCGATCCGATGCGCGCAACACAGGGGGTTGCCGGGTTTTGGGCGGCGGTCATCCTCGCCATGCTTGCTTTTTCCGGATTCGATGTGGTGGCCACGGCCGCCGAGGAAGCCCAGGCGCCGCGCGATCACGTGCCGCGCGTCTTGATTCTCGCGGTCGTGGGCATAGGCGTGTTCTGGGCTCTCAATGCGTGGGTCCTAACCCTGTCCACACCGCCGGGCGAAATCGCCAAATACAACGTCGAAGGATTGACCGCGATCACGCCCGTCGCGCGCGCTTATTGGGGTTCGGCCGATATCATCGTGATCGCAACCGCCTTTACGGGTCTCACGGCGATCTACATTGGATGCGTTCAGGGCGCTTCGCGCATCATCTTCGCCCTGGCGCGGCATCGCCTGTTGCCGGCACCGTTCGCCAGATTGAAAGGCGAAAAACGCGTTCCGCGAGCCGCTGTCCTGTTTGTCGTGTTGACCTGCATCGTGATGGGTTTCGCAAGCCTTGCGGTCCTGCGCAATGGGCTGGACAGTTTCATCTGGTGGTCGAATGCGCTCGTGTTCTTCGCAGCGCTCACCTTTACGGGCGTCAACGTCGCCAATTTTCTCTACTTCCGGCGCATCCTGCCTGCTCATTTCAGAATCGTGCGCAACGTGCTGGTGCCCGCCGTCGGCGTTGTGCTGAATCTCTATCTGATCTATGCGGCGTTCTTCTCGTCTCTGTGGTTTGCGCCTTTCCGCACTGGCCGAAGCGTCGTCATTGCCTGCCTCATCCTATTTCTGATTGAGCTGCTTGCTGCCATTTGGGCGCGGCTGTATCGGCTGGACCTCCTGTCGACGACTGCGCCGATTGGTGTCGGGGATTAATTCACCGGTCTGGCCAACGTGACCAAGAAGCTGATTCCGCCCGATTGATATGTCGCGATCCCGTCATGCACGGAGGTCGGCTTCACTTGCCCGGACTGGATGGCATCGAAACCCGACGCTAATTTCGGAAGCACGGATGGGGATGCTATCGGAACGTTGTGCGCGCCGAGCACCAGTTTGATTTGCGGCGCGAGGGCCGCGAGTCGGTGCACTGATTGCTGATAGGCGCTCGGATTGGCACCGGTTCCAAAGATGTAGATGGGGCCGGGATAGTACGTATCACCGGTGAACAGCAGACCATTCTCTTTGTCGAATAGGCAGAGCGAGTCCGGAGCATGTCCGGGCGTGGCAAGCACGGTCAGATGGCGTTTCCCGAGGTCAATGATCGTGCCTTCGTGAACCCGTTCGTTGACGGTCCACGACTTTATGACGTAAGCCTTCGGATCGAAGCCCGCCGGCCAGCTGCCGCAGAGCTTGCCGGGCGCAACTTCCCCTTGGACGCCGGTTGATCCATGCGAGTTCTGACGCGTGAAGTCCGAATCGAATCCGTACACGAAATGGAACTGCCAGTTGCTGCCGGTGTGGTCCGGATGAGTGTGCGAATTGAGCACGGCGACAGGCAATGCAGTCAGTTCCGATGTAACGGCCTTGAGATCTCCGATGCCCATACCGGTGTCGAACAACAGCGCGCGTTTTCCGCCGAGTATCAGATAACTGATTGTTTCTTCCCACTGGTGCGGCTCATAGATGGCGAAGACACCCGGGGCGACGCGGTAGACCTCGAACCAGGTCTGCTTCACTGGAACACGCTGCATCGACTTGTATTCCGGCCGGGGCAGGTTCCGGCACCAATCCGGAACGCCGGAGGATTGGGCGTTGAGAGCAGGGGCAAAGAGCGCGACGGCGACAAAAAGGCAGAAGACGAATGCCTGAGGCGCCCGCAGGGTAGATCTCACGTTCATATACAGATTACGCGATCCATCCCAGGCTAAACGGTTATGGCTTACCGCGTCGCTAGTCGGCAAACCCGAAAGTGTCAGCCGGATACGGAATGCGAAGTCGGCTTCCGGTCGGCCAACTTCCGATCAGCGCACCAACGAAAATAAAGATCCTAACAGACCTTTGACATGCGGCATGCCCACACTGTGTACCCGCTCGTATCTCAATCAACGCATATAGGGCGCAATGTTGCTGTAAATCGCGTTAAACTCACGTGCCGATAAGGGCAACTCCCCAAATGTCCGAAGCGCTTCTTGCGGCGTCATTCCTCCACCGAACGCACCATCCGAGCCCCACAGAACCCGGCTGATACCGATTTGGCGGATTCGCGCTGCAATTAAACTCTTCTTGTCCTGCCATCTACCGAGACCTGCGACACCTGAAACGTCGAAGTAAAGATGAGCCATGCGCGGGTCCTGTTTCGCAATGGCTTCCACGAACACGGAAAGCGCTTCGTCGACAGATGGATCGTCATATCCGCCGGCGCCGGCAAGATGCGCAATCTGAACGGGAACATTGGGAGCTGCCGGAAGAACTTCGCTCAAGAAGATTCGCGCTTCCTTTGCACCGTACGGCCGATTGCGTGAGACCGAGGGTCGCAGGTGAACGGCAATCGGCATTCTATGCTCGTCTGCAGCTTGAAAAATCCGACGCAGTTGGATCACGTGCTGCGGGTTGTCGAGATCAACGTCAGAGTTTCCGAAATGCAGCTTGAGACCGAAATGCAGGTACGGATCTTTCGCGCACCGCGCGATCTCGGCAAGCGCATAATCTTTCAGCGGGTTCACGCCGCAGAAGGCCCGAAGTCGATCCGGAAATTGTGCCACTTGACGCGCCGTCCAATCGTTCTCTGCTTTTACTCGATCGTACTCATCCTCGACTGCCGGCTTGTTCGGATTGCCGAACTGATATGCCAAAGATAGGACCAGCGCTCTTCGAATTCCGGCCGCATCCATTAGCGCAATCAGATCCCGAGCGGTAACTGGATTGGGCAGCGACCCCAACTCAGCAGCCGAAGGACTCAGAAGATGTTGATGATAGTCAATCGGCCGCAGCGATTGACTTTGCGACATTCCAAGCAGAAGCAAAGTGGCGTTAATTCGGAAGCCGAATTTCATGTTCCCAAGCATTACACCTGCCCACTCTCCCCCCACTCCCCCAAATTGAAAAAACGAACCCAAACAAGCGCACAGGGCGACTGGTGCCCGTTGTGCGCGTTCAAGATCGAGTTCGCTTCGCAAAATCGCCCGCTCCTGCCGCCTCTTTCCGCCCAGTTCAAAAATCCAAAATTTATTTTTCCGCTCAGAATCAACAGCTTGACCCTCATCGACACCGCCGCGCGCTCCGCCCATCCGCCAAACTCATACGCGAAAGCTCTCCTATGGAAGATTTCGTCAACGAAAAAAATCCGCCGTCCGGCGGCAACCCGGCCGATCGCACCCGCGAGTTCGCACTCGACGCCGATGGCAAAACTATCGACATCGACCCCGACACCTTCGACCCCGCATCCATCGACGCCGAGCCCCAGCGCACCGGCCCTACCGGTCCTCGCACTCCAGCGGGAAAAGCCATCTCCAGCTTGAACGGACTCGACCACGGTTGCTGCTCCAAAATCGCCATCCTACCCGACGAAGATCCCGCCGAATTCGAATTTATCCGAAACTCTTGGATTGAGCGATACGAACCCGACGAAGACTTCGCCTGGCTCGTCGACGAAACCGTTCTCGCCTTCTGGCACTACAAACGAGCCTCCAAGCGCCTCTACGATCTCGAATCGAACCTTCCCACCGACTCCAATCGGTGGAACGACGACCACCACAAGCGCTTCAGCAACTTCTCCCGTTACAAGACCACCGAGGAGCGCAGATTCAACCGCTTTCACAAACAATTGGAAGCGTATGACGACAAAATCATTCGCCTCGGCAGCGCCCTAGATCGCGCCCGAAACGCACTCCACAAGATGAACGCGGAATGGATCAGCAGGAAACAAGAAAAGATGGCGGAAAAGCTCAAGACCGATCAGCTGGTGAAGGTCGACGTCATCGACGGTAAATGCGTGACCAACTACTATCCGACGAATGAGGTGCTCATCAAGAGAGTTGCTCTCCTTCCGAAACCTCCGCTCCTGATCACGCGCTGGATCGATTTCACGAAAGGAGTTCCGCCCGAGTACGCCTGGACCGACCCCAACCCGGTGCAGGAAGTCTGGGGGGACATGGCAATCCAGAAAATGTGCTACAGCCAGTGGCTTCTCAAGATCGAAGAGGAAAAAGCTACCGGCACTGGCCACATCGGCCCATTCATAGATCTTCCAAAACGGAATTGACCGGCGTCCCCCAGCTCATCCGGACTGTCGAATCCGAGCCGGAAGCGTTAGCGACCCATGACCGGAGGACTACTCGGTTGCCCATTCACAGCCGGCGCATGGAAAAGAAGTGGCGTGAAATCTATGAGATTGCGCCGCCATACCATCCACGTGTGCATCCCCGGTGTTTCAATCTGAGTAAGACGAATATCTTTGCTCTTCAACCATGCGATAAGCTCACGATTCGGAGTAATTAACCGGTCATCGGTCCCGCAAGCGATCCACAGTAAATGAATTTTCGAATTCGCCGTCGCGCTAAGCTGCGGAAAATCGGCCGCGAAGTCGTTGCCAATTCCTCCCGCGCTGAAAGATCCGATCCATGAAAATTTATCCAGGCGGTTGAGCCCGGTCAGCAATGACTCTGCGCCGCCCATCGAAAGTCCGGCGATCGCCCGTGAATCGCGGCTCGTTGCTGCTTTGTACTCTTTTTCGATCGACGGCATAACTTCCTGGATCAGCGCCTCCCGGAAATTGTTGTAGTTCCGATCCCGAAGAGCAGCATTGCCAAGGCCGCCGGTGTGCTGCACGATCTCGGGCGCGCCATAGCCAAGCGTCATCACGATGATCATCGGCTTCGCCTTGCCTTGTGCGATCAGCGAATCGAGAATCAGATTCGCTTTACCGACCGCCGTCCAGGCGCTCGCGTCATCGCTGTAGCCATGGAGTAAATAGAGCACGGGATAGCGGGTTCTGCCATTCGGGTCATACCCCGGTGGCGTGTAGACATAGTAATCGCGATTGTCGCCGATGATATTCGATTTGTAGAAATGGTGATGAATCTCGCCGTGCGGTATGTCGGTCATCTCCCAGGGGAGAGGCGACGCGCCGGGCACATGCACTATATTGTTCAGACCCAGGAGGTTTGGTTTGATTTGGACGTTCGAAGGATCCAATAAATGAACACCGTCAGCATCGAAAGAATACCCGTACAGGTCCGGCGCAAGCGGATCGGTCGTGACGCTCCAGACACCCTGCTCGTCCTTCTGCATGACATACGGCGCCTTGCCGCCTTCGACGTTTACCAAGACCTTCTGAGCATTAGGATCGCGAAAGCGGAAAGTAACACGGCCATCGCTTTGAACTTCCGGAGATTGAATAGGCGGCGGCTGTTGTTGCGCAAAGCTCACCGTCACGGTCGCTAAACAGAAAAGAAACGTCTTCATACTGAATCCTGACTATAGGTTTGCATGACCATCGCTGAATTCATTCCGATAGTTCTGGTTGCCGCTCTGCTGGCGGGCTTCGTTGGTTCTCTCACAGGCCTCGGTGGCGGCGTGATCGTTACTCCAGTTCTAACGCTGTTTCTCGGAGTTGATATTCGATATGCGATCGGCGCGAGCCTGGTTTCCGTAATTGCTACCTCTTCCGGAGCGGCCGCTGCCTACGTGCGCGACGGCTACTCGAACATTCGAATCGGCATGTTCCTCGAGATCGCTACCACCCTCGGAGCGCTATTCGGCGCCTTTCTCGGAACACACATCCCCACCAGCGCACTCAGCATTATATTCGGATTGATTCTCTTGCAATCGGCCTGGACGGCTAGTCGTGAACACAAACCGCCGAAAACTCCACTCCCGCCAGATCCTTTGGCAACGCGGCTGAGCTTGAACGGCCAATATTACACCGCGCAGGGCCCGCAGTCCTATCAGGTACATCGCGTCAAAACCGGTTTCGGACTTATGTTTGGCGCGGGTACTTTGTCCGGATTGCTCGGGATCGGATCGGGCTCGCTGAAGGTGATTGCGATGGATCAAGCCATGCAAATTCCGTTCAAGGTTTCCACCGCCACCAGTAACTTCATGATCGGTGTGACTGCGGCGGCGAGCGCCAGCATTTATCTCAGCCGAGGATATGTCAATCCTGGCATCGCCATGCCCGTGATGCTCGGCGTGCTTTCCGGATCGATGATCGGCGCACGTTTCCTGGCGCGTCTTCCCGTTTTGTTATTGCGCAGGGTTTTCGCAGTGGTCGTCGGCATCATCGCCATCGAAATGATCGTCAGCGGAATCGGAGGAAAGATATGAACCTGCCGAAAGTTACCGATAGCGGCATCGAGCGCATGGTAAGCGTGATCCTCCGCACGGGCGTTCTGATTGCAGGCTCAGTCGTGCTCGCCGGCGGCGCTTATTACCTGGTGAGGCATGGGCATGAGATGGCTGATTATCACACCTTCCACGGACAACCAGCCATCGATCGCATTGTAGGGCAAATCATTGCCGGTGCCTTTGCGTTACGCGCCCGCTCGATTATTCAGCTTGGAATTCTGCTCTTGATTGCGACGCCCATCGCTCGCGTCGCCTTTTCGTTAGTCGGGTTCGCGCTCGAGCGCGATCGAACCTATGTCGTTATTACAGCCATCGTGCTCGCGGTTTTGCTATACAGTCTCGTCAGCGGCGGCTTCTGAACCGCGCGTGTAAGCAAGCGTTGTCATCGCAGTTGTGTCTCTAGATCATCGAATCGTTTCTTAAG
Organism: uncultured Acidobacteriaceae bacterium; assembly: GCA_963819405.1. Classification (GTDB taxonomy): domain Bacteria; phylum Acidobacteriota; class Terriglobia; order Bryobacterales; family Bryobacteraceae; genus Bog-105. The sequence goes on along the minus strand of CAWFWH010000003.1, from coordinate 110,228 downwards.
ATCGTTGAAATCGGACCGCAGCTGCCTTACTTCTTCTTCCAATTGCGCGACCTTCGAAGGTGGCGCTGGTAGCTGCTGCAGCGCCCGCTGATTCGAAGCTCAGTTCGCCCGAAAGCAGGTGTGTGTACCGGATCTCTTTTTGCCCGGGTTGCCGCGGCAGCTTCTTTATCAGCCCGCCGCCAGGCCACTCGGCAAGCTTCTCGAGCATGTTCTCAGTTTCACTTAGGTCTGCAAATGCGAACATGCGCTCGCTGCGATCTTTCACTTCTCCCAGCGTTTGCGGTCCGCGTAACAAGAGCGTACAGAGAACGGCCAGCTCGCGCCGCCCCAGATTTAGGGTCTCCGAAATGCGCTGCGCATACTTGTTCACGCGGCCACTGCCGGTGATCGTCACCGCAAACTGCTTTTCACGGAGACGGTTGACGGCATCATACACCGTGTCTTCGTCATAGTCGACCACCGGATCGCGATTCGATTTCTGATTGCAGGCGTTAATCAGGGCATTGAGAGACAGCGGATAATACTCGGGGGTCGTCGCCTCTTTCTCGATCAGCGCGCCCAGCACGCGCACTTCAGCAGAGTCGAGTACTGTCAAAGATCAATCGGATTCTGCAGCGTAAACGTGATTCGCGTCTCGGCGGGCACTTTAACCTTCTGCCCCGACGTCGCGACTTCTGCCGCTGTTCCTACTGCCGCGCCCGATCCCGCCCCAATCGCCGCGCCCCGGCCTCCACCTGCGATACCGCCGATGATCGCACCCAGCGCCGCCGTGCCGCCGATGACTTTGCCCGAACGAGCTCCGCGCGATCCGCTGGCTTCCGGTACGCCCGTCGTGACGATGTCATAAGTACGCCCATTGACAGTTATGCTCTTCAGATCGAGAGTGAGAATGGTCCTGCCCTCGATCTTCCCCGATTTCTGGGCGTCAATCAGCGTCGCGATCACGTCGGATCCACGCGGTATCGCTGTCTGGCCGTTCACCACGACCGGCTGATCGATGCTCGCGCGATAGGTCTGTCCCAGCCTGTCCCGCTCTGAATCAACCGGGTCGATCAGACGAACCACTATCTGAGTCCCGGCGGGCACTTCCAACCCTGCGGGGCCGTTCACCGGAGGCGCGCTCGGCCGAGCAGGATAGCGTGTCGGGTGGCCGCTCTTGCGGCGGCGGCTGCGGCGGATTTGGGTTCTGCGAATAGGTTGAAGCCGGCCCTGGACTGGCCGGCGGCGCGCCATTAAACCTCACCGATTCGATGTCGTTCAGATAATACGTGTTGACCTGATTGCCCACAGCGAATCGAATCGAATGGTTGTCGCCACTCACAAAAACGCCGTCGATCCTCGATCCGTCGCGGAGCACAAGCGTGTCGCCGCTCAGAAGAGCCGCTGCTGCAAGAAGGGAAACAAGTATGCGTTGAATCATCTTTATCTATGTCAATTCTAGCTTTGAAATTGCGACGCACGTGGAACACTTATGGTTTCTCTGCCGGCTTGAGCGGCGTACTTCGCCGCAAGATCGGGGCGGAAATACCCCAGAATTTGCGTAGCGACTTTCTTCCCTTGCCGAAAAGCGTCTGCATACAAGCGATCCCGCTCCTCGCGAGTGTAGGTAAATCCGATGCTATAGAAATGGTCAAGCGACAACCCCAACACCTTTGTGCCCGCGTACGCGACTGCAGCCTTGGCTACCAGGCCGCCCCCGAACGGGATTTTGCTGATCAGTTGCCGCGCCAACGCTCGCCAACCGAAGGCGCTTCCGATTACCATCGCGATCTCCGGCTTTTGCTCCAGATATCCGACCTCGCGATCGCTCGCTGCCGCAATCAGAAAAGCCATCCGCACCTGATTCATGGTCAGGAAAGCCGTATCGGAAGCAAATTCCGCGACTGCCCACGGCAACTCGATGATGCTGGGAACGACGTCCGGCAGCGCGGTAGCAATAGAGAAAAGCGCGTTCTCTCGCGAAGTCTTCGCGATAATCCGCTCTACAAACGGGCGCCGGAAAGGAAGGAAAGCCTTCGCTAAAGGAACCCCGAGATCGGGATGCTTTATAAGCGCCCTCTCCACAAAGTGGTGAGTTCTATCAACCCTAAAAACCAGGGCGTCCGGCGTTGTAATCATCCCTTCGTCATAGACGTCCAGATCGTAACGTTGGGCGAGTACGGGAATCGGCGCGCGCGTCAGCAACCCTGCTGATACGCGTCTACGGGCGGGGCTCAGATCTCGGAGAAAGAAATTCTCTATTCTCTGATAAGCTTCCTGGCTGTCGGCGTGAAGCGCAACGCGCACAGGGCGTTCGCTCATCTCCCGAACCTGTTTCGGGTTCAGCGCGCTTAGCGCCTTTCTGATGTTCATCAAGCCTTTAACACTCATTGAGAGCTCCCGTGAGATATAGGTGCAGCCGCGCCCTTCAGGCGCAACACCACTTTAAAATGCTGCTGCCAATCCGAATTCAATCCTACGCGTTCGACCTCAATTCCGGGCGAGAAGTAACGAAGAACAATTGCATTCGACGAGTGAAACGATATGGCGGGGGCGACAAGCAGCAAAGTGGGCGGCCTGCTCTCGAGCGGCTTGGCCGGAAACAGGTGCTGCAGCTCACCGCGCCCGGCATGCCAGGCGATTCGCATCCAGTAGTCCAGCGCCTGTAAGGGCAAATGGATGTCCTCCGATACCTTCAACTCCAGAACGGCCAAACGGCCAGTGGTCGAGACCGCCAGGAGATCGATGAGATCGCGGTCGCCGGCAGCGAACGTTAGCACCTGCCCATGAATGGGACTCATCGCCAGCAACGGATCCACTGTCGTCAAATTCGATCGAACAGATGATTCCAGCCGGCGCTCGGAAAGCTTGTGCCGAGCCGCTTCACAGCCGCGGCGCGATACCGTGGCCGTGAGCTCTTCCACGCCTCCAGTGTGGCATGGGTGCGCTTGAACACGCGTTTGCAGATTACCTAAATCTTGCGGGTCTACTTCTCCTGCCGAACCGTGAGCGTTGAAGCGGAACAACCGCGTCTCGAGCGATTCGCCAGCCAACCACCGTAAACGATGCGACGTCAAATTGCCCGAGCCATCCGGCAGAAACAAACATAGCGACGTATGCAATCCGTTCCGCCCGTGTGTGCTCACATGATGGTGCCAAATCAGCGCCGAAGTGAGCATCGCACTCTCGTCCTGAGCGCTGGGGCAAGCCATGGCGGCAATCTGGCGATTCCCGCGGCTAATCCGCGCGCGAGGGAAGATCGACGAGAAGGATCTTTGCAGATCCATGCCGCACGACAGAGTCGAGATCTCCCATCCTGGAAACTGGCGGAATAGCATCCGGCGGAATTGCTCAGTGAAGCTCAGACGCTCGCCGCAGAGCGATCTATGCGCCGTTTGCGGGCGAGCCAAATCGAGAAAGCTCAACTTGCCGGCTTTTCCGCCGAACCGTTGAACGGTACAGTCGAGCACGCCGACGCTGTTCCCCTCTATCGTGAGGATTTGCCGCGACAGGCTGCGCGTCTCGCTCCAAACCTCGATCCATATTCTCCCGGAGCGGATTTCGAGCATGTACTCTCCCGAAGCAAGAGGCATGATCTCTTCGCCGTACTCCAACACTGCGGGATTGCGGCAAGTGCTCAGAAACGTTTCAACCGCGGTGAGTAGCGTGCCGGGTTCCGGCGCCTCGGAAGCTTTGGCCGTGCCTTTATGATAGAGTTTTGCCACTTGAAGACTCCACTTTTGAGAGCCGCTTGCAGGCTGTGGAGAGCCGCATTCAGCGCGCCGTCGACCAAAGTGGCCGGAAGCGTTCGGAAATAAGCCTAGTGGCAGTCTCGAAGAAATTCTCTGCCGGGAAAATTCGGGAAGCGTATGAGGCCGGCCTTCGCGTTTTCGGTGAGAACTACGTTCAGGAGTTTGCCGACAAGCATCCGCAGCTTGCAGATCTGAAGGATGCCCAATTTCATTTGATCGGACACTTGCAATCAAACAAGGTGCGCGCCGCGTGCGAGCTCTTTCAGATGATTCAGACTGCTGATTCGCCTAAGCTCTTGCATCGCCTCGACGCAGCAGCCGGCGAGCGTGGTATCGCGCTGGAAGTGCTCCTCGAAGTGAAGATTTCGGACGAAGGGAGCAAATCCGGAGCGAGCCCGGAAGACTTGCCAAGCCTCTTGCAAGCGGCCGGCGCTTGTCCCCACCTCAAAGTTTCCGGCTTGATGACAATGCCGCCATGGTCGGATGACCCCGAGCAATCGAGACCATACTTCCAGCGCCTTGCGCAACTCGCCCGGCAATACGGGTTGCCGCAGCTCTCCATGGGCATGTCTGGCGACTTCGAGCTGGCAATTGCGGAAGGCGCAACCATCATCCGCGTCGGCACCGCGCTGTTCGGTCGCAGGCCGAAGCCTCAAGAGGTTGCGCCTCCGCTCGCCTCATGAGAACGAGCCATGTGGGCAGGATTGTGGCGCTCGCTCTAATCATTTCAGCAAGCACGCTGGGTCAAGTAATCACACGCACCCCGCAGTCGCCGACTGCGCCAGAACAACTCGGGCTCATTGTGCCGATGCGGGATGGTATCCATTTGGCGGCAGACCTGTTCCTGCCGCGTGGCAGTGGACGGTGGCCCACCGTACTGGTTCGCACGCCCTACAATCGCAAGGCTTCCGCCATGCGGAGCTACCGTTTCTTTACGCAGCGCGGTTACGCCGTGCTGATCGAAGATGTTCGCGGGCGATACGCTTCACAAGGACTTTTCGGACCTACCAAGGAGGAAGGCCCCGACGGAAATGACACCATCAACTGGATTTCGGAGCAACCCTGGTCAAACGGCCGTGTGGCAATGGCGGGCAGTTCCTATCTCGGAATGGTGCAGTGGTGGGCAGCGATTCAGGACAATCCGCATTTGATCACGATTTCGCCCATGTTTTCGGGCGACGACGAGTATTTGGACAGGTTCTATTCGACGGGCGGAGCTTTGAAGCTGGGTCATCGCTTGTTGTGGCTGGCCGAGAATCTGACACCGCCGTCTCAGGTCAAGCCGCTTTTCGCAACCTACATCTCTCACCTACCATTACGCACAGCAGACGTCGCCGCGACCGGAGTCACCCTCCCGCTTTGGGCAGCCGCCATGCAACATCCTTCTTACGATCAGTATTGGAAAAGCTTCAGCATCCGGGACCACGTCGACCGCGTTACGATTCCTGTTCTTTCTATGGGCGGCTGGTTCGATAACTATGCCGAAAGCGACCTCGACGTGTTTTCGCGCTTGTCCCGCCAGAACAAGAGAATCGAGACCTGGATTGGACCCTGGGCACACAATCCAGCACTGAAATTCCCGACGCGCGATTTCGGGCCGCAGGCGACCATCGGGATACGCCTGAAACAGGCCGACTGGTTCGATCGATGGCTCAAGAAGACACCGGTCACCGAGCGCGATGAAGGTGGTGGTTCGCTGCTGCACATCTTTCGTGATGGGTCCAAATGTTTGGCGTGATGAGCACGAATGGCCCCTGGCGCGAACTCATTACACGCCGCTGTATTTGAGCAGCAACGGCAACGCAAATTCCTCAGCCGGCGATGGAGCGTTGCACTGGCAGCCGGTTCGAAAGGCACAGCCGGACATTTTCACTTACGATCCGAAGAATCCAGTGCCGACTGTGGGAGGCTCCATATGCTGCGAGCCGAAGCTATTGCCGCCTGGGCCCCTCGACCAAACTCCTGTTGAAAGACGGCCGGACATCCTGGTCTACACTTCGGCGCCCGTGACTGAGAACACCGAGGTGACTGGGCCGGTGAAGGTTGTACTTTATGTCGCCACCTCGGCCAACGACACGGACTTCACCGCGAAACTTGTAGACGTTCAGACGAATGGGCGGCCGCTGCTGGTGACGGACGGCATACAACGGTTGAGATATCGCCTTTCACTCAACGAGCCTGTCCTGGTGAAGCGCAATACGGCATATCAAATCAGCATCGACGCCGGTGTGACGAGTTACGTTTTTATGGCAGGTCATCGCATCCGTTTAGAAGTGTCCAGCAGTAACTTTCCACGCTTTGATCGCAGTCTGAACTCCGCGCGCTCGAACGCCGACGAAGCCAAGATGACCAAGGCTCGCCAGACGGTATTTCATGAGAAAGGCTACCCGTCGGCTGTTATCTTGCCCGTCATCAGTCCAAAGCGATGAAAATCGCTCCCGCGACAATCAAGGTCCCGCCGACAGCTTTGCCCCAGGTGAGTTTCTCCCCTAAAAACACGAGTCCGAACAGGATTACGAGAGCCACGCTCAGCTTGTCTATAGGCGCTACGCGCGAAGCGGGTCCAACCTGCAGCGCACGGAAATAGCAGAGCCACGAGAGCCCTGTCGCTAAACCCGATAGCGTCAGGAATAGCCAGGTTCTGTTCGATGGAACCTCGAACGTACCGGGTTGACGCGCCACATACGCAATCATCCACGTGAATACGACAACAACCGTCGTCCGTACCGCAGTCGCAAAGTTGGCGTCAACGCCCTCCACCCCGAGCTTCGCCAAAATCGCCGTGGCCGCCGCAAATACTGCCGAGAGTAAGGCCCAAGTAAGCCAAGTCATCTTTCCAGTTTGTAGGAGAGCCATAAACGAGATGACGTCTAATACAAAATGATGGACCTCGGTTTCTTGACCCAGGCTGAACGGCAGCTCCAGTGCTTGCGGATAGACGAAGCATTGCGGCTGTTTGATTTGGCCGAGCAAACTCAACACGATCCTGATGCGTGCGCTGCCGGGCGCTGGACCTGTCACATGCTATCGGGTAACTTCGAGCTAGCTTGGCGGGAAAGTGACGCTATTGCAGCCCGCGGAAAGCCAGACCCGTATCGATATTGGAATGGTCGGCCGCTTGCTAACCAGAGCGTACTCATCCGTTGTCTGCACGGTCTCGGAGATACGCTTCAGTTCATCCGGTATGCTCCTCTGATTCGGAAAGAAGCTCGATCGCTCGCGATTGAGGCGCAGCCAAGGTTGAAGGTGCTTCTTCAGCAATCGCAACTCGCCGATCACGTATTTACCTGGGGCGAGCCAGAGCCTTACTGGGACCAGCAGATCGAAGTGGTCGAGCTTCCCCGAATCTTCAGAACAACTCTGGAATCGATCCCGGGTCATGTCCCCTATATCGATATTCCCGGAGCAGGCGCACCCCAGCGTAACGACGGGTCATCGGCTATTCGTGTGGGTCTCGTGTGGGCTTCCAGCGGCTACAACCCGGCGCGTTCTCTATCTCTCGATGAGCTGGCTCCGCTCTTTGCGATCGCGGGCATCTCATTTTTCAGTTTGCAGGCGGGACCGGAACGCGCGGAACTCAGGCCATGGTCGAGCCGAATCCCGAGCCTGCATGAGGAAGGCGCTTGCGTTTTAGCTGACGCGACCACACTGAAAAATACCGACCTGCTTATAACGGTTGATACGATGATGGCTCATCTGGCAGGTGCAATGGCTCGTCCGGTGTGGGCGTTGCTGCCTTATGAATGCGATTGGCGGTGGATGCTGGAGCGCGAAGACTCGCCTTGGTATCCGACCATGCGCTTATTTCGTCAGCCTCGACCAGGAGATTGGGGCTCTGTCGTTCAGCGGCTGCAGCAGGCACTGCAGGAGCTTGTCACTTCTGTCCACGCGCCGTATCTTCACCCTCGGGATGAAGTTCGGGAGCGGCCGGCCCAGGAAGCGTAAAGAAGAAAGTAGACCCGGAACCGATTTCCGATTCCACCCAGATTCGTCCGCCCGCCCGTGTCACGATTTTCTTGCAGGTTGCCAGTCCGATGCCACTGCCCGCTATCTCCATCCCGTGCCGCCGTTGCATAGGTTGGAAGATGCGCTCAAACCACTCCGGCTCAATACCCATTCCGTTGTCCTCGATCGCGATTTTCCACATGGCGCCCTGACGCTCGGCCCCCACTTTGATCACTGGCGGAACCTCAGGACGTCTGTATTTCAACGCATTCGATAACAGATTCTGCAAGAGCTGATTGAGCGCCGGTGGCTGCACTTGGACTTTCGGAAGCGGATCGTGAGCGATCACCGCTCCCGATGTCTCGATATCTTTTCGCAGGTTTTCCAATGCTGCTGCAAGCGAATCTTCCATGCTGCCCGCCTCAGCGGATCCAATCGCCCCCTTACCTACCTGCGCGTGAGCCAGGACAGCCGCGACCAGATCGGCCATTCGCTCCAGGCCGATTGAGATCTGCCGCAGGCACTTTCGCCCCTCCTCATTAAGCTGATCGGCATGACGGCTGGAAAGTGAATCTACAAGCCAGCGAGTGCTTGTAATCGGCGCACTCAAATCGTGCGATGCAATGCGCGCAAATTCCTCAAGCTCCTCGTTCGAGCGCTCGAGTTCAAGAGCCATGGTTTTCAACCGCTCGTTCGCAGTCTCCAACTCCTCCTGCACTCGCAGACGCGCGGTTATGTCTGTGTGCGTTTCGATAACGCTGGGGAGTTCTCCTCCCCCGTCTGCAAGCAATACCCAGTGAGTAGCGACGTAGACACGGCTACCATCGAGCCTCACCTGCTCCAGTTCGCCTTTCCAGGTTCCCGAAGAGAAAAGTTGCTGCTCGATTTGCTCGAGGGGCGCGGGGAAGACAGTCTTCAAGAGCTCGTGGACTGGGTAACCGACCGCCTGTTGCGCTGTCCAGCCGTACAGACTTTCACACCCGGCGGTCCAGTGAGTGACCGTGCCGTCCCATCGGCGAACCAGGACCGTCGATTGATCGAGCGCGCCAGCGAGCGCCTTTAGATTGTCTTCGGCGTTTTTCCGCTCGGTGACATCGCGCAACACTTTGCCAAAACCTATCAGCCTGCCGCCCGCGTCGCGCAGCCCGATGGTCACCCCTTCGACCAGGATTCGATGGCCGCTCTTCTTTACCAGCCATCGGGTATCGGACCCTCGACCTGTTTCGGCCGCAACCTGTAATTCACGCTGGGCCACGCCCTTAAATCTATCCGCAACCGGCAGCAGCATTTCCAGACTTTGACCTATGAACTCATCCGGCAGGTAGCCAAGTTGGTGTTGGACACCGGGATGCCACGATGTGAAGGTGCCGTTGGTGTCCATCAGCACGACAACGAAACTCGTTTAACTGCGATACGAGTAGATCGAGACGATCTCTTCTGGTGAGTGGGGATTCTTCGGGCATAAAACTCTTCAAAAAGACTGGTTTATGGTTCGGACGATCGGCTCAGCGTTCCCAATCAGAATCTCGCTGACGGAAGCGGGCGCAATCTCTAGTCTCGATAGATGATCCAGCGGCATCCCGAGCAGCAGCACCAGTAGCGCGCGAATAACGTCGCCGTGAGTGATCATCGCCGCAATCGCTTCTTTCGAATCGCGATGCCGTTCCCTTATTTTCTCAAGACTGGTCCAAGCTCTCGCTTGCACCGCCAACATCGATTCCCCGCCTGGCGGACTGGTAGTGGACCGAAGGTCGTTGTACTGCTTCCAGTGATCCGATCCATGCAACTCGGGAAAAGGCATGCCCATCCACGAGCCAAAATCAAGCTCATTGAGCCCTTCGTCGGTTGAGAAACTGAGATCTTGTAACTTGGCAATCGGTCGCGCGGTTTCGATCGCGCGTTCGAGCGGACTCGAAATAACTTCGGCGAGCCTGTACCGTTCTTTAAGCGCTTGTGCCAAGATCTCGGCTTGCCGCAAGCCCTTGGAACTCAGATGTATCTCCGGCATGCGGCCGTACAACACGCGACCTAGCAACTCGGTATTGCCATGGCGGATGAGTAGAATACGAATCATAAAAGGTCAGAAAGGAACCGGATTGGCAAATAGCCTTAGCGTAGGTGAAATCGAAAAAAGAGTAACTGAACTAGGCCCATGGTTTCACAATCTTTCTCTCGGGGGCGTGCAAACCGCTCCAAATCACTTCCTGGGCGACTATCCGTCCACGAAATGGCGAAACTTCGAGGATGCGATTCCTAAAGACCTCACCGGCATGACGGTTCTGGATATCGGGTGCAACGCAGGTTTTTATTCCATTGAAATGAGGCGCCGCGGGGCCAAACGCGTGCTCGGTATCGATCACGATGAATTTTATTTAGACCAGGCGCGTTTCGCTGCAGACGTGCTGAGTCTTGATATTTCTTTCGAACAGATGTCGGTGTATGACGTCCCTAAACTGGGGAAACGTTTTGACTTAGTTTTGTTCATGGGCGTGTTCTATCATCTTCGCTACCCGCTGCTTGCTTTAGATTTACTGCGGCAGCATGTTGCGAAAGATTGGTTCATTTTCCAATCGATGTTGCGCGGCAGCCGCACGGTTCCGGACGTCGAGGAAGACTATCCATTCTGGGAAAAGGCGGTGTTCGACAAGCCGGGTTTCCCTAAGATGCACTTCATCGAAAATAGCTATTCGCAAGATCCTACGAATTGGTGGATACCGAATCGTGCCTGCGCGGAAGCGGCTTTGCGCAGCGCCGGATTCAAAATCGACAGCATGCCGGAACCTGAGGTCTTTATCTGCCGCTGCGACGAGAATGCTTATCTGCATCCTCTGCCGATGAACCCTACCAGCGGCGGCCCCAGGTGATGCTCCCGCTCTCCTGGACCATATGATCGAAGCCGTCATGCTCTGGAACGAGCCCAACAATCTCTCGCATTGGGATTTCGAAGTGGATCGCGACTGGTCCACTTATGCGCGTATGGTGAAGCTGGCCGCGGCGGCCGTGGATGCGGAAAATCCGAAGGTCACAAAGGTCTTGGGCGGAATTTCACCCATCGATCCCGCATTCATCCTGCGCATGCGCGACATGGGCGTGCTCGATGAATTAGACGTCGATCGCCATTCACGGCTTTCCTCTGGATTGGAATCACTGGACCATTCACGAGTGGCCGGACAAACTCGCGGAGATTCAAGCTGTTACCCAGAAACCGGTTTGGGTTTCGGAAGTAGGCGCGTCTTCGTTCGGCGCCGAAGAGGTGCAGGAGTTCGGACTTCAGAAGACTGCTGAGCTCCTGGTGCCGCGGCTCGATCACGTCTATTGGTACAGTCTGTTCGATCTACCAAGAGCTTGGCCCGCTACTACGAGACACCGCGAAAGCGAGGGCTCTTCCTACTACCGGCACTTCTACATGGGACTCTTTCGCGAGGACGGAACACCGAAGCTGGCGGCCCGGCGGTTCTCTAATTACACGCCCTCTCTGGGTGTTTGTCAGTGGTTTCACTTTGAAGATCCACGCTTAGAGGCCGCAGTCGATGCTCTTCGCAATCTCGGCGTGAAAAAGCTGCGTACTGGTCTAAGTTGGGCGGATTTCGAGCGCCCAAATGCAGAGCGTTGGTTTGATCACCAGATGCGTCTGCTGGAACCGTTCGACCTAACCGTCACGTTCTGCTTCACGCCGGAGCGGTGCGGAGTTCGACCGCACTACACGAGCCCTCCGCAGAAGCCCGAAGAATACGCCCAATTCTGCGCAGCCATGATGAAACGTTATGCCTCCTAGTACATTTACGGATACGCGGGTGCTGTAATTTAAAGGTAAGTAGAAACAATGCAAGCTACAAAGCTTCTTATCTACAACAGGCACGTGCGCGTCCACTTATGAACGGCGGAATACCGCGTCGAGTAGATGTTTGCAGAAAACGATTCATCACCATTCCCCCGTTGCAGTACCCCTCGGTATCGGCAGCACAAAATCCTACATCAAAGGACAAAAGGGACAATGAAAGGAACCGTTCTCATTACGGGCGGCGCTGGATTTATCGGCGCTCATGTAGCTCTCGAGCTATTGAAAGCTGGCTACAACGTCCGCGTTCTGGATAGCTTAGTCACTCAAGTACACGGTGAAACGGCGAAGCGCCCAGGTTATCTGCACAAGGACGCTGAGTTCATTCTTGGCGATGTGCGAAACCCGGAAGTTGTTGATGAAGCTCTATCCGGCATAGATGCCGTTTATCACTTCGTCGCTTTGGTTGGGGTTGGCCAGAGCATGTACCAAATTGCCGAGTACACCAGCGTAAATAATCTTGGCACTGCGATTCTTCTGGAGCGGCTGGTGAAACATTCAGTCAGCAAACTGATTGTCGCTTCCAGCATGAGCGTTTACGGCGAAGGTCTGTATCTTACACCCAGCGGCGAGCCATACAACCACGCGATTCGCACGACACAACAATTGAAGGCGCACGAATGGGAGATGATCACTCACGATGGCTTGCCGCTTCGGCCAGCGCCAACGCCGGAAAACAAGCAGCCATCTCTCGCGTCAGTCTACGCGCTTTCAAAATACGATCAGGAGCAAATGTGCCTGATCGTTGGACGAGCTTACGGCATTCCCACCGTGGCTCTACGATTCTTTAACGCCTATGGGCCGTATCAGTCACTTTCGAATCCTTATACAGGCGTTCTGGCGATTTTCGCATCCCGGCTGCTGAACAACAAACGGCCAATGATCTTCGAAGATGGACAGCAGCTTCGAGATTTTGTATGCGTGTCCGACGTAGCACGGGCCTGCAGGTTGGCGCTGGAGGTGAGCGCCGCGCAGGACTTAACCTTCAACGTCGGGAGCGGTCAGAGCATGACCGTGAAAGAAGTGGCGATCAAGCTAGCGAGAGTGCTCGGAAAGGATATAGAGCCGGAGATTACTGGAAATTATCGTGTCGGCGATATTCGCCACTGTTTTCCCGACATCGGCTTGGCTCAGCGCGTGCTGGGTTACAAACCAAAGGTGACCTTGGAAGCGGGAATGCGCGAATTAGCCGAATGGCTGGAACAGCAGACAGCTCACGACCGATTCAACGAGATGCGTGCGGAGCTTGCTTCCCGCGGGCTTGTGGTCTAGGGAGACTGACAATTGCAACGCGGTTACATTCTGATCACCGGCGGCGCCGGATTCATTGGGACTAACATCGCTCGCTCTTATCTTGGCGAAGATCAGCCCGTTCACATTTTTGACAATTTGAGCCGCCCGGGCGTGGAGCAGAACATTGCTGAGTTACAGCGCGATTATCCAGGAAAAGTGTCATTTCACGCGCGCCGACGTTCGGCAACGAAGCGAAATCGAGAACGCAGTAAGTACTGCAAGCGCCGTCTATCATCTTGCGGCGCAAGTGGCTGTAACTACCAGCCTGGATGATCCGTTGGCCGATCTTGAAACTAACCTGCTCGGCACTCTCCATGTGCTTGAAGCCATTCGGAAGTCGGCGGGAAGATCTTCGCTGCTTTTCACATCGACGAACAAGGTATACGGCCGGCTGTCCTCGGTGGCATTGCGGAAGTGCTCCACGCGATATGAGCCTGGGGACGCTTCCATCGCTCAATCCGGCGTGGGCGAAGATCAGCCCCTGGATTTTCTTTCGCCTTATGGATGTTCGAAGGGCAGCGCGGATCAGTACGTTCTGGATTACGCGCGATCCTACGGCATTCCGCGCAACTGTTTTTAGGATGAGCTGTATCTACGGGCGCTATCAGCTAGGATCGGAAGATCAGGGATGGGTGGCGCACTTTCTACGGCAAGCTCTTAAAGGCGAGCCCATCACTATCTATGGCGACGGTAAACAAGTGCGCGATCTTTTGTTCGTCGAGGATTTAGTTCGGGCCATGCGCTTGGCCCAGGAGAACATGGCGAATTGCATCGGGGCAAGTTTTCAACATGGGAGGAGGCGTGGAGAACAGCACCAGCTTAGTAGAACTCATCGATCGGCTTCGCGATCTAACCGGAAACTCTATCGAGATCAATTGGGGAGCGGAACGTCTGGCTGACCAGCGGTGGTACGTTTCGGACACCTCTAAGATTCGTAGCCTTCTGGGCTGGTCACCTAAAGTCGGCATTCGAGAAGGCCTGCGCGCGCTCTATGACTGGTATCTCAGCCGGCCAGCGCTTGTGGCGCAAGCGGAAGCGCAGGTCGCATAATGCGGTTCGCCCTGATTAACCCGCACTGGGATTTCGAGGGAAGCATTTATTTCGGGTGCCGCGAGCCTCACTTGCCGCTGGAGTTGGGATATTCAAAGGCCTTACTGGAAGAAGCTGGACACGAAGCGATTCTCATCGACGGCCACTTGGATAATCTGACTCAGTCAGAAATCCTGGATCGTACAGACAAGTTCAGTCCTGATGTGGTCGCGGTTACGACGGCTCCGACTTATCTTTTCTGGCGATGCGCGCCGCCGGAAATGCGCGTACCGCAGGCGCTCTGTAAGGCTCTGCGACAGCTTGGCCACAAAATCGTCGCGGTCGGACCGCATGGCTCAACCACTCCTCGCGCGGCGCTGAAGAAGCTTGATGCTGACATCGTTGTCCTGGGCGAATGCGAGGAGATTTTGCCTCAAGTAGTGGGCGATCTTTCGAGCGTCTCTTCCATTTCGTTTCGCGAAGGCGACAAGATCGTCGTTCGGGGACCGAACCGCGCCGCGGACATGAAACGTCTTCCAGCGCTGAGCTGGCCGGACGCGATGGTTCGAAAGCACAAGCATCATCACCACCGTTTCGATGCCGAGCCGGTTGGCCCGGGCGCTGAAATGGAAGCATCGCGCGGGTGTCCATATCACTGCACGTTTTGTGCAAAAGATAATTTCCGGAATAACTACCGGAAGCGGCCGCTGAACATAATTCTCGAAGAAGTCGATCGCTTCCTGAACCAGGGTGTCGAATACATCTATTTCATCGACGAGATTTTTCTTCCCGATGCGCAGTTATTGGCTGCACTTGCCGAACGCAGGGTCAAGTTGGGAGTACAAACGCGAATCGATCTCTGGAATGAGGATTCGATACGGGCGCTTGCTCGCGCGGGATGCGTCTCAATCGAGGCCGGAGTAGAAAGTATCACGGAAGCGGGCCGCGCCTATTTGGATAAGAAATGTAAGTTGTCCACGGAACAACTTACTCAGCGGCTGATCTTTGCGAAGCAGTTGGTGCCATTTGTACAAGCGAACTTACTCGCGATGACCGAAGATGATGCGGAGGAGATTGAAAGCTGGCGTCAGCAACTGGAAGCGAACGGAGTTTGGGCCAATAAACCCGTGCCGTTGTTCCCGTATCCCGGATCTCCGGAGTACACCAGAATGTGGGGTCCCGCGGACGATCTGGCGTGGGAGAGAGCTCACGAGTTTTATCTGAAGGGCTTCGATTCGTTCAGCGACATCCAGGAACAGCGGCCTCAGCCACTTATTGAACTGGAAGTAGCCGGGCATGACCGGTAGCGCGCAGGACAACGGGCAAGAACCACTGAAAATCCTGATGACGGCCGATGCAGTCGGCGGTGTGTGGCAGTACTGCGTCGATCTCGTAGCTGGGCTGGTGCGTTATGGCGCCGAGGTGATGTTGGCGACGATGGGACCTCGGCCTTCGCCAGAACAGAAGCGGGAACTGTTATCGCTTCCGCGGGTGAACCTGGTCGAAAGCGATTATGCGCTCGAATGGATGCCGGACCCCTGGCGCGATGTGGATGCTTCCGGTAAGTGGCTTCTCGATCTGCAATCGCAATTCCGCGCCAGCATCATTCATCTGAACGGCTACGCGCACGCGAATCTGCCTTGGGAAAAGCCAGCGATCGTGGTGGCGCATTCGTGTGTGTACTCCTGGTGGCGCGCGGTTCACGGCGGCGCTCCCGGTGACGAATGGGCCGAATACAAGCGGCGCGTAACCGCCGGGCTCACGGCGAGCGACCTGGTGATTGCGCCATCGGACTATATGGCCGAGGCGCTGCAACACGAGTACGGCTTCGACCGGAGCAAAGTGCGTATCATTCACAATTTCAGCCGCGCTTCGCATTCAATCAGGAAACGGAAGGAGCCATTCGTTCTGGGCGCAGGACGCATTTGGGACCCGGCAAAGAACCTCGACTTACTCGAGCGGCTTGCTCCACGCGTCGATTGGGAGATTCGTGTTGCGGGCGACGCGCAAGGCCGCGAAGTCCAATTGCTGGTACGAGGGCTGTCCATTTTTTGGGTCAATTGCCGCATCCAGACTTGATCAAGCAAATGGATGCGGCGAGTATTTTTGCGCATCCAGCGCTTTACGAGCCGTTCGGTCTCTCGGTGTTAGAAGCGGCGCGCGCGCGGTGTTGTCTGGTCCTGTCCGATATTCCAAGCTTGCGAGAGCTCTGGGAAGGTGCGGCACGTGTTCATCCATCCTCACGATGAGGATCGCTGGGCATTGGAACTGAACCGGTTAATCGGTGATCCGCAAAGGCGTCAAGAGCTTGGCGCGGCTGGCGCACGCTCGTGCGCGCAAATACGGCGCCGCTGCCGGCATGAAGAAATATTGGAACATCTATCGGTCGCTGATCAACTCGAAGACACGCGCGAATAAGGAAGTGGCTGCGTGAAGATCCGCGTGGCGATGTTCTATCATTCGCTGGTATCGGATTGGAACCACGGGAACGCGCATTTTCTGCGCGGGATCGCCTCTGAGCTGCTGGCGAGAGGACACGAGATTCGAATTTTCGAACCCGAAGATGGTTGGAGCCGCGCCAATCTCTTGCGCGAGGCTGGAGAGAAATCCATCGAGGCATTCCGGCGCGCATTCCCCAACCTGGTCAGCACGACGTACCGCGCCGATCAGCTTCAATTGGATGAATGGCTCGATGGCGCGGATCTGATTCTGGTACACGAATGGAACGATCCGGAGTTAGTTGCGGCTGTAGGTAAGTACCGGCGGCACAATCAGCACGCCGCGCTTGCTGTTTCATGACACGCACCATCGCGCCTTGACTGCTCGAACAGGAGCTTGCCCGTTTCAACCTGGACGATTATGACGGCGTTCTGGCATACGGAGCATCGTTGAAGCGCAGCTATGAGCGTCACGGCTGGGGGAAGCAGGTACACGTTTGGCATGAGGCGGCCGATATTCGCACCTTCTATCCGCGCGGGCGCGAGCGAACAACCGGCGATGTGGTTTGGATTGGCAATTGGGGAGACGACGAACGTACGGAGGAACTGCGAGAATATTTCATTTCGCCGATCAAGCATTCTGGTTTGAGCGGTCGGGTGTATGGAGTTCGTTACCCCGAATCGGCATTGCGCGAACTGCGTGATGCATCCATTGGTTACGGTGGTTGGTTGCCGAACTTTGAAGTTCCCGAAACATTTGCCCAATTCAGGGCAACCGTCCATGTTCCGCGCCGGCCCTATACGCGTGAGCTGCCCGGAATTCCTACCATTCGTCCATTTGAGGCGCTCGCGTGCGGCATTCCACTGGTTTCCGCTCCATGGCAGGATACAGAAGGCCTGTTTCGGGTGGGACAGGATTTCCTCATGGCTCGAAACGGGTCCGAAATGCAGCAACATCTTCAGAACGTGATCAACGATCCATCGCTCGCCCAGAGCCTCTCGAAGAGTGGTCTCGAGACTATTCGAGATCGCCACACGTGCGGGCATCGGGTGGACGAGTTGCTCGGAATCTATGCAAGGATGAAACCTGTTTCGATCGAGCAGGATTCGCGAGTGCCTGTCGAGGTTCAATCGTGAACATCGCTTTCTGGGGATCCAGCCTGGTTTCGGCCTATTGGAACGGTGCTGCCACTTACTACCGCGGCGTCCTGCGCGCGCTTGCTCAGCTCGGAAATCAGATTACGTTTTTCGAGCCCGACGCATACGATCGGCAAAGCCATCGCGATATGGAAGATCCGGAGTGGGCGCGCATAGTAGTGTATAACGCGCTAAATCTCGATGAAGTGAATCGCCATCTCTCGGAATCCGAGCGTTTCGACGTGGTGGTCAAAGCGAGCGGCGTGGGAGTGCTGGATGAATACTTGGAAGGTCGCGTTTCATCGATGAGTGCGTCCGTCTGCAAAGTTTTTTGGGATGTGGATGCGCCCGCTACGCTGGAACGACTGGCTTCAAATCCGAATGACGCGTTCCATCCTGCCCTACCTCGATTCGATCTGGTTCTTACCTATGGCGGCGGCAGGCCCGTGACCGATCATTACCGCATCATGGGCGCTCGCGAGTGCGTCGCCATTTATAACGCTTTCGATCCCGACGTACACTTCCCGGTTGCTCCTGATCCGCGGTTTGCAGGCGACCTTTCGTTTCTCGGAAACCGATTGCCGGATCGTGAGGCGCGGGTCGACGAGTTCTTTTTCAAGGCCGCCCAATTGGCTCCCGATCAGCGTCTCATTTTAGGCGGCAGCGGATGGTCCGACAAACCGATGCCGCCTAATGTGTCGTACGTCGGCCACGTTTACACCGCCGATCATAATGCGTTTAACTGCTCCGCGCGCCTGGTTCTGAATATCAGCCGCGACAGCATGGCGCGATATGGGTTTTCTCCAGCTACTCGAGTCTTTGAGGCGGCCGGTGCTGCCGCTTGTCTGATTACCGACGCATGGGAAGGCATCGATTTCTTCCTGCAGCCGGGGAAGGAAATATTTGTTGCTTCGAGCGGCGCCGAAGTGGTGCGCATGGTTGAAGAGCTGAGCGCGGAGCGGGCGCGCGAGGTTGGAGAAGCGGCGCGTAATCGGGTGCTGGCCGAGCACACCTACCGGCAGCGTGGCGCGCTGGTCGATTCGATCCTGCAGGAAACTCTCGCCGCCGTGACGTCGCGAGCACTGCCGCAAACACTGCCGCGAGCTATGGAGATGCCGGCTTGAGGCAACCCAATCTAAACTGCGTCTTTTTAGGTCTCTCGATCACTTCAACGTGGGGCAATGGCCATGCCACCACCTATCGGGGCTTGCTCAAAGAGCTCTCGAAGCGCGGCCATACCGTCACATTCTTGGAAAAGAACGTGCCCTGGTACGCATCGAATCGCGAATTTGAGAAGCTGCCGTATTGCACCATCGGGCTCTATAGCACCCTCGATGAGCTGAAGGACCGATTCGGCGCACTGATTCGAACCGCGGACGTCGTCGTTGTCGGATCCTATGTTCCAGAAGGCATCGCGGTAGGCCGATGGGTGACTTCCGTCGCGAAGAATGCAACGGTTTTCTACGATATCGATACTCCAGTTACTCTGGCTGGCTTGAAGAACGGTAAGTGCGAATATCTCGCGTGGGACCTCTGTAGCAGATACGATTTGTATTTTTCATTTACCGGCGGTCCGACCCTCGATTACATCGAGCGGGAACTCGGCTCGCCATGCGCTCGCGCGTTGTATTGTTCCGTCGATCCAGCGCTGTACTTTCCCGAATCCAAAGCCGCGCGGTGGGACGTCGGCTATCTGGGTACGTACGCGCGTGATCGTCAGCCGGCTCTCGAACGTCTTCTGTTGGATGTTGCGATCAAGCATCGGAAGAAGAATTTCATCGTGGCCGGGCCCCAGTACCCGGAAACCATTACGTGGCCGTCTAATGTCGAACGCATCGAGCACTTACCCGCAAGTGAACACCGGCGTTTCTATAACTCGCAAGTCTTCACGTTGAATTTAACTCGCCGCGACATGGTTCGCGCGGGTTATTCGCCAAGCGTACGCCTGTTTGAGGCAGCCGCGTGCGGAGTTCCAATCCTTACCGATCAGTGGGTTGGACTGGAAGAGTTTTTCCAGCCGAACTCAGAAATACTCCCAGTTCTGACCAGCGCAAGACGTAACGTCTTACCTTCAGATGCCTCACGAGCAGCGCCGGGAGGTTGCCGAGAAGGCTCGCCGCCGCACTCTGCGCTTCCACACTGCCGCTGTGCGGGCAGAGGAATTTGAAACACACGTTACTGCATCTTTGGAACGAATTAGCTGCTCAAATAAGCGGATAGCGCGGTTTGCACGCGCGGCGCGCGCCTAGATAAAACCCGCGTACACGCGCTCATAAACGAGAAATCATGAAGACTAATCGGTTTCTAATAACATTTCTATCGGTTTGCCTCAGCGGGGCAACCGGTTCTCTTTTCGCAAGACAACAGCCATCTACGCCGGGCGTGCCGGTCAGCATGGTGATCACGCTTGAACCCCGCCGCGGCAAGGCCATCCCTCCCGTCGAAGCGCAGGACATCGCCGTCACTGAAGGAAGGGACAAGAGACCCGTCACCGGCTTGACCCCTTTACAGGGAAATATGCAGCTTATGCTGCTGATCGACGATTCCGCCCGCGCGAGTTTCGATACCGAAATCGGCACGCTGAAGCAGTTTGTGAATTCTCTGCCCTCGAACACTGAAGTCGCCATTGCGTATATGGGTCACGGCACAACTCAGATAACCCAGAACTTCACTCGCGATCACGCGGCCGCTGCCAACTCGCTGCGAGTTGCGCTTGGACCTGGCGGAGCCGACGTCAGTCCCTACGATTCGTTGTCGGAAGCCATCAAGCATTGGCCCAGCACCGGGGCTGAGCGTAAAGAGGTGATCATGATCAGCAGCGGTATTGAAGGTCTAGGTGGTGGATACGATCCGGAGAACCCGTACGTCAACGCGGGCATTCAAGACGCTCAAAAAGCGGGCGTGGTGGTGTACGGCATCTATAGCCCCAGCGTTGGGCACTACGGCCACAGCTACTGGCGAAACACGTGGGGCCAGAACTTCCTATCGCAGCTTTGCGATGAGACGGGCGGCGAATCCTATATCATCGGATTCGGATCGCCAGTCACCTTCGGGCCATTTCTCGATCAGATTCTTCAGCAGCTCCGGCATCAGTACCTGCTGACATTCATCGCGCGTCCCGAGCAGAAATCCGGTCTGCAGCCGGTCAAGGTCAGCATCCCAGAGAAGGATGCGAGTGTTGCAGCACCCGACCGCGTGTTCGTGCGGGCTGGTATGTAAATTTCGGTAACACGGATCGCAAGCGTCCGGCGTTACAAATCGTAACGAACTTCAGTTCCCGTTGCTTCGTTTAACAGACATGCAACCTGGAAGCGGGTTCCGTCTGGCCGAACGCGCGCAGAACAGCGCGCTTGCATCGCTCGAAAAGAAGGCACTGGTGTGGATGGCGCACCGCATGCCGCTGTGGATAAGCTCCGATCATCTGACGGTAGTGGGATTCTTGGCTCTGATCGGAGTCGGCCTATCTTACTGGTATGGCCGCCATGCGCGTGTTGGCCTGTCGCTGGTGAGTGTGTTTCTTGTCCTGAACTGGTTCGGCGACAGTTTGGACGGGACACTCGCCCGCGTGCGTAACCGGCAGCGGCCCCGCTATGGCTTCTATTTAGACCATGTACTCGATGCTTGCGGTTGTGTTTTCGTTTTCGGAGGCTTGGCCTTATCGGGGTACATGAGTGAGCGCATTGCAGTGGGTTTGCTGGTCGCGTATTTCCTTCTGAGCATCGAGGTTTACCTTGCCACTTACACTGTTGGGAAATTTCACCTCTCGTTCGGCGCTTTCAGTCCGACCGAACTCCGCCTGCTGCTGATCGCCGGAAATATCGCGCTGATGGTTAAGCCAATCGTGACGCTTGCCGGCAAGCAATACTTGTTGTTCGATGTAGGAGGCGTAATCGGAATCGTCGGCATCATCATTGCGCTCCTGTGCTCGATCATCGCGCATACAACCTATCTATACCGTGCCGAACCGTTGTCCTGAGGACGCGGTTGATACACAAATAAAACACCCGGTCGAGCTAATAGCTGACCGGGTGTTTTTCGTTTCGATGACGTGTTCTTCGTTAGAGTGTGCTGGTCCCCCGTGCGGCGGGCTTGTTGGTCTTCGCGAAATCTGCTCCTGCCTCGCCAGTCGAGGAAACGTCTTCCGCTCCCGATTCCTTGAGCAGCTTCTTCGCTTTCGAAGTCCAGTCACTGTTGTCGCAGTGAACGGAAAGAAGAATGCCGCCTTCCTTGATCCGGCCTTCGTAGCGCTTCGCTTCGTACTCCGGTATTCCCAACCCGACTAGGGCGCCGATGAGACCTCCCACCACTCCGCCCGAGCCGACTCCTGCCAAGGTGGCCATGATCGGGCCGGCAGCAATGAAGGGTCCGAGGCCCGGAATTGCGAGCGCACCTATACCGGCCAGCAGCCCAAGCGTGCCTCCGACGACTCCGCCCGTTACTGCGCCCGTAGTAGTTCCCTCAGGTGCCTTGGTGTGCTTCTCGTGAGCGAAATCCTTCGTTCCAACGTTGTCTTGCAGCAAAACGGAGATATCTTCGTTGCGGAAACCTGCCGCCAACAGTCTATCTACTCCGTTTTCTGCCATTTCCCGGCTTGGATAGATGCCAAAAGCCGCTGTGTTCTTTCCTGCCATTTACTTACTTTCCTCCTGAATCTTCGTGCCTTCGTGTAATGAGACTCCGGCAGGCGCGGGCGGTTTCCGTAAACCTGCTCACTTCAGCCGAGATAAACTGAACGGAGCTTCCTTGAAAGAGGAACACAACGTAAATGACTTTAAAGCCTTGTTCCTTGCTGATCCTGAGCGCAGGCATTGCGCTGGCAGCTAACTACGATTCGTCGGTTTTCAATGCTCTGAAATGGCGCAATATCGGACCGAATCGCGGCGGCAGAAGCCTTACTTGCACCGGTAGCCCAACGCGCCCGCTCGAGTATTATTTTGGCGCGGTCGGCGGCGGACTTTGGAAAACAATCGATGGCGGCACGTCGTGGAAGCCCATGACAGATGGCCAGCTCGGTAGTTCTTCGGTGGGCGCCGTAGCGGTTTCCGAATCGAATCCCGATGTCGTGTATGTCGGGATGGGTGAGAGCGAGCTGCGCGGCAACATCATGCAAGGCGATGGAGTATATAAATCCACCGATGCCGGGAAGACTTGGCACAGGACCGGCCTGGAAGACACGCAGGCAATCTCGCGCATCCGCATCGACCCGAAGAATCCCGATCTCGTGTACGTTGCGGCGCTCGGGCATCCGTATGGACAAAACGCCGAGCGTGGCGTGTTCCGTTCCGCCGATGGCGGCAAAACCTGGAAGAAGATTCTCTATCGCGATGACCACTCGGGCGCGATCGATCTCTCTCTCGATCCCAATAATTCCAAGGTGATCTTCGCCGCTTTATGGGATGTTTACCGCACGCCGTGGCTGCTGAACGATGGCGGACCGGGTAGTGGATTGTTCAAGTCGACCGACGGAGGCGACACGTGGGCTGAGATCACGCGCAATCCAGGCCTGCCAAAAGGCATCATCGGCAAGATCGGCTTTGCGATTTCAAGAGCTGACTCGAATCGCATTTACGCTCTGGTTGAAGCGAATGATGGAGGACTTTTCCGTTCCGACGACGGCGGCGCAACCTGGACACTTGCCAGTCAGGATCGACGCGCACTGCAGCGGGCTTTCTACTTTTCGCGCATCTACGCCGATCCGAAAGAGAAAGACACCATTTACATCATGAATGTCGCCTTCCTGAAATCGACCAATGCCGGCAAGCAGTTTACGACGCTGAGACCGGCGCATAGCGACAATCATGATTTGTGGATCGATCCGAACGACAACAAGCGGATGATCAATAGCAACGATGGCGGCGGCAATGTGTCTGTCGATGGTGGCGCGACGTGGACCAACCAAGAGTTCCCGACTGCACAGCTTTACCATGTCGCCATTACAAAAGACATTCCGTATCAAGTTTGCGGCGCGCAGCAGGACAACAGCACTGCCTGTGTGCAGAGCGAGGCTGGCGGTTTTCGCCGCTCGGGCGCTTTCGCTCCCTATTATTCAGTGGGCGGTGGCGAGAGCGGCTATATTGCTCCCGATCCGACCAATGCCAACATTTTCTACGCAGGAAGCCAGGGAGCGTTGCTGACCAGATATGATCGCTCGACTGGCGCTATGCGCGACGTTCAGGTGTACCCGCTGTTCTTTTCCGGAATGCCTGCATCCGCTCTCAAGGAAAGATGGCAATGGACATATCCTATCGTTTTCTCGCCGCTCGATTCGAACACGCTCTACACGTCGTCGCAGCATCTCTGGAAGACGACGAATCAAGGACAGAGCTGGGAAAGCATTAGTCCCGATCTCACGCGCGCAGATCCCAAGACTTTGGGCGATTCCGGCGGTCCGATCACGAAAGATCAGAATGGCCCCGAGATTTACGGGACAATTTTCACGATCGCTCCTTCGCTGCAGGACGCCAATACCATCTGGACAGGTTCCGACGATGGCGTGGCGTATATCACGCGCGACGGCGGGAAGCATTGGACCAATATCACTCCGAAAGATCTGCCCGAGTTCAGCCGCATCAGTATGATCGACGCCTCGCCTCACGAGCCAGGAACCGCGTATCTTGCAGCCAAGCGCTATCAGCTCGACGATCGGAAGCCTTACATTTACCGCACCCATGATTTCGGCAAGACCTGGACAAAGATCGTAAATGGCATCCCGGATTATGACTACGCGCATGTAGCTCGCGAAGATCCGAAGCACCCTGGTCTGCTTTATGCCGGAACCGAACATGGCATCTATGTATCCTTCGACGACGGCGATAACTGGCAATCGTTGCGATTAAATTTGCCGGACACTCAAATCGCCGACTTACTCGTGCAGGGAGACGATCTTGTTGTCGCGACGCACGGTCGCTCTTTCTGGGTGCTCGATAATATCGACATTCTGCGTCAACTGCAGCCTTCGGTAACCGCCTCCGCCGTGCATCTATTCAAGCCGGACGAAGCCGTTCGCTCATTCCGTCCCGCTGCTATCGATTACTATCTGCAGAAGCCAGCGGACAAAGTGACAATCGATATACTCGATGCCGGCGGGAACGTCGCCCGAACCTTTACAGGAAGCCCCGCGGATGACAAGCGTGGGCGCGACGCTCAGAACGATGAGTCGGAATTCAGGCGTCCCAGAGCTCGCGTGACGCGGGTCGCGGGAACGAACCGGTTCACGTGGGACTTGCGTTACGCAGGCGCAACCGTTTTTGAGGGCGAAATTCTCTGGGGCGCAAATGCCGAGCAGGGTCCCATGGCGGTGCCCGGCGATTATCAGGTTCGGGTCACCGCGAACGGTCAATCGGAAACTCAGCCCCTCACCGTGATGCTTGATCCTCGTGAGCATGTGACGGTAGCGCAGCTTCAGGATCAATTCAAGCTTGCTTTGCGGATTCGCGACCAGGTCAGCGAGGCCGATGACATGGTGATCAAGATCCGCGCCATCAATAAGGAGGCGAAGGATCGCGCCGACAAAGCGAAGGACCCGACAATTTCATCCGCGGGCGCTTCCTTGCGCGACAAGCTATCCACCATCGAAGAGGAGATCTATCAGATTCGTAACCGCGCGAATGAGGATCCCCTGAATTTCCCGATCAAGTTAAACAATCAGATCGCCGCATTGGAACGCAGCGTAGAGACCGGTGATAATCCTCCCACCGATCAAGACTATGAGATCTTCCGTATTCTCACCGCCCGGCTCGAAGTCGTCCAAGCGAAATTTAACCAGGCGATGAAAGTGGACCTGGGGCACTTCAATGAGCTTTTGGCCGAGCACAAGTTGGCTGAAATCCAATCCACCACTGAGACGGAGCCCCGAACGAAGTGACAAGCTTTTCTGCAAATGAACGGAATCGAAACCCCATGCTCAAGACCATCAAACTTCTGACATCTTGTTTTTTCCTGGCGTCTTTTCTGCAGGCGCAGGACATGAGCGTCCTCAAGACTCTTAAATGGCGGCAGGTCGGCCCATTCCGTGGAGGCCGTGTCGCCGCGGTGACCGGCGTCGAATCGGAGCCGAACGTCTATTATTTCGGCGGCGCGGCCGGTGGTGTTTTCAAGACCACAAACGGCGGTATGGATTGGGTGCCGGTTTCCGACGGTCAGGGGTTCGGCACGTCGTCTATTGGCGACATCGCCGTTTCTGAATCTGATCCAAACGTCGTTTACGCCGGCACGGGCGAATACGACATCCGCGGGAACGTCTCGCATGGCGATGGCGTGTACAAGTCCATGGACGGAGGCAAAACGTGGAAGCACATTGGCCTTGAAAATACCCGGCAAATCGCCCGCATCCGCGTTCATCCAAGAAATCCGGACCTTGTATATGTTGCCGCTTTGGGCCATCTCTGGGCACCCAATGAAGACCGCGGCATATTCAGATCGAAAGATGGCGGAAAGACGTGGGAGAAGATCTTTTCGCGTGGGCCAAAAGCCGGCGCGATTGAGCTGGTTTTCGATCCGACCAATGCGAACATTCTTTACGCTGGTTTCTGGGAGGTCTATCGCAAGCCTTGGGATCTCGAAAGCGGCGGTCCCGGAAGTGGTCTTTTTAAGTCGACCGACGGCGGCGATACCTGGACAGACCTGACCCACAATCCCGGTTTGCCCAGAGGCGTTATCGGCAATATCGGGCTCAGCGTGTCTGCCGCTAACCCGGAACGCGTTTACGCGCTCATTGAGGCGCAGGACGGCGGCGTATTCCGATCCGATACGGGCGGGAAAACCTGGACGAAGGTTAGCGAGAGCCGTGAGCTTCGCCAGCGCGCCTGGTACTACGGCCGCATTTTTGCCGATCCGAAAGATCCCGATAAAGTTTATGCCACGAACGTTCAGTTCTTCCGCTCAGACGATGGTGGAAGAACCTGGAACACCATCAGAGTTCCGCACGGAGATAATCACAACCTCTGGATTTCCAGAAGCAATCCCGAACGCATGATTGAGTCGAATGACGGCGGCGCAACTATCTCGACCGACGGTGGAAAGGACTGGACCAGCGAAGACAATCAGCCCACCGCGCAGTTCTATCGAGTTGCCTTGGACGACGACTTTCCGTATCACGCCTATGGCGCGCAGCAGGACAATTCGACGGTCAAGATCGCGACTCGCGGCTCCGGCGGCGGCATCGGCGAACGTGATTGGTATCCGGTCGGTGGTGGTGAGAGCGGATGGATCGCGCCCTATCGCAAAGACACCAATATCGTCTTTGCCGGTTCCTACGACGGCCTGATTACCCGTTACGATCACCGCGATGGTCAAACGCGGAACGTAACGGTTTGGCCCGATAACGAAATGGGCTGGGCGCCCGACGCTCTGAAATACCGCTTCCAGTGGAATTTCCCGCTGTTGTTTTCCAGTCATGATCCGGACCTGCTGTTTGCGGGCGGCAATGTGTTGTTCTCCTCAACCGATCAGGGGCAGACCTGGAAACCCATCAGCCCGGACCTCACGCGTAATGACAAGTCGAAACAAATATCTTCTGGGGGCCCAATTACCAAAGACAACACCAGCATCGAGTACTACGACACGATTTTTACGGTCATGGAATCGCCGGTGAAACAGGGTCTGATCTGGGTGGGCGCTGACGACGGACTAGTTCATGTAACTCGCGATGGCGGCCAGCATTGGGAAAATGTCACGCCCAAGAACATGCCGGAGTGGATTCAGATCAACTCCATTGAAGCTTCGCCCTTCGATCCCGGAACGGCTTATTTCGCGGCGACCATGTACAAATTCGATGACCTTCGGCCGTACCTATATAAGACGACGGATTATGGCAAGAGCTGGCAGCAGATCAACAATGGCATCCCGCAAACGGCATTCACCCGCTGCATTCGCGAAGATCCGAATAAGAAGGACCTGCTCTACGCCGGAACGGAAACCGGCATATACGTCTCCTTCAATGGCGGCGCAAAGTGGCAATCGCTGCAACTGAATCTTCCGCTCACGCCCATCGCCGATCTCGCTATTCAAAAACGCGAGCACGAGCTGGTGGCCGCCACGCACGGCAGAGCTTTCTGGATTCTTGACGACACCCAACTGCTCGCTCAGCTCAGCGATGGCATTGCCAATGAAGACGTCCATCTTTTTGAGCCGAAGCACGCGTATCGCGGCGCTTTTGGAGGAGGGTTCGGAGGAGGCGGACTTGGAGGTTCGGCGCACGTGGGCGCCAATCCTCCCAACGGAGCAGTTGTCTATTACTGGCTCAAAGACAAGCCCCAAGGAGAAGTGACGCTGGAGTTCCTGGACGCCCAAGGAAAACTCGTGAAGAAATTCTCGAGTAAGGCGCCCGAGCGTCCCGGCCCGGCAATGGAAGCGGCCTCGGCAGAACAAGCTCAACTACAAGAAGAAACGGCTGGTCCCCGCCGTGGCGGTGGTGTTCAACGCGCGCCCGCGAACCAGGGACTGAACCGCTTCGATTGGGACCTCCGCTATCCGGATGCGACTACTTTCCCGGGCATAATTCTTTGGGCCGGCAGTGTCCGCGGCCCGGCGGTTGTGCCCGGCGCATACGAAGTCAAGCTTACGGTGGACGGCAAATCGCAAACTCAAAAGTTAGAAGTCAGAAAGGATCCTCGTGTTGATACCACGCCGCAGCAGTATGCGGCACAGTTGGCGCTCGAGCTGCAAATGCGCGACAAGCTGAGCCAGACCAATCAAGCCGTCATTCAGATCCGCGATGTTCGTAAACAGATCGATGAGTTGACAGCTCGCCTTCAGGCAGCCGGCGATACGGCTAAATCGAGAACCGTCCTGGACCGCGCAAAATCGCTCTCAAACGAGTTGACCGCTATCGAAGAGGCGCTCTATCAAACCAAGAGTAAAGCCAGCGAAGATCCCTTGAACTTCCCGGTAAAGTTGAACAACAAACTTGCGGCGCTGCTTTCTGCGGTATCGGAAGCCGATACCCAGCCGACTGCCTCGCAGCAGCAAGTCTATGAGGATCTGGCCACCAGCGTCAATGCTGAAATCAGCAAGCTGAAGCAGGTGATGGATTCGGGGATACCCGCGCTAAACAAGCTCGTGAAAGATCAAGATATCCCTGCAATCGCCGTAAAGGCGACGGGAACTTTCTAGCGTTGCAGGCTGGTTAACATGCCGCAAGAACGGGAATTCAGTCCTCAAGTGCCGCCTAAGCTCGATATTCTGATTATCGAGAACGACCCTGCGGCCGCCCGCTTGACCAAAGAGGCCTTCCATGAGGCGGGCCTCACCGACGGAGTGCGTTCTGTTCCGGACGGCGATGAGGCGCTCGCGTATCTACGCCGCAAGGACAAATACTCAAAGCACCCGCATCCTGACATGATCTTCCTGGATCTTCACTTACCGAAGAAATCCGGTCTCGAAGTGTTGGCGGAAATCAAGGAGAATCCGAGGCTGCGAATAACCCCTGTCGTCGTGGTATCCGGATCGGCCGATCCAAAGGAAGTGCGTGAGGCATATGATCTGCACGCCAGTTGTTACATTCGCAAGCCAGACGACCTGCATCAGTTTCTGAGGTTCATTCAGATCTGCTTTGATTTTTGGGGCACGGTCGTGACGCTTCCGGAAAAGCCCGCAGTGGCAGCCGAGGTCGTTTAGCCCTACTTTCTTAGTTGCTTTCGCGGAGTTTGGAGATAGCGCCTGCGGTCCGGCTGAAAGAGCCGGCCAGGCGCCGCGCCGTTCCGCCAGCGGGCACCCAGAACCAGGAGGTTCCGCCCTACAGGGTACTATTGAATTCCTGTTATATTTTTCAACTCCGGGGAGTCAGACGGGCATGGGTCTGATCCTCATTGTGATTTTGCTGATTCTTTTGATTGGCGCGGTACCAGCATGGCCTTACTCGCGCGGTTGGGGCTACTATCCAACGGGCGGGCTTGGCCTGGTGCTGATCATCATAATCATACTGCTTGTCCTGGGCCGTATATAGGGTCAGTATGAGCTATCCGGAGCGTATAGCCTGCCTAGGCGGGGGAATTCTGCTGGCACTGACAGCGACAGTAATTTTCCGCGAGAAATCTGTCGGTAATGCGCGACGGCGAGCGGGTGAGCCGCCTGCGGAAGAGTTAGCGGAGAAGTTGAAAGAAGCCTGGAGCGAGCACCACACCACGGCATAGCTCGACGCATCATCGTCCGAAATCAATGTAGCCGCGCTCGGGATTCGTGTCCAGTAGAGTGACGCGGACTTTATCACCTACATCGACTCCTTGCTCCCCGCGCATCAGTCGTCCTTCGAGCGGTGGATTCAGAACGCGCACGAACACTCCTTTTGGGGTGACACCGGTGACGACGGCTGGAAACGTCTGGCCAATGCGATTGTGGAAGGCGAGGGCGGCGGCGCGCTTGTTCATTGCACGCTCGACCTTTCGCGCTGCATCCTCTTTCAGCGTGCAATTGCGCGCGATCGAGGTAAGGTCGTCATCCGAATAAGGCGCGGCGCGTGTGGCGAGCAGAGATTTGATCAATCGCTGGGTAACCAGGTCGGCAAAGCGGCGATTGGGGGCGGTGGAGTGCGTGTAATCGTGCGCCGCCAATCCGAAATGACCCTGCGGATTAGAGCCGGGCGGCGACATTACATATTCGCCTGGTCCCATCAGCTTTAGAACGGCCAGCGAGAGGTCCGGATAATGCAGCTCATCGGCTGCGCGCCGCTTCGCAAGGAACGCGTTCAATGCGGCTGAATCGGCTTCGGGAGGCAGCGTTTCTCCATATTGCGCCGCGAGCTCGACAATTCGCGGCCATCTCTCGGGTGATTTGACAACGCGGCGTATGGCGGATCGGCCGCTTGTCGCCAGCCTTTTAGCCATTACCTCGTTCGCGGCCACCATGAAATCTTCTATAAGGTCGTTCGCTCGCGTTTTGTGGGCAGCCGTAATATCTTGCACCTTTCCGTCGGCGACCACGGCTTGTGGCTCGATG
Organism: uncultured Acidobacteriaceae bacterium; assembly: GCA_963819405.1. Lineage (GTDB taxonomy): Bacteria > Acidobacteriota > Terriglobia > Bryobacterales > Bryobacteraceae > Bog-105. Next base: position 79,884 of record CAWFWH010000003.1, on the reverse strand, counting down.
CGGTCAAAATCCAGCGCGCCCAGGCGATGCCGCTGGTTTCGCAGCGCTTGGGCCGCTTCATCCTGCAATTTGAGTTGCGATTGCAGCTCGGGCGACGCGCCCACTTTCGGCGGAGGCTCCGACTGGTTTTCCAGCCAGGGTCCGACGCCGTTGTAGGTCAGCTGTGCCTTGTTGCGAACCAACGCAGGGTAAATATCGGAGGACGCAATTGAGCCCTCCGCGCCGACGACCATCTCGATAACGATCGCGAGCCTATCGGCATTTTCCGCGAGCGAAGTAAGATCCGTCGAGAGCGCTTCCGGCAACATCGGAAAAGTGCGAACGGCAGTATAGACCGTCGTGGTTTCAGCTGCCGCGTGCCGATCGATAGGCGACCCGATGGCCACATCCGAATCCACATCGGCGATTCCGATTAAGACTCGAATGCCCGCCGCCACGCGTTCAGCGACTTCGATCTGATCGAGATCGCGAGAAGTATCGTTGTCGATCGACGACCAATAAAGAGCCCGGAGATCCCGAATGCCGGGTTGGGACGGCGCCGATCGTGCCCTCAGATCGGCGAGTTGTTGCTCGGTTCCCGGAGGGAAATCGGGATCGAAGCCTTCCCGCAGCATTTCCTGGCGAGCGGCGGCCGAAAGATCGAAATGAGGATTAAACATGCCGCGTGAAATCTATATTTGGCGCGCTGCTGCAACCAGCGAGTACCTGCGCTCCCACTCTTCGCGCGTGCAGAGGCTGTTCTTATCGAGCGCGCGGTCGATAGCAAGAATACCGTCCAGGTGATCCATCTCATGCTGAATCAGCTCAGAGAACGGGCCGGTCGCGTGCAGCAGCTGAAGATTACCGCCCTCATCGGTATAGCGAACGCACACAGTCTCGGAACGCTCCAGCCAGACCAGCAGATTTGGAAAGGAAAAGCAGTCGTCCCAAAGGCGAAACTTCCGGTCGCTCATGTATTCAAATTCGGGATTGAGGAAGGAGTACGATACGCCATCGATTTCCATATAAATAATGCGCTCGAGCACGCCGATTTGGACCGCGCTGATGCCCCGGCCAAAGCCGTGCGTGCACTGGAACTCGTGCAAAGTATCCCGGAGATCGTTCAGAACTTGTGTTGAGCTGCCGCAATCGACGACAGCTGCGGAGATATCGCGTAGGAGTGGATCACCGAGCTGAAGAATACGGCGGGCAGGCATCTGATTATTTTCGGCTATTTCGAGCAGTTGGCATCGCTGTATCCATCAAGCTGAACGACACGCGGACCAGAACCACTAACGGCCTGAACGAAGTTCGCCTTGAAATCCTGCGCGGTGATGGGCGATGCCAACTGCAAGCAGACCGCGAGGGTCGTGCCAGGCGGCTCGTTCTGCGGCCAGCGGCAAGGTCCAGTCCCACAGCTTACCGATGAATTTTGGCCGTACGGCAATGCCGGATGAAACTCGGCCACTTGCGTCCAGGCTCCGTTTTGGCTCTTCGCGAACAGAGTAAAACTCTCAAATGCATGCTCACGCTCGGCGTCGTGCGCCGCAAATAAAGCCACGCTGGCAATAGCGACCGGGTTTGCCGTGCGCCATTGAATGAAATGTGTGGCAGCCCCGAGCTTTCCATCCGCGAAGAGCGTCGCCATCTCACCTCGCGAAACGTCAGTATCACCGAACATATCGTCTCGGTTTCGCGTGCCGGATTCAGACGCCGTGACCTTAACGCCGCGGCTCTCATCGAACAGATCGGCCAGGCTGAGGCGGCCGGGATCGATGAGACTGGCGTTGGCATGAACTGCGGCAGCCTGCGCCTTCTGAACATGCGCAGCCTGGACGGCTTGCTGGGCGGCTGCGAGATCGCTTTTGTCCTTCGAGATTACGGTCTGGCTCTTGCCGGCCTGCATGTCATTTTTGAGCACTTGCTCGGCTTCGGCAACTCTTTTCATAGCTGCTTTCAGGCTACGCTCGGCGGCGGCGTTTGTGAATTTCTCCTCATTGGCTCGAGCCTTTTCGGTTCGCTGCAGGGCGACGTTGAGAGCTGCTTGTGCTTGTTTCGCTTTCGATCTTTCAACCAGCCCGAAGACCGCGAAACCCGCCGCCACCCAAAAGGCTACAAAGAGAATGGCAGCTACCATGCGCACCCGGCGCAACTCACGTCTGCGCTGCTCGTCTTCGGCATAGGAGGCGGCATCGCGGGCCTGCCGGCTCTCTTCCAGAAAGGCCATCGCCTGGTCGAAACCCGGATGATAGCGTCCGGCCCAGGCACTGTTAGGCTTCCATGTTTCACGCCACTTCAACGTAAGCGACAGCTCAGGCTCAGTCATCAGTCCAGCGGCGCCTTTGGCGCGCAGCCCGGCATTTTGGGCCAAGCGGCGGTATTGAGCGGCCGATTCAGCCTCCTCGTCGACCCAAGTCTTCAGGCGGCACCACACGCGCATAAGACTCTCGTGTGAGATATCAATCACGGTTGCCGGTTCCAGCGGCTCTGGTACAGGCGGCATTAAAAACGAGCGACTGGGCTGCCGGAAGACCTCGATGATCTGGCTCACTTCAGCGAAGGTTCCGTCAGACAACGCGCACAGGGTGGCAAGATTCGTCGGACGGCGAATGCCGCGAACGTCCGTCCCTCTGTCCGTCAGTGCCTGAAAGATTTTTTGGCAGATTGTTTTTTGGCGTTCATCCGATAGCTCGGCGAAAGCTTCTTCCGCGTGCTGATCGAGCGCATTCGCCATAGTCCCAATGGCTTCGTAATGCGCCAACGACAAGGGCCCCTTCCCGCCCTGGCTTTGCCAGTAAGACCAGGTGCGGTTTAGCGCATGCTGCAGGATTGAGAGCTGATCGGGATTGTCCCCTACGTCGTTGACAAGCCGCGTCAGGAGGACCGGGCTGATTTCGGCGCCGCCTACTGCAACCGGCCCGGCGGTTGCCGCTCTGCGCTCCTCGCGCGTCATTCGGGGCACCAGAAACTGCCCCTCATTAATGGCTTCCGGCAGACCGGAAAATTCCGCGCAATCTCCCAAGAAATCCGAGCGCATTGTCAGAATGACGTAGATCGGATAATCCGGAGTGTTTGCAGCTTCGAGGAGCAAATTGACGAACGCGGCGGACGTTTGGTCGACCTCGGCGACATCCGGTCCGGCAGAACTTGGGGCTTTCCGATAGCGGAAGAGCTCCTCGAACTGGTCGGCGACAATCAGCAGATTTGCTTCCCCGCCCGATAGCGCCTGCTCGTACATATCGACGATCCCCAGCTTGCTCATCCGCAAAGTGGCTTGGATCATGTCCTCGAGATTGAGCCCTTCCGGGACAAAATCGCTGAAGAGGACGCCGTTGCGCGCCAACGCGAGAGCCATGGAGCGGATGGGGTCGCTGCCGGGCCGAAACTGCGCCATGCGCCAGGCAGTGCCGGCTTTCGCGATAAGACCGCGCCGCAATGCGGGTATGAGACCGCAGCTCACAAGCGACGATTTCCCGCTGCCCGAAGTGCCGATAACCGCGAGAAACCTGGTCCGGGCGAGCTTATCGATCATCCTGTCGATTTGGCTCTCGCGGCCGAAGAAGAGGTGTTCTTCCGATTCCAGAAATGGACGCAGACCCGGAAAGGGATTCTGAATGTCGATGGAGACGGCACTCATGGAATCAGGGCCCGCCCACAGCTTTGGATCTCATCATGGCTTTTGTAAAAGCCCCCATCTCCGGCTCCGAGAAACCCTCCAATGCACGGATCAGATTCGGTTCTTCCAAATCGAGCAGATCTTTCTTGTCGTCGGTCACTGGCTCCGCCAAGTAGGTGTAACTGGCGAGCAACGGCCTGCCACTGCGATAACCTCTCATCTTCTTCAAATCGCTTTCTATAGACCGCTTCCAGGCCTCATCGCCTGCCCCGTAGAACAAAATGACCGCGTCACATTGGGTCAAGAGATCCTGGTGCGCTTGCCGGATGGTTGCCGCGTCACCCTCAAATAGCGGTATTTGCGCGTCAAAGCCCTGCGCTTTGAGAAATTTCCGCAGCGGAATAGTCGCCTTGCGATCACGTTCATTGCAGATGAGGTAGATGAGCTTGGACCCATCGCCGCCGTTCTTCTCCTCGATTTTGGGGGCTTCCGGCGCTTCCAACTTCTTTAGCGCTGCATGTACAGCGCCTTTCACAGTGTCCAGGTCAGCGGTGATCAAGTCGGCTCCGAATTGAGCTTCGCCATCTTTGAGCAGTGTCTCGATGAACTCTTGCTGCCTTGGAGAGCCGGACTGCGTTCCCTCAGGAAGCCAGATCACGCGTTGTAGGCCAGCCGTTTTGGAGTGCTGAATCGCCAATTCGTTTTGGAGGACTACGATCGATTTTTCGCTTGGGCCGTCCGGCACGACGCCATAATTCGCGCCCACCAGATGAATGGAGAGCTTGCATTTGCCTAACAAGGCATCGACTTGTTCGAGGTAATCCTTTTCGTTGGTGGGCAATTGCCGATCCGGCAGTATCGTGTATCCGTGGAGCCGAAATTCGGCTTCCAGCGCTTCCCTTGCGTCCCGCCGATCATAGCTGCATTCGGCTAAATAAATGGCGGGCTTCGAATCGGGCTGAATTGTTGTCTGCGCCTGCGCCGTCTCTTCCACAACGACTGACTGAGTTTCCAATTTCTTGATCAACTGCGCCACATCGTAAGCGAGTTTCGCCACCTTGAGATTGTATTTCTGAGTAAATTCCTCCCCGTAAGCAGGATCGAGCTCGATAGGCGTCTGTTGTTCGTCAAAGATGTAGAAGGGGTAACCGAGCGCATTCTTCATCACCGGCGGCAGCGGGTCCTCATTGTCAACAGGTGTCTTGATGACTTTCAGGACGCGGGCCTTGTTGTCGATCACCAAACCGCCGCAGTTCTCCGCGCTCTTACAGAATTCCCGAACCTCCTTCTCGCACCATTCCGATGCGATATAGCGGGGCGTAAGAACGGATACCAGCAGCGCGGTGGTTGGAAATTGACGCACGATCTCGTCGGCGAAGATGTCGTTGCCGTTCAGCTTGCAGTCGCGCCAAATCTCAGCGGGCCGCCCCAATCGCATGCTCAGCATGGCGGCAAGCGAGGCGTGGAAGCGCGTAATCCAACCTTGCTGCTGCTCGGTTAGAGGGACGTTATCCAGATGGGCGTAGCTGATGAACAAGTGTTTTTCAAAGCCCACGTTGATCGAGTTTAGCGCGGATGCCGCTGCGTGCTACGTTAGTGGCTGAATTTGCATGGCTTGGTTCACGCGTCAAAAGCCACCGCTAGAGGACGGGCCGCCGGATGACGGCAAGAAGAATGTCCGCACCGAAGGATTGTGGCAGAAATGCGAGGCGTGCGGCCAGATCATTTGGCGTAAAGCCGTTGAAGACAACCTGCAGGTTTGTCCGAAGTGTGGACATCACTTCCGCATCGGCGCGGCGGATCGTTTGCTGCAGCTTTTCGACGGGGGCGCCTATGTTACCCACGATTCGAGCCTGCACTCCTCCGATCCTCTCCAGTTTGTGGATTCCAAACCATACACGCGGCGCTTAGCGGACATGCAGGAGGCGACGCAAATGCCGGACGCGGTTATCTGCGCAAGCGGTTTGCTGAATGGACGTCCCGTACAGATCTGCGCGCTCGAGCTGAAGTTCATCGGCGGCAGCATGGGGGCAGTGGTTGGCGAGAAAGTCACGCGCGCGATCGAGCGCAGCATGGCGGAGAAGAGTCCGCTAATCATCGTTTCCGCTTCCGGCGGCGCGCGGATGCAGGAGGGCGCAATCAGCCTCATGCAACTGGCGAAGCTCTCGGCGGCTCTGATGCGGCTGGATGAAGCGCGTCTTCCTTACATTAGCGTTCTAACAGACCCGACCACGGGTGGCGTGACCGCCAGTTTCGCCATGCTGGGAGATCTGAACATTGCCGAGCCCCGCGCACTGATCGGCTTCGCGGGTCCACGCGTGATTGAACAGACGATCCGGCAAAAGCTTCCGGAGGGCTTTCAACGCAGCGAGTTCCTATTGGAGCATGGATTTCTGGATGCGATCGTGAAGCGCGCGGAGCTGAAGAGCTATATTTCAAACGCACTCAACTTTTTCCTCAGTTAGAGAAAATGGTTGAGGGATGGTGCAACTTACAGGAGCCGGCAAGCGGTTTGGCCACAAGCTGCTTTTTGACGGGCTCGATTGGCTCATCACGCCGAAAGAGCGAGCCGGTCTCGTCGGCGCAAATGGCACCGGCAAATCCACACTGCTAAAGATCATCGCGGGGATGGAGTCGCTCGATTACGGCTCCATGTCGGCGATGAAGGGCATTCGTCTGGGATACCTGCCGCAAGACGGACTCCAAGTGAGCGGCCGAAGCGTGTTCGCCGAATGCATGAGCGTGTTCGCGGATGTCAAAGAGCTGGAACAGGAGCTGGAAACTCTTACCGCGAGGATGAGCGACATCGATCCGGCTGGTGAGGAGTATCGCCAGGTAGCGGAGAGATTCGAACGCGCCGATAGCGAATTTCGCGCCAGAGACGGTTACGCGATTGAGGCTCGGGTGGGGAGCGTGCTTGCCGGGCTTGGTTTTCACAAAGACGATTGGCTGCGGCAGACGGAAGAATTCTCGGGCGGGTGGCAGATGCGCATCGCACTGGCGAAACTGCTGCTCGAGCGGCCCAACGTTCTGCTGCTGGATGAGCCGACAAATCACCTGGATCTAGAAGCGCGGGACTGGCTGGAAGAGTATCTGGCGAATTACGAGTTTGCCTATATCCTGATCTCGCATGACCGCTATTTTCTCGACGTGACGGTGAAGAAGATCGCGGAGATCTGGAACAAGAAGGTAACGTTCTACACGGGTGGATACGAGAAATATTTGCAGCAGAAAGCCGAGCGCTTGGCACAGCTCGAAGCGGCATATAAGAATCAGCAGGACAGGATTCAGCAATTGGAAGCCTTCATTAACCGCTTCCGCTATCAAGCGACGAAAGCCAAGCAGGTCCAGAGCCGTATTAAGGAGCTGGACCGAATCGAGCGGATCGAGTTGCCACCGGAAGAAAAGACCATTCATTTCACGTTTCCGCAGCCAAAGCCGAGCGGGCGAGTGGTGGCGCAGTTCAAGAATGTTGCGAAGAGCTATGGCGCGAAGCACGTTTTCAGCGGCGTAAATTTCACCATCGAGCGAGGAGACCGCATTGCGCTGGTTGGCGTGAATGGCGCGGGCAAATCGACGTTGATCAAGTTACTGGCGGGCATTGAGCCATTGAGTGCCGGCGAATACACGCTGGGGCACAACGCGGAGCCGGATTACTTCGCGCAAGATCAGTACAAAGAGCTGGACCCGAATGTCCGAGTACTCGACGATGTGAGCGATGCAGCTCCACGCACGACGCAGACGGAATTGCGCAGCTTGCTCGGATGCTTCCTGTTTAGTGAAGACGACGTGTTCAAACGCGTTGGCGTGTTGTCGGGAGGCGAACGTAACCGGTACGCGCTGGCGCGGATGTTGCTGCACCCGTCCAACTTTCTGTTGTTGGACGAGCCGACGAATCACCTGGATATTCGGGCGAAAGACGTGCTGCTGGAAGCGCTCGAGAAATTCACAGGGACGATCGTATTCGTCTCGCACGACCGCTACTTCATCGAACATTTAGCGAATCGCGTGTTCGAGATAGCGGATGGCGAGGTTCGCGTATATCCCGGAAACTTTGCCGATTATTTGTGGCGCAAACAAGGGGGCGCCGAACAGACTCCCACGTTGAGCGATGTATTGATCGGCGTGCCGCCGGCGGAACCCATCCCAATGCCGTTGCGATCCGCGCCCGCGAAGCGGATCAATCCCATCAAGCTGAAGCAGATGCAGGACCACGCGAAGCAATTGGAAGATCGCATTGCGGAACTGGAAACGGAGATTCAGCAATCGGAGCTGGCGTTGTCCGATTTTGCGGGAGTGGAGGAAGCAACACGCGTTTCGAACCTGCTGGAGACGCGCCGCTCCGAACTCGAGCAGACGATGGGAGAGTGGGAAGAAGTGACGCAGGAGATCGAAGCTACGGCCTAGCTTAGCTTCAACACGCCGCGAGCGCCCTTAATATGACAAAGAACTGGATTCTTGTTTGCTTCCTCCTGGGTCTCCCCAATTTGCCAGCACAAGGGCAGAGCGACCCGGAACTCTTGACGTACGACGAAATTATTCAGCTGTATCAGCAAAATGACCCGCCTCCGCCTCTTAGCGATAAACTCCACCATCTCTTAACCACACCATTTGTCCGCAACACAGCCTCGGACGCCGGCCGCAGCCCTTTGAAGCCGAGCGTGCCGGCTGTGGGAAGAATTCTTCGTGTTGCTCAGTGGAACATCGAAAGGGGACTGGAGTTCGACGCGATCAGGCTCGCCTTCACGGATTCCAAGCAGTTCAACGCGCTGATGGAAGATAAAGGATCTAAGGCAGACCAGAACGAGCGAGCTGATATCCGAGAGCAATTGCGCGTCCTGCAGCAGGCCGACTTGCTTGTTTTGAACGAAGTCGACTGGGGCATGAACCGCACGCGCTTCCGCAACGTGGCCGCGGAATTTGCCGACGCATTTGGAATGAATTACGCCTACGGTGTCGAATTTGTCGAAGTGGATCCGATCACGATGGGAATCGATCAGCAGGTGGTCCTGCAAGAGGTGCAGGAAGCTTATGCCGGCCCTCATCAGGACAAAGCGGAAATGATCGCTTATGTGAAACAGATCATGACGCCTGACCCCGCGCGTTATCGTGGGTTACACGGCACAGCGATTCTCAGCCGGTATCGGTTGGAGAACGTTCGCTTGATTCCTTTTTTGACCCGCGCTCATGACTGGTATGCGGATGAGAAGAAGATCTCAATACCCGAAAAGGCAGAGGGCAAAGTGAGCGCCGCCGTCTTCAAGGAACAGCTCGTCAGGCAAGTGCGCCGGGGCGGGCGCATGATGCTGTTAGCTGATATTGCAGATCCGGATTTTCCCTCGGGCAGGATAACAGTGGTGGCCACCCATGCGGAAGATGTGACGACGCCGGCAAACCGGCAAAAAGAGCTGCAGGAGATTCTGGATCAGATTGGGGCGATCGATTACCCGGTGATCTTAGCCGGAGATATGAATACCTCGACGCATACCGGTGTTCCGATCAGCGTGACACGCGCGCTGAAGCAACGATTCGGTAATGCAAAGTGGTGGGCCGAGCAAGGCGCAGGCCAGGCTGCTCGGTATATGACGCCCTTCGGTTGGGCATACAGCGCTTCAGTGGGCACGATTGGCTTTCTGCGCAAGGTGGACGACCCGACAAGGGCCAGCATACCGCTGGTTGGCGATAATCCCGAGGCCAAGTTTTTCAGCATGTTGGAAAAATTCCGCTTTGCCGACGGGGGCGCGTTCGATTTTCGCGGCGATAAGGATCGCTCCTATAACGATCGAACCGGAACCCTTGCGAATTCAAATGAACGTAGCGAAAAAGGATTCGTTCCGACGAGTGAGTTGGGCAAGACATTTGGGCCGGTCGGTCAATACAAGCTGGACTGGATGTTCATCCGTCCGCCCAGACTGACGAAACCGAAAGGTACTGACGACACGGGACGCTTTGCGCCCCATTATGGGCGGACGCTCAAGGCGCTCAATCACAGTATTCCGGAACGCATTTCTGATCACAATCCCATCACGGTCGATTTGCCATTGGGCGATCGTCACCCTATAAGAATCCGCGCAACGGGCATTCGTATCCAGAGTCACCGGCGGGCGCAGCGAAAAGTTGGCCTCATGCCGACGAGACTTGTTGCTTCGCTACTGCCGTAGCCAAGCAGCGACCACATATGCCGGGCTCGACCATGACGTTCCCTACTCATGGCAGAACTTGGTATCGGGGGCCTTCTTCGCGCTGCACTTCGTGCCCAGCGCCGGACAGCCGAATCGCCACTGATTTCCGCTGTGAGCACCGCTGTCGCAGTTGCAACGACCCATCTGTTCGCAACGGAATCCAGCAATTGATATCGGTGCCGCGAATCCGTCTTCCGACTGCTTCGATCCTTGGCTGCATGAGCCGGCGAGCTTCTCGCTTACGAACGGGCAATAGCGGTGTCGGGCCTTCGTGGGTCACTTACAATCATCGAGTTGCATTAAGATATGATCCAGCGGTGACTGGTCGCTTTTCATTTTCCGGGCTGCATGTCGGGTAGTATAGCCCCGTCCGGGCTGCAATCGACCCAGGAAATGCTTTTTCGACTTGTCTCAAGAGCACTTACCTGACCGCTTCATGCGGAGGGAATCGTTCACCGAGCGTGATCGATCTGGTGCGCAACGCAGCGGCAAAGAAAACGATCGTAGAGATTTTTGATTGGGTATCTCAGGAAGCGATCGCCGGTGCTCACAATGAGCGAACTATTGAGAATTGAGGACGTTTCGCAGCAGTCTCTTTTCACTGAGACACGTCTATTGTTAGCGGCTTAGGGCAATTTCAGCGACTTGGTACAGATCTACGTTGATGCGGAGCTTACACACGAGTGGCGCAGCATCTATCGATTGCAGCGCCCGAATTGAGACTGCTTCTGTAACCGACGTCCACGGCGCTGACAGCAGGAGCCCCAGCGGCCCCACGATATACAGATCCGGCGGAATTCCAATCCGCTACTGCAAATTCGCCGGAGATGGCCGAACGGCAACATCCCGCCGTGGCAAGTTGATATTGCCGCATTACGCGACCGAAGACCTGCTACAGCGCCACAAATTCTCAGGGTAGTTTCGTTGACTAGGTCGATCGTCCACGCCATGTCCGCCACCAATTTGCTGTACGCAGAGGCAGATGAATCCCATGCGAGGGAATCTGTGCCGACAGCGGAATCAACAATTGCGCAAAACCAATCAGAATAGCGGTGACGAAAAACGTCGGACCAAGCCCATGGCGGATAGATAACGTGCGGCAGGTAGGCGCCCGCCACGCTTCCCGCTACCCAACGCGAGGACAACGCCCAGAGCCGACTCTCATGTGCACTACTCGAATGGCGTTTAACAAATACAGCGGAAAAATCAAACCCATGCGACAGGAATGCTGTCACCGAGCGAAGCAGCAAGGCACGAAGGGCCGGATGGGCCCAGATAAATCGAAATCCGTCCAACGCTTCAGATAGCAGCGGAACATCCCGCGTCCCTTCAGGCGCAGCCTCGGGCTTTCTAATAATGAGAACCGAAAAAGCCGAACCAGAAATGACAATGCGTCTATGAGTATGGCAAGTGGCGCCGTGATTGCCTGTACGAGCACGCCCGTTAACGCAGGGCCGAGCATCTCGGCGACAGAACGAGAAGCTCAGGCGCCTATTGCTTTCCAGCAATCATCCGGCTCCACGACGTAGGTCGATAGGACTGATAGGCGACATCGAACGGAACAGTTAAGCGCCAACAACCGCGGCAACTGCCAGCAGCAGCGTTATCCCTAAGACGTGTCTATGATCGGCTAAAGGAATGATTCCCAGCAAGCCCGCACGCCCAAATCGTGGCGATCATTGACGGAGCGCCTTTTCAACGGCCGACCACGACGCCCACGCCGAGACCGACATAAGGACGGATGCGCTGCTGATCGCCGAGAGCTGCCCATTTGTCCGAGCACTCCGTTCAGTGTGAGAAGCGCCGATTAACGGAAGACTTCACGAGTGATTCAAGAGCCCACCTCCGAAATGTTTGGCCTAGCCAGAGCTTGGCGCAATCACTTCGTCTGCCGGAATCGGCATCTCCTCAAGTTAACGAACCAACGTTTCAGGCTGAGAAGTGTTGACGTTCGATACTGCCGAAACCTTGAATCAACGCATAGACGGCTTAGCCGGGTGATCGCTATTCTGGCGGAACTTGGGTATCGGGGGCTTTCTTGCGCTGCACTTCGTCCCAGCGGCGGACGAGTTGGCGCCACTGATCCATCGTGAGTACCGCGCGTAATTCGACGCTCATGGACAGAAAAACGCGATTGGAGGCCGCGTGCGCTTCCGCCACTCGTTCGATAATTGGCTGCGCAGCTTGGGGGTTGACCGTAGGATCGTTGAGCAGATCTTCCAGGTCGCCCTGGGCCTTCTGAACTTCGTTTCGAGCGTCCATCAGCCGGTTTCGATACGATCGAACAATTTGCCGGATTTTCTGGTTCTGCGCCGGAGTAAGACCGATATCGTTCTTTACGGGGCTGTTCCACCAGGGGAAGTTCGCCCGGTTTTGAGCGCAGAGCGAGGCCGCGGCTACCACGAGCAGCAGCAGAATGCGAACGCGTCGATGAATCATTCGTCGAATAGCGCCTGAAGGGGCGCTGTCGGTTGCGGCTCGGAGTCTTGCGCCATCAAGCTGACATCTTGCGCAAGCTGCGCATCCGAGACTTTATTATCGATCATCTGCTGTCTATGGTTTTGCTCATAAACAACGAACCCGCCGCCGAGCACTAAAGCCATTGCGGCCGCCGAGGCCCAGCGCCGGAGCTGGGTTTGAGACCACCAACGGGATGGCTCCGTGACCCTCGCGTAGATCTTGCGGCGTTGCGCAGCCAGGAATTCAAAACTCGCGTCTTCCTGGGAAAACGGATTCAGCTCCACGGCTTGGCGCCTTGCCTGCATGGCGGACAAGCGATCCTGGCAATGCGGGCAGGTATCCAGATGATGATTCTCAGGGCCTACGCCGTACAGGTATTCGATCAACTGCTCATCAGTCCAATGTCCTGACACTTTGGACTCCATATGTTCCTCCGCACGTCTTTACCGGCGTGCTGTATATAAATCCTTCAGTTCCTCGCGCATCTTTGCCAGCGCTCGGAATAAATGTGCTTTAACAGTGCCAACATCCAGTTTAAGGACATCGGCTATATCTTCCAGAGCCATGCCATCGTAATGCCGGAGCGAGAAAACGGCCCGCTGCCGGTCCGATAGTTTGACGAGCGCCAATTCCAGTCTGCGCTGGATTTGTTTGGCGAAGAGTTGACTTTCCGCATCCGGTTCCGCGCCCGGGGTCATTTGTAAGATGACTTCTTCGTCTTCGGCCGGCGGACGGCGTTGCCACATTTTCCAGGCCTTGGATCGTAGACGGTCCAGGCAGGTATTCACCGCGATCCGGGTGACCCATTTCCCGGGATTATCCAGATCGAGCGCATCCGCCTTGCTCTTGTTCAAAGCTTTGTAGGCTTTGAGAAAGACATCCTGGGTGGCGGAATCGGCTTCATCGGGATCCTGAAGCAGGCGACGGCACAAGAGAAAAATGCGCCTCTGCTCGGCGGCCATCCAAGTGCCGAAATCCCGAAGAGCGGTGCCGGCATGGACTTCACGCTCCAGCGGTTCCGCCATCAGGCCAATCATAGCCATCCATTTATGTGGAACGAGCCTGGCGGGAAAAGGTTTACGGAAGGCTAGTCTTGATCTTGCTTCTTCTTGTGGAGGATGTGAGAAGCAAGCAATGCGAGATCAGGGTGGAACTCACGCATCAGGGCAGTGCCAAAGTAGCCGCCGTAGGATAGGCCGGTGCGGCGGAAGCCATCTTGCAGGCGGTCGTGCCTCTCGGAGAGAGCCATTCCTACGAATCCCGCTCCAAACGATCCCGCGATAGGTGCTAGCGCTGGGCGGCTGACGCCGTCGGCATCTTTGGTTGTGAGGACGCTTAGGAGTGCGGAGCGCGTGCGGTTCCAGACGCCATGCTGCATGGATGGGTGAAAGCGCGGGTCTTCATGGTTCACGTAGCCAGCCAACAGCTCGGCCCCGTTCTGTGCTGCATGCCTTGCGTAGAAACCGGCAAAACGGCGGCCAAAGTCGTCCATATTCTCGTGCCGAACGTAGGGATCGATGTTTCGCCACTGTCCGTAGGTTCCCGACAGGGCTGCACGGAACACCATGGAAGGAGCTACCAGCCGAGTTTCGGAATAACAAGCCCTTTGTCGAAAGCTCAGCTGCGCCGGCTCCTGAACCTGACCCGGATCGCAGTGAGATGCCTTGAGGATCGGCTCAACGAGAGGCGAAACCGTGATGGGCGCGACTGGTCCGACTGGCGTGGCGCCTGAGGAACTAGAAGTTGCGGGGGAAAACGCTTGGCCTAGAGCCGCAATCGGCCCAACAAGCACAAGAAAAGCTATTGAGGACAATTGAACACGGGGAACTACCAAATAAACCGCCGATCATACTAGCAAGGGATCACCCGAGGGTAATTGGAACCAGTGTATAGAAAAGTAAAGATAAAGTACAGCGTTCGTAGGGAAAATTACAAAAAAAGCAGTTAAGAAAAAGGAGAGTACAAATAGGCCTGGGATGATGGCAACTGGCAACTCAAACCCGCCCGCGGCAACTCTAGCGTATTGCTCCCCGAGCTGGCCCGAATCCAGTGGACCTCCTCGGCGCCATCCTTTGCCTTACATAGGAGCGGCACGTCGGCGGTGAATCCCTCGTCTACCTCCGATAGCTCCAGGCTGAGATCTTTTCCGGTTTGGCGCAATTGCATCTTAGGAATGCCGGTCCCGTAGATCCAGGTATCGAAGAACAGCGCGAGCGTCTTGTCGGGCTGTCCCGCAGGCACGAAGTCGCTGGCCACGCGACGGAAGTCTTCATTGCTAATGGGTTTAGCCGCGAATTCGCGCAGTAAGCGCACCTGCATTTTGTTGAACGCATCGTCTCCCAGGCGCTCCCGCAGCATATGCAAAATCCAGGCGCCTTTTTCATAAATGATGGTGTGCCAGGCTCCGGGAGAAGCCGCATCAAGCAGGCGCACGCCGAAATCCACAGGACCGGCCGACTCTATGGTTTTTCCCTGAGCGTCCTGCAGAAGATCCTCACGGTAGCGATCCAGCATGGTGTCGACAGGACTGGTTCCCTGAGCCTGCTCGAGAAACTGCAGCGCGGAATAGTTCGCCATGGCCTCCATAAGCCACCCCGTACGATAGTCCGCCGGCGCGACGATATTGCCCCACCACTGATGAGCTACTTCATGAGGCAGAAGCAGTTGTGAAAAGAAAACGTCCATTCGCGGGTTGCGGAGCTGGGCTGGCCGGTCCTCCTGGGGCATATAGGATAGGGTCGAAAGATAGACGAGCCCTGGGAATCCCTGGCCAAAGTAGCCGGGAATAGGCGATACCGCCAAGCTGTGAATAGGGAGCTGCATCCAGCGCTTCGTGTAGTGATCGAGCAGGCTTTCGGTCTCGCTCGCGATGTGATGAAGAGCCTCGTCTGGCTTTTCGGAAGGCGAGACCAGCGGATTCCCGGACGCCTGGCTGAGATCGAACGCGACGACGGTTGACCTATTGGCATAACATTCGATGCGATACTGGCCGTGCTCTTCGGTCGCAAGATTGTAGTCGCCGAGATTGAAGCCGGCGAGCCGCTCTGGTACTTTCGTGATCCGGTGAACCGTCCGCACTCCGTTGGCGACCTCATCGCTCATCAACTCGCCCGTCGAGACGAGGCGTAGGCGATCGGGACAATGAAAGGTAAGATCGAAATTCGTCAGCATAGGTCCGCTATGCGGATACCAGGCGTTGCGTTCATCGACGAAATAAGAGCCCTCCGTCGTCCGCCGCACAACCGACCCCTCATACCGTATTTCGAGCGTGTGCTCAACGCTGGGACTAACGGGTGTATCTGAAACGAGCAGGAATGTTCCTGAGCTTGTTAATTCGCCCAAGCGGATGGAATCGTGCTGGAAGATTTCGGCGGGTTGCCCGTCGATGCGGGCGGACAAAACCTTTAGGCGGCTGGATAGGCCGAAATCGAGAACACGGCCGCCGGCTGGATCAGGGAGGAGCTTGAAGTTGGCGCTAACCGACATGGTCAGATCCGGGTGGATGGTGGCGTCGACATGATAATCGCTCAAGCGCGCGGATGCGGAAACGAAAGGGGGCGAGTGCCGTGGGCGGAAACTTGTCCAGAGCTGGAACTTCGGTCTTCCGTTTGGAGTTTGCGGGACGCGGCCAACCGAGACCGGCTCAAACTGCGTCGGGTCATACACGGCATCGAATGTGCCTATTTCACCTCCGGCAATCACTGCATAGAAGAAGCCCTGAGCGGGCTTGTGATCATCGAGCAGCGATTCGATGAGACGAACTTCCAGGTCGGCAGTCACGTCCCGCACGCTGGGAGTGATCGGCGCTATCTGGGAGGCTACTTCAGGAGCCTTCCGGACCGGACCCTCTTCGATTTGCGCGAGCAACTCTTTTGCGGTGTCGTCACTGAAAAGAAATAGCGCCGAGGTGAAATGTTCATCCAGGTTGGGACTCTTAGTAAAGGATGCCAAGGATGCGCGCTCGCTCCGTTGCGGCGGCAGCACGAGAATCTCGGCGTCGCCCGCCTCCACTCCCGTCGTGGTGAAAACCGCTGCCACATTGCGGCCGCCCACTGGGGTGAGAAAGGAAAGAACTCCTTCGCTCAGATAGATCTTGATATCGCCTCGAGCCAGCTGTAGTTCGCGAACGCGGTAGGTGCGCTCGGGGTCAAACGACACTCCCCGCAGAGCAGCTGCGGTTTGAGCGGCGGTCGGCTGATCTGCCGCCCGCAGTGCGGGAACCAGAGCAAGCATGCAACAAAGGGCTGGGCCTGGCTTCAACAAGTGCGGACTGCTACTTGATCTCGGGACTAGTCAGAGTCGCCGGTTCTTGACCCCAGTTTTCGCGGATTATCCCCGACTGATCAGTGAAGAACGTCCGGCGACCGGTGCTGCCAAAAGCTTTGGGCACGGCCGAAACAGAATAGCCGGCGGGCGTCGCGGTGATCGTGTAATTATAGCCGCCGGTTGAACCGCTCGCGAGATTGCCCGATACAAGTCCGGCCGCTTGAGGCCCCTCCGCTGCGCCGCCTGAAGCCGCTGGACCGAGTTGCGTCAGGGAGCCCGCGAACTGGCCGAACTGGGACATGTACTGCGTTTCCACAGTGTTGATGGTCTTGAGGGTAGCGATCGCCCCCATCTCCTGGGCGTGCATCCGCGACTTACTCATCTGAGGCAGAGCGATCGACAAAATGATCAGGATGATGGCAATGACGATCAGCAGTTCGATTAGCGAGAAGCCGCGCTGGCGGATGCGGCGCTCGCGTAGACGTGACAACATACGACTCACATGATACGACGTGGCTCCTGGCCGCAACGTTGTCTCAGACTAAATGAAGAGTTATGCGGAAAAACCTTTGATGAGCGAGTCAATCGCCCGAAGCCGTTGCCAGAATTGAGGTAAGAGGTCGAGCCGGAGAGCGTTAGGTCCATCCGAAAGCGCGCGCTCGGGAGCATCATGGACCTCCACGAACACTCCCGCGACACCCACGGCTACGGCGGCTCGCGCCAGCGGCTCGATGAACTGCGGCTGGCCGCCTGAGCTATTCCCCGCTGAGCCGGGAAGCTGCACGCTGTGGGTTGCGTCGAAAACGACGGGATAGCCGGTCTCGGCCATGGTGGGCAGGCCGCGCATGTCAACAACTAAATTGTTGTAGCCGAACGAAGAGCCACGCTCCGTGAGGATAATTCGGCGGTTACCAGTGCTAGCTACCTTTTCCGCGGCCTTGGCGAAATCGGAAGGCGAAACGAACTGCCCTTTTTTGATGTTAACGGCACGTCCCGTTTTGCCCGCCTCGAGTAACAAATCAGTTTGTCGGCAAAGGAAAGCAGGAATCTGTAAGATATCGGCGACCTCGGCTGCAGGGACAGCTTGAGCCGGTTCATGAATATCAGTGAGCACGGGAATGCCGATATTGCGCACCTCGCGCAAGATTCGTAGACCTTCCGGGAGACCCGGTCCGCGATACGAGTCAACGCTGCTGCGATTCGCTTTATCAAAAGATGCCTTGAAAACGAAGGCGCCCACGACATCGCGAATCGCTTTCGCCATTCGCAATATGTGCTCTTCGCTCTCAATGACGCAAGGTCCCGCAATCAGCGCAATGGGCGCATCGTTTGCGAACGAGACCTGGGCATGGTCCTCGCCTACGGTTATCAGCACAACTGATAATTACAACACTGCCGCTAGAATTTTCGGCGAATCCAATTTAAGACAATAGAAACGATGTCGGGATGCAGGCGCCTGTACCTTAACACCACCTGCCTAAAAAAGCTCGGCTCAATTCCATACTCAAGTC
Source organism: uncultured Acidobacteriaceae bacterium (assembly GCA_963819405.1). GTDB lineage: Bacteria > Acidobacteriota > Terriglobia > Bryobacterales > Bryobacteraceae > Bog-105. The sequence continues at coordinate 61,870 of CAWFWH010000003.1, read as the reverse complement.
CACCGATACGCGGCATGATAGTATCAGGTAAATCATGAGCGCCAAAACATTTGTTTCGTGTCTTGTTTCGATGGGCTTTTTTTCGTCGGAGTACTACGTGAAGCTGAGCACCGGAGATGCTTATATCGTTGATCGAAGCAATGTGAGCGTTGACCATGAACCCGAGAGCCGAGCCGAGACGGTCGCTGGAAAAGTCATCGCCTACGTGGTCGGTCAAAGTCCCTCAGATTTGTTGGTCGAACTCCCAGGAGAGCCGGTCGCAGGTGGATTCCGTAGCTGGATACCGAAGAACGACGCAGGTCCCATCTCTATGGCGGCCTGACGCCACTTATGATTCTAAGCGACGCTGGCATCAAGGCAGCGATTGCGGCTGGGCAGATTGAAATAGATCCTCCTCCAGTTGCCTATTCGCCTTCTGCCGTCGATCTCTTGCTGGGAGATGAATTTCAATCGTGGGACGATGACAAGCTTCTGATTCCCGGCCTCTCGTTAGTACTTGACCTCGCCGAACAACGCTTCCCCCTAACAGCTGCGGCATATCTGAAAGATGTTTCCCGCGAGAAAGACAGGTCTGTAATTCTTCCTCCTTATAGAGTGCAGCAATCTCACCTGCTGGCAATCACTCGTGAAAAAGTGCATCTAAAAATTGGTTCTAGAGTGGCGGCCAGGATCGAAGGGCGCAGTTCCTTTGCTCGGCTCGGATTGATGGTGCATATAACCGCCCCGACTGTCCACGCAGGCTGGAACGGTCGTATCACGCTTGAGATGGTCAATCTCGGTCCTTTTTATCTGAAGCTGGTTCCATCAAAGGTCCGTATATGTCAACTAATTATCGAGCGACTTGAGAGCGACCCGGAAAACGACATCGCTACCAGTTTTCAAGAGCAAACGAAGCCATCTGGCACACGATAAGCTCCGCTGCGGCTGATGATCCGGTGCAGCCCGTCTCGTCTCTAGAAAAGGTGAGTTTTGAGATGGTTCGATCCTCGGCTCTGGCCCTGCTTTCGCCAAGAGCGTCGCGGGAGCGACTTACGCTCGACCTGCCACAAGCCGCCGAAACAGAAGAACCCGCGCTTCGAGCAAACTCCGATCTCGCAAATAGCAAACATGAGCCTCACCCTGTGTCGCAAACAGGTCCTTTTCGGCGGTTGGTCTGAGGCCTGCCTCAAGCGCTTGTAAAATGCCTTCATGAACTGGGGAGGCGAATCTGGCTGTGGATCCAGAGGCCCTGCACTGCATCTGCTGAAGGTAACGCTTTTCTGGTTGTTGGCTGCTCTTTTTGTGTCGCAGGAACGGCCGGCATCAGCGCAGATGAACATGTCGGGCCACATGATGGAAACGCAGAACGAGACGCCTCCTGGCGAACTGCCCCCGCCGCGGACAATGACCGGCATCGGGAATGCGCACATGGAGATCACCGCGACGCCCGAAGCGCAAATGTGGTTCAACCAGGGATTGAACCTTTTGCACGATTTTTGGGACTACGAATCGGCTCGCGCATTCGAACAAAGCGTTCGCGTGGATCCCGAGTGCGCCATCTGCTACTGGGGCCTGTACAAGGCTGAGTCCTTCTATCACAGCACGGCTCAGGGCTATGCCGGCCAGGCGCTGGCTAGGGCCGTCACTCTCAAAGCTCATGCAAGCGCGCGCGAAGGCCTCTACATCGAGGCAAGCGTCGCGCACCAGCAAGCCCTGAAGAATCGCGGGACGGGTCCGATGTTTTCGCAGGAGCTGGAGATCTGGCGTAAGCTCGTCAGAGAGTACCCGAAAGATACTCAGGCACGTATTTTTCTGGCGGGAGTTACGGATCACAACGAAACGCCGGCCCTATTGCGGTCCATTTTGAAGGACGCGCCAGAAGATTCAGCGGCGAATCACTATTACATTCATGCAGTGGAGGGGAGTGAGCACCCCGAGCAGGCCTTGCACAGCGCGGAGATACTGGCCAGGCTGGCGCCAGCCGCGGGACACATGGTCCACATGCCGGGGCACATCTTCTTTCGCCTGGGCGATTATGCGCGGGCGGAACAGGCTTTTGCGGCGTCCATGCAGGTGGACGAGCGCTACATGCAGGAGCAGCACGTTAAGCCCGATAACGACTGGAATTACGTGCATAACCTGATGTATGCAATTGCGAACCTGATGGAAGAAGGCAAACTGAACGAGGCGACCGCGCTGTCGATGAAACTCACCGGTGCCCGCGGCGACCTGGAATCCACACTTTACATTTATTCGGCGCGGGATTCGATTTCACGGCTCGATCCCCGCTTGCCGGTGGCCCTGCGGACGGCGGATTGGGCGCAGGTAATGCAATTATCGAAGGCAAGCGCCCCGCCCGCAGGACGGCCCAACCTGGACTTTCTCGCCCACCAGCTAGCGGTCTTTGCCGCCGGAATGGAGGCTGTCGAAAGCCGTGATCTTCAGAAGGCAGAAGAATCGTCGGTTCAATTCGACGCCGAGTTATGGCGGATATCTCAGCAATCGAAGGAGTCGCCGGCCATGCAGGCGATGGCGAAGAGCGATGCGCCTGCGGCGGAGTCTCCCAAATTGCAGGTGATGCCGGATGCGCTATTGCAACCGCTGCTGAGCAGCTTGTCGATCATGTCGCTGGAATTGCGGGCTTATCTGCTGACGGCTCAGAAAAAACTCGACGATGCAAAAAGTCTGTTCGGGAAGGCGGCGCAGGAAGAGAAAGCCCTCGGCTATCATGAGCCCCCAAGCTACATTCGGCCGGTTGGCGAGACCGAAGGCGCGGCGATGATAGCTATCGGCGATTGGACGAATGCCAGAGCCGCTTACGAGCGGGCACTGCTTGAGCGGCCGCGATCCGGGTTCGCGCTTTACGGTATTGCGATGAGCAGCGAGAAATCCGGAGATTCCGAAGCCGCCGCGAGGGAATATGCGGACTTTCTTGCGGCTTGGAAGAATGCCGATCCGGCCCTCGCTCAAGTCACGCACGCCCGGACGTACATTGCCGGCCATCCCGCCGCTGGCGCAGACCGAAGAGCAGCTGTACAACCAGTGGGCGAATCTGTATTGCCTACGCGCCACGTTCCATAAAGGTCTATTTCGTGCTCTTATGTAACTACAATAGTAACTACTCTGTGGGATGATATATGAAATGGGGACGAAGCGAAGAACCGCAGCAACTTCGCTAAACATAGTCTGGATTTTGCGGACGCCGAACAGGTGCTGACCAGCCCGTGCATCACCTTCGTAGATAGCCGCTTCGATTATGGAGAGGAACGGCTTATCACCTTGGGTCTGCTCGCCGGTCGAGTAGTCATCATTGCCCACGCGCCACGCGGCGACGACATCACGCGGATTATCTCCATGAGAAAGGCAAATCGACGTGAGCAAAAAATCTATCAAGAGCGACTTGGCGAGAGTTGACCGCATGAAGGATGCCGAGATCGACTATTCGGACATTCCGCCGCTCGACAAATCTTTCTTCACAAAGGCAACCGAAACATGGCCACCGGCCAAACAGCAACTCACCATCCGTCTTGACGCGGATGTGCTGGCATGGCTCAAGGGCCACGGCAGGGGCTATCAGACGCGCATCAACCGCATTTTGCGGATCGCGATGGAGAGCCAGCCACGGCGCCGGTCGCGCCCCACAGCAGTAGCACCGAAGAAGAGCAGAACCCGACCACGCGGCGGCTCAAGGCCAGCTTGAACATTGCACAAAGGGTCAAACTCGACAGGTTAAACATACGCGTTGGTTCATTGTGCGTGAGAGTACTCGGGCGCAGCTGCAGTTTCCTTAGCAGGCCGCGACTTGCTCTCTCTGTGCTCCAGAGCTGCACTTAAAAACGCAGTGAACAACGGGTGCGGCTCCAGCGGCTTCGATTTAAATTCAGGATGGAATTGACAGCCCAGATACCAAGGGTGATCCGCCACTTCGCAGATCTCTACATAAATTGCATCCGGAGTTTGGCCGGTGATCCGCATTCCATGCTCCGTTAATTGCGGTTCAAACTCACGGTTGAATTCGTAGCGGTGGCGATGGCGCTCGCTGATCACGGCTGAACCATAGGCCTCGCGCGCAAAGCTCCCCTTCGATAAGTGGCATGGATAGGCCCCCAGCCGCATGGTGCCGCCCAATTCATCGACGCCCTTCAATTCGCGCAGCTTAAATATGACGCGGTACGGAGTTGCCGGGTTGAACTCGGTGGAATCGGCATCGATAAGACCGCAAACATTCCGCGCAAATTCGATAACCATGGTTTGCATGCCGAGACAAATGCCGAAATATGGAACCTTCTCCTCACGTGCGAACCGGATGGCGTTCAACATACCGTCTATCCCGCGCTTGCCGAATCCGCCCGGCACCAGAATTCCGTCGAACCGGCGCAAATAACTCCGGCATTCCGGCCATTCCATGCGGTCGGATTCGATCCATTCGATGTTTACTCGCGCCTGATGCGCGGTTCCGGCGTGGAGCAGCGCTTCTTTCAGGCTCTTATAAGAATCTTCGTACTCGACGTACTTGCCGACCAATCCGATGCTCACCTCGCGCACGGGATTTTTCATGCGGTCGACCATCTCCACCCAACGGGACATATCTCTCGGGCCGGCTTCGACGTGCAGCAGCCGAAGAATACTTTCATCCATGCCTTGCTCGGCAAACACCATGGGTATTTCGTAAACCGAATGAACATCCTTGGCGGTGATCACGCTGCTGACATCCACGTCGCAGAACAGCGCAATTTTTTCCTTCACCTCGCGCGGCAATTGGCGCTCGGAGCGGCAAAGCAGGATGTCCGGCTGGATACCAATCGCTCGCAGCTCCTTAACGCTGTGCTGCGTGGGCTTGGTCTTCAACTCTTGAGCTGCGGCGATCCATGGCACAAGCGTGAGATGAACGAACAGCGTATTCTCGCGGCCTTCCTCATGGCGCATCTGGCGAATGGCCTCGATAAAAGGGAGAGACTCAATATCGCCGACCGTCCCGCCAATCTCGACAATCGCAATATCGACATCGGCTGCCACTTTGCGGCACGCGGCTTTGATTTCATTCGTCACGTGCGGAATCACCTGCACCGTCTTACCGAGATAATCGCCTCTGCGTTCGCGCGTAATGATGTTCTCGTAGATCCGCCCAGAGGTCAGATTGTTGCTTTGCGTGAGTGGCGCATGGGTAAAGCGCTCGTAATGGCCGAGGTCGAGATCGGTTTCGGCGCCATCGTCGGTGACGAAGACCTCTCCATGCTGGAACGGACTCAGGGTGCCGGGATCGATATTCAGATACGGATCGAATTTCTGAAGAGTGACGCGAAGACCGCGGCTTTCGAGTAAGCACCCGATGGAAGCGGCGGCGATTCCCTTTCCCAACGACGAAACCACGCCGCCCGTTACAAAAATGTACTTAGCCATGATTCCGCTTCCCCCGAGAAAGGCTCGTCTATTTCCATCAGCTAAATCCAACTGAATCCGCTACCGCTGCAAACAGATGATTGACCCGCTCCAAATCCTCGGGCGTATCCACGCCGAGAGATTCATATTCAGTATCGACAACGCGTATGCGATACCCATTTTCAATGGCTCGCAACTGCTCGAGACGCTCGGAGCGTTCGAGCGGGCCGACGGTCAAATCGGGATACTGCAGCAGAAAGTCGCGCCGATAAACATATAGCCCGATGTGCTTCGAGTAGAGCGGCAATCCGCTGGCTCCCATCGCGCTCGTAAGGAATCGGGCAGCGCGAAAAATAAATTGCATCGTTCAACAGATTAGTGACCACCTTCACGACGTTCGTGTTCACGATGTCGGTGGGATCCACGATGCGCTTCTTCAGCGTGCCCATGGGGATGGAATCGTCTCCGTGCAAGGAGAGAATGGCGGCATCGATAGCTTCCGGATCGATGAGCGGCTCGTCACCTTGGATGTTCACGTAGAGAGCGGCCTGTTCGGAAGAAGCAATCTCAGCAAGGCGATCGGTGCCTGAGGGATGATCGTCTCGCGTCATGCGCACGCGCCCGCCAAACTGGCGCACTGCGGCAGCGATACGTTGATCGTCGGTAGCGACGAGCAGGTCGTCCAGATACCGCGACTTTTGAGCACGCTCATAGACGTGCTGCAGCATCGGTTTTCCAGCGAGGGGAGCGAGGGCCTTTCCCGGGAATCGGGAGGAAGCAAACCGGGCGGGGATAACACCCAAAATCCGCGTCCGCACATCTGAGTGTAGCAGAACATTTTGATCTTGGCCGCGCGTGCTTCAGATTGTCACGCACTGCCACATCACATTCCAAGCGTGCGCTGGAAGTCAACCGGGCGGACGATACCGATGCCCTCAAAGGACCGCAAGCGGGTGAGGTGACGGTCACCTGAAGCGATCAGGTCAGCGTGACCGGCGGTAGCGCATTCCAAGATACGATCGTCATCAGGATCATCGACAACTACTTCCAAAGCAATGCTGGGGATTACGATATCGGCCACCTTGGCCACCAGTTTCAGATATCGAATGATCTCCGGTTCCCCCCACTTCGCCTCTGTCCGGAGCACGTCGGCTATCTCGCGCAGTATTGCTGGCGAAACCAGCAATTTATACTGCCTGATTATTGCTCTCTGCCAAATTCGAAACGGCACGCCTTTGGGATGAACAAAGGCAGAAAAGTAGACGTTCGTATCGAGGACAACCCTAAGATCTTCGTGCCTTACGGCGCTCGTGAATGATGCGGTTAGTGTCCCGATGTTTTATTCCAAGTTTGTCAGCCTGCTGGGCACCATACTGGGAAAGCTGTTTGCTCTCCTTGAGCAACGCCTCCACACGCATAGGCTTCTGCGCCTGTTCGGCTTTCGCTTCCTCAATCACGTTCATAATCCAGCGCTCCTCATCGCGATCGCGCTGCTGGCGATATCGGCGATAAACGCGCACCATCTCACGGAAAAGCTCGCTCTTAGTCCTGCGTTCTTCCTTAGCTAAAGTTTCGATTTCCTCCACCACTATCGCTGGAACCGAAAAACCGACAATTTTCGTTGTTCTACTCACAGTTAATTCTAGTTTAACTATATTGAACCGGTAGGCACAAATCTGTTGCTCTGTGGGGTTGGCAGAGGCGCCCTGGATATTTACGTTAGAGAGCGGCCTCTTCGGAAGACCTCGATCGGTCCCGGAACGATGATCGTCGTGAAGAACGGAAAAGTATTGCTGCCCTTCTTACATGAAACGTGCGCCTTCCCGGAGGAGCTCGGTGCGAAATAGCAGGAGGTCCTCTGCATTCATAGCGAGCACCTGAACTGTCACGCGGCCTGTCGGCGTTCTGCCCAGGATGCGCGGACCATCGAATCGAAAATGCTTGGCCCAGACATCGGTACGAGGATGGAATAGACCAACGAGTTGACCTGAAGCAGGATCAAGGCCAGCGATGTTCGAACCTTTGTACCGATTGCAGTGGGGGCACGCGAGCGCAAGATTGTCTTGAGCCGTTTCTCCAGCGTGCTTCTCAGCTACGACATGGTCGATTTGAAACGGAAGCGGAAATCCAGACTGCGGAATACGGCAGTATTCGCACCGCCCACCTGCTCGTTCCTTAACAGTTCGAGCCAGATCTCGATTCACTATCGAGAGAAATCCGACTCAATCTTAAGAAGTCGCCGCGCTTTGGATTGCATTACTCCCAGAAGCATTCCGATATGCAAATAGCTATCAAGCTCCTGCGTCTCGTTCTCTGTCAACGAACCAGAGCGCGCTTTGGCTGACAGTTCATTGACGCGCTCCTCATCCGTTGAGGGCAACTTCATCGAAAGCAAGTAGCGGGCAGCGTCCGGAGTGAGTTCCCTTTCGTCCGACTGGATGATCCGCGCGAGAATGGCTGCTTCCGTATTCGGAGTAACAACTTGCGAACTCATGTGTGGGCCCTCTCCCATCATCCGTCATTTCCGTTACCGGCCATCGTGTTTGCCACCAGAGTCACAGCACGGTGAGATTCTTACCTCCCCATTTACACTCCCATCAATGAAAGTCGTGATCCTCTGCGGGGGCTTGGGGACTCGTCTGCGCGAAGGAACGGAGTTTCGGCCGAAGCGTTCAATTTTTCAAACGAACAGGAGATCTCTGTGCTGGGCTTCGTGCAGCGAATTCTGATCGCGATGGAATCGTCGCTGGTCCCGGATGTCCGCGACGAAGCATCCAACGAAATTCGGCATCAGACTCTGAGCGCCGAGCGCGCTCGCCAAATCTTAGGTTGGCAGCCGCTGTTCACGCCCGAAAACGCGCTAAGTCGCACCATCTCGTGGTACCAGGAATTTTTTCATGCGCAGTAATGCCGATGCCTTGCGCGGGCAGATTCTGAGTTTGGTAGCCGATTACCACCAGGCCGCATTCGGCGCGCAGCCGTTCACGCCGGGCAAAACGCCCATCCCTGTTTCAGGCCGCGTCTTCGATCACACGGAGATCCAATCCCTCGTGGACAGCGCACTCGATTTCTGGCTGACCACGGGCCGATTTGCCGCCGAGTTCGAAAAAGCGCTTGCGTCTTATGTTGGCCTGCGCACCGCCGCATTAGTCAACTCGGGTTCTTCAGCGAATCTGCTCGCGATCACGGCGCTAACTTCACCGAAACTGGGCGTGCGGCGCCTCCGGCCAGGCGATGAAGTTATCACTGTGGCGGCTGGCTTCCCCACGACCGTCAATCCCATTATTCAAAACGGACTCGTGCCGGTGTTCGTCGATATCGAGCTGCCGGCATACAACATCGATGCAGATCTTTTGGCCGATGCAATGTCCTCTCGCACGCGCGCCATCATGCTGGCTCATACGCTCGGCAATCCCTTTAATGTGACGGCAGTAACCAATTTCGCGCGACGGCATGATCTTTGGCTGATTGAAGATTGCTGCGACGCGCTCGGTTCCACGTACGAAGGCCAGAAGGTGGGGACATTCGGCGATCTCTGCACGTTTAGCTTTTACCCGGCGCACCACATCACCACTGGCGAAGGCGGTTGCGTATTGACGGAAAGCCCCGTGCTGAAAACAATTGTCGAATCGTTCCGCGACTGGGGCCGTGACTGTTGGTGCGACCCCGGCAAGCAAGACACGTGTGGGAAGCGCTTCAGTTGGCAATTAGGCGATCTGCCATGTGGCTACGACCACAAATACACCTACTCGCACATCGGTTACAACCTGAAGATGACCGATATGCAAGCGGCCATCGGAGTTGCGCAGCTTCGAAAACTGCCCGGGTTCATCGAAAAGAGGAAAGCCAATTTCCGGGCGCTTCGAAAACGACTCGGGGGCCTGGAAGAATTTTTCATTTTGCCCGAGGCGACGCCGGGCTCAGACCCAAGCTGGTTCGGCTTTCCTTTGGCCGTGCGCCCCGGCGGCCCGCTGACCCGGAACGCGGTTGTCGACTACCTCGAAGATCGGAAGATCGGAACGCGAATGCTTTTCGGAGGCAACCTGATCCGGCAGCCCGCATACAAGGATGTCCGCTACCGGATACCAGGCAAGCTCGACAATACCGATTTTGTGATGGATCACGTTTTCTGGATCGGCGTGTATCCGGGAATCACGACCGAAATGCTGGATTACGTCGAGGAGACGTTTCATTCCGTCTTTTCCGCTGTACACGCGATGAATTAAAGCAAGACGTGCCGAAGTTGCCAATCGAGGATCTGAGTCACGTGCTCGAGCACGCAGGCGACTCTTTTCGCGCGCTGGCCGGAGCGCAGCTCTTCATCACCGGTGGGACGGGATTCGTGGGCAAGTGGCTAGTCGAGACCCTTCTCTACGCAAATGACCAACTGAACTTGGGCATTTCCGCAGTCATTCTCACCCGCGATCCGGAGCGGTTTCTGACAGAGAGCCCGCATCTTGCCCGTCACGCCGCCGTACGGCTGCTTCGCGGAGACACTTGCAGCTTCGAATTTCCCCAGAGTACGTTTCCATACGTAATCCATGCCGCCTCAAATCACACGCCCGAGGCGATTAGGAATGTGCTGGAATTCGCAAAGAAGAGCGGCGTCCGCCGATTCCTGTTCACCAGTTCGGGAGCGGTCTACGGCAGGCAACCCGCAGATGTCACCCATCTGCCTGAGGAATACGCGGAAACGGCGACAACAGGCTACGGACAAGCTAAGCACTTGTCCGAGCTTTTGTGTGTCCTGTATGCCGAGCACTACGAATTTTCCGCCCTGATCGCGCGCCTATTCACGTTTGCAGGGCCGCATCTTCCTCTCAATCTAAATTTCGCCATTGGTAATTTCATCGGCGACGCACTCGTGGGCCGCTCCATCCGGATCGACGGCGATGGCACATCATACCGGTCCTATTTATATGCGGCGGATTTAGCGATATGGTTGTGGACGATTCTGGTGCGCGGCGATTCCGCACATCCTTATAATGTCGGTTCGCCCGACTCATTGACAATTCTGGACTTGGCCCACAGGGTAGCGGAAGTATCGCCGGGAACAGCGGTCGAAATATCACATGGAGCTCGCGAGTCTTCAGACTACGTTCCGTCCACCCTGCGTGCCGAGAAAGAACTGGGCCTCCGTGCGCGAATTCCCCTCGATGAAGGCATCCGCCGAACCTTGAGATGGCACGCCCTCTGAAGTGCGCGCGCGACGCTGCCGATGGGTACTATAGCTGTCCGACTCGTGAGAGTTATCGCCATGAATTCTAACGGTATTCCTGTGGAGCTGAAAAGGGTTCAGATAGGGAATAAGCTCGCCGGAGATTCCCAGCCCTGCTATATAGTCGCCAAAATCAGAATTAACCATAACGGCGATATCGATCTCGCCAAGAGGCTGATCAGTGTTGCGGTCGCCGCCGGTTGCGACGCTGTGAAGTTCCAGAAGCGCACGGTTGAGATTGTCTACTCCACCGAAGAACTCGCGCGTCCCCGGCAGAGTCCTTTTGGCAACACAAACGGGGAGCTCAAGCATGGCCTGGAGTTCGACTTTTACGAGTACCAGGAAATCGATGCGTATTGCCGTGCCAGCAAGATAGCGGGCTGAAGCATTTGATCTACTCATCGCGGGCGGTGTTTTGGAGCACATTGAATATCTGCAAAACGCCTTGGCTTGTTTGCTCAGCCCTGACGACATGCGCTTCCATCCAGAGCCGATTTTGATCTCATCGCGAGGATTTGAACGGGAGATACGCGATATCGTCCGCTGCAAACTCGACCTGCCGAACGAAGTCATCTTGCTCTATGACGAGGAACAGGGGCTGGATCTCTCGTGACATCATTACAAGACCCCATCGCCGAACTGGAACGCGCCATTGGCGATCCTCATTCCGGCTTGCCCGAGCCGATATTTCTCTTCGTCAGCCGCATCGCCGCGCTCGTGAATGTCGATCTCCTGATCAAGGACGCGGATGGTCGAACGCTCCTCACTTGGCGAGATGACGAACATTACGGCGCGGGGTGGCACATCCCGGGCGGCGTCATTCGGTACAAGGAGACTGCCGCCGATCGTATCCGGGCGGTGGCCGACACCGAACTCGGCGCTACCGTCGATTTCGAGCCCGCGCCCATTTTCGTCCTCGAAACCATCTCGCCGGAGCGCAACCGTGGTCATTCCATCTCTCTGCTGTATCGCTGCCGTCTGCTGACCGCCCCTGACGAATCGCAACGAGCCGGTCCGAATCCTCCCCGCGCGGGTGCGTGGTCCTGGCATACCTCGATGCCCACCGATCTGTTGCCGGTTCACCGTCCTTACGCGGAGTTCTTCTAGCCCAAGCGATCAGCAATGGCCGTGCACAACTTCATGCTCTCGGATTGCGTAGCCATCTTCGTAAGCTTCTGTCTGTTTTCACTCGTGGGATTCTTCCCTGGATACACACTCGGCTGGTTGCTGGATGTGCTGCAATTCCGAAAGCGCTCGCTTTCCTTCCGAATGGCGATGAGCGTCCCATTGTCTATCGCGCTCGGTCCAATCGTCGGCTATTTCGTTGGACGTTGGATTTCGCTAAGCGCCGCTTGCGTCGTGTACGGTGTCCTCTCCGCGGGCGCGCTATTCCTTCTTGCACGCGAGCGACTTCGGAACCATGACCGTAAGCGAGTGGCATGTCGAATCTTGGCCCTGGTCCTCATCTGGGCTGTAGTCGCAACCTTCTCGCTCGCGGACCTACAGATCGGACGTCGTCTCTACTTCTCGATTATCGGCCTTGATTATTCCGTCAGAACAGCATTTACAAGCGCGATCGCGACCTCAGGACTCGCAGCGCAAACACCGTTCTTCTTTCCTGGCCATCCTGTCGCTCTGCGATATCACTATTTTTGGTTGATACTGCCCGCCCTGGTCCACCACATCGCCCGCCCTCTCGTCGATGCGCGGCAAGCATTTATCGGGGCAACCATTTGGTGCGGCATCGGATTGATGAGTATCGCCGCGCTCTACTTGCGCTTGTTCAGCCCAAGAGCAGCATCTGGCATCTCACGGCGAAGCCTCATTGCAATATTGCTGTTGGGCGTGACCGGCCTCGACATCCTGCCTGCCCTTCTGATGCTTGGCCTGGCGCATGTGGGATTGATAAAGGGCATTTCGCCTTCGGTCGAGTGGTGGAATAACCAAGTTGACGGCTGGCTGTACACGATGCTTTGGGAACCGCATTACCTGTGCGGCTTAATTGCATGCTTATTTGGCTTCCTGATCCTCTGGAATGTGCCGCGCGAATCCCAAAAAAGGCGCATATTGATTTCGGCCATAGTTGCTGGAATGGCGTTTGCCACGGCTGTCGGCGCGGCAATCTACGTCGCGTTCGTATTCGCCATTTTCCTCGTACTCTGGACGGCAATCGCGCTGCTGAAAAAGTGGTATCGCGAAACAGCCGCGCTGCTTCTGTCCGGCGTCATCGCGATTGCATTGTCCATTCCTTTTCTCGCAACGTCTGCGAGGACCTGGTTCCGGCGGCGCCGCCCTGCAACTGACGGTTCGTTCCTTCCCCTTGGGTGAAGCCTTTCTAAAAGTTCTGGGCCTGAATCGTGGGTGGCAGCTCCAGATAGGCGATGCCCTCTTCTTGCCCCTAAACTATTTCCTCGAATTGGGCTTTTTCTTTGCCGCCGGTTGGCTGGTTTGGACGCGATTCCTCCGTGAAAAAAGAGCAGCGACGCGGCAGGAACTAGCCGCTTTCACGATGATCGGCACTAGTATCGCGGTTTGTACTTTCCTGAAATCCGGTCTTGTTCAGAACAACGATTTAGGCTGGAGAGGGTTTCTCATCGCGCAGTTTGTGCTCTTGATCTGGGCCGCGGATCTCTTATCGATTCGCGAGGGATCACCAATCAACCGCGGCCGAAAAGCACTTTTAGTCGCGTTACTGGTTCTAGGGGCAGCCGGCGTGGTCTACGATCTCGCAATCTTGAGATTCTTCCCTGTGCTGTCGGACGCTGGAAGCGTGCCTAAGATCGCGTGGCTTGCAAATGACGATCAGCTCGGGCGTCGCACCTACGCCAACAGGGAAGCCTATGAATGGTTGCGCGCCAAAACTTCGGAGCACGCGATCCTCCAGCAAAATCCAAATCCGATCTACCAGGACACGTTCTACGAACTCTATTCAAACCGCCCGACGCTAGCCGAAGACAGCGCCTGCGCCACTGCGTTTGGAGGAGATCCGAGCGAGTGCTCTCCCGTCGTTGCTCGATTGACTAAGCTATTTTCGACCGGCGACGACGCAAGCTCAGGATCGTTTCAGATGGCGTGCCGGACAATGCCCATCGATTTTCTGGTGGCGAAGGACACCGATGCCGCCTGGGCAGATCGGCGAACTTGGGTGTGGACACGCACACCCGTCTTCGCGAACGAGTTTGTGAGGCTGTTCCCTTGTAAGAGTTGATGCGCCAGCCCGCTTCTGTTTACTGGCCTTCTGATCTATGTTCTGGAACGGGCGCGACCGGAGACTCCTCCGGCGCTTTCAAATCGTCATTGTCCAGTGCGGTGTCCGGATTCTCCGTGTCACTCGGAGTCGAGATAGATCCGGGAATAACCACCTGCCGGCCTTGCCGGCGATCCAATTTCAACTGCCGCTTCTCGCGACGAGCGGCTTCTTTTTGACGTTTTTGGAATGAACCGCGAGCTGCCATGAAACCTCCATTTGCGATAAGTTCTCAACAAAAAGGCATATCCACGAGGGGCAACGCTCAAAGCCTCCTCGCCGCCTGCTGTGCTGTCCTTACCAGCGAGATTTCTTAAAGCCACCGCCGTGACCGCCTCGACCACCGCCACCGCCGGCTCGTGGGCCATCGGTCTTGGGACGCGCTTCGTTCACGTTCAGTGTTCTGCCGTGCAGATCGCTACCGTTTAGTGCAGAGATAGCAGCCTCTGCTTCAGCCCGGCTACTCATTTCTACGAAAGCAAAACCGCGGGGCTGTCCAGTTGCGCGGTCGGTCACTACATTCACCCGTTCTACCGCACCGTATTGAGAAAAGATCGAATTGAGATCGTCTTGCGTGGTCTGGAAACTCAGGTTTCCAACAAATACGTTAGTCATTCAGGCTCCTTGTTACTAAATTCGTCAGACAAGCAGCCAAGGCGCCAATAGAACGGTCATTCAAAAAAGACACACAGCCGCAGGTAAGAACACCTAAATCGTATCACAACTTGAGAGTTTTCGGAGCTAAACCGTCGCCCTCGCCCGCTGCTGATGAAATGATGCCCGCGCGTCGCGCGATGACACGACGCCCGCGTGCTGAACCGCGAATCGCATCAGCAAGGATCCCAGCGCTCCAAGCACGCCCGCCGCTATGCGCTTGTTCCGCGATGGATTCGGAAGCACTCCGACAGCAACGCTGGTAGCCGTGAGTAGCGCCGCGCCCTTCCACATTGCCCCACTCAGTCCCCGCCGCAGCGGACGTCCGACGCGTGGCACCACTGATGCTTGTCTCTCCATCACCACCGATGCTGTTATTTCTACTAGCTGGCCAACAGTTCCGAAGGTTCTCGTGATACGCCGCTCCTTGTTTTCGACAAACATCTCGAAGACCGATCCGACGCTCGCCATGGCGGAAGAGCCGAACAGGATCGGCAACACTCTCCGCGATTCCTGCCACAAAGGAACCGCGGTGTTGCTCACCAACACACCCGTGTAAGTCGCCAGTCCCAGGCCTAAAACGCCGGACGCAAATCCAGCGGCTTCTCCGATTGCGCCAAACACGCCGTTACGCCCTTTGAACAGAATCGCCGCCGCTGAAGTCCCGCCCAGGCTCGAAAGAATCCACGCCCCCACGTTCATCGGCGAAGTCGGGCGGAACACCCGCAGCATGTTCAAGAATCGCGAAGGCCGCCCCAAATCGTAGATGAGAAGCGCCGAACTGATCGCCGCGCCGACAAAACCGATCCAGTCGCATCGCCTGATCAATTTCCTTGAGCTCTTCGGATCAAGCGCCTGCGCGGCAGCTCCCAACACCAGCGCAGCTCCCGTCAGGCCGCCCACGAAATAGTACGCCGGAACCGCCCATTCCCATACCGGCTCGTTCAACAAAGGCCGGTCGTAATAGGTGAGATCGGTCACGCGTGTCCCCGTTTGACGCCGAAAAATACTGTACCAAGAGCAACCATCGCCATCGCCGCAGCTCCCGCAGCCATCGACATCCACGCGTCCTTCGCTTTCTTTGTCGGGACCACCGGGTCGGGCGGCAAGTTATAGGCCTCCGGCTGATCCACCAGCAGAAAGAATGCGTTCAAGCCCTCGGTACCCGGCTGATCCTCTTTATTCGCTCCATAAAGATAGGCATCGGAAAGCCCCTGCTCATGCAATTTCTCCACGCGCGCTGCCGCTTTCTCCCGTAACTGATTCACCTCGCCGAATTGAATCGATTCCGTTGGACAGGCCTTGGCGCACGCAGGCGTCATGTCCTCGCGTAGGCGATCGTAACAGAGAGTGCACTTCCAGGCCCGCCCGTCCTCTTCGCGCCTGTCGATGACGCCGAATGGACAATTCACAATGCAATATCCGCACCCGTTGCATATATCCGGCTGCACGTAGACGGAGCCGAATTCAGTGCGAATAATTGCGCCGGTCGGGCAGCTCTCCAAGCATCCCGCGCGCGCGCAATGCTTGCAAACATCGGACGAGAAGAGCCATGAAAACGCGCCTTCATCATCGTCGCGCAGCGGAACCGGACGCTCGATGAACGCCACATGCCTCCATGTGGAAGCACCCAGATGAATCGTGTTGTCATAAGACATCCCGGAAAACAGAAACCCATCGTCCGGCAGCTGGTTCCACTGCTTGCACGCAACTTCACACGCTTTGCAGCCGATACAAAGCGTCGTGTCAGTGAAGAATCCCTTTTCTGCAGCCACAGCTACACGTTCCCTTCCTTAGTCTCCTCAGCCTTGAAACCGTGCTTACTCTTGGGCCTGTGCCGGACTTTCGGCAAATCGCGTAGCCCTTCCTTCGAAGGAAGTTTTTTCACCAGCGCTCCGCTCGTCACCTGCCGCCGCCCTTTACTCTTACGGCCCGGCTCAATGCTTCCCGTCAGCGCCTTCGATTCCTGGATCGACACATTCGGATCGCCGACGAACCCGATCAGATCGTTGGCCGCATCTCCGCGAACCAGACCTTTCGTCGACCAGTGATACGGCAATCCAATCTGGTGGATGATGCGCCCTTTAATGCGCAGTGGTTGCATGCGCCGCGTCACAAGCACCCGCGCTTCAATTTCCGCGCGCATGGTGCGGATGGTCGCCCATCCTCCATTCTTCAGCCCGCATTCCGCCGCAAGTTCGGGAGACACCTCGCAAAACATCTCCGGCTGCAGTTCCGATAACCACGACAACCATCGGCTCATCCCGCCCGCCGTGTGATGTTCGGTCAACCGGTACGTGGTGAGCACGTAGGGGAATCGCGGATCGCCGTACGGCTGGTGATACGGATTATCATCGCGCCTCCATTCCATTCGCTCCGGATTGCATTGTTGTCCATACAGCGGATTCTTGACGACGGATTCTTGTGGCTCATAGTGTGTCGGCAGCGGCCCATCCTCCAAGCCCGTCGCGACATAGATCCAACCCTTTCCATCCGCCTGCATGACGAACGGATCGATTCCGGAGATCGTCTCTTTTCCTCGCGCCTCTTTCGCGGGACGATACGAGGGCGGCCGCCCCACAATGAAATCGGGCGTATCGTCGCCGGCCCACTCATGTTTCTCTTCATCCCACCAGACCAGCCGTTTCCGCTCCGACCAGGGCTTACCTTCGGGATCCGCCGACGCGCGATTATATAGGATGCGTCGATTGTGCGGCCATGCCCAGGCCCACTCCGGAGCAACCCAATTCTGCTCCCAATGCGGCCGCCGGCGCGCAGTCTGGTTTTTTCCATCCTTATAAGATCCCGAATAGATCCAGCAGCCACAAGCCGTCGAGCCATCGTCCTTCAACGAAGTAAACCCCTCAACCGGCTTTCGATCGACCACCGTATACCCGTTCACTTCGAAAAGCACCGCTTCGGCGCTCGGCTCGTTCAGCGGCCCATGCGTCGGATAGTCCCAGGTCAGATCGCGAATCGGCCAGTTTCTAGGCTGATCGTACTCATACGCATATAACTTTTTCAGCCGCTGCCCCAGCTTGAATATGAAATCGAGCTCGCTTCGTGAATCGCCCTTCGGCTCAAGCGCTTTGTGATGCCACTGCAGAAGCCGTTGTGTGTTCGTAAAGCTGCCATCCTTCTCCGTGTGCGCTGCGGCCGGGAAAAAGAACACCTCCGTTGCGATGTCTGTGGTCTTTACTTCGCCGCGCTCGATCTCTGCAGCCTCTCGCCAGAAATCCGCCGTCTCCGTGAGTTGGAAATCCCGCACGACCAGCCAATCCAGCTTCCGCAGCCCCTTGCGCTGCAACGCGCCATTCATCGAGCCAACCACCGGATTCTCGCCCATGACGAAGTAGCCCTTCACGGCGCCATCGACCATATCGACCACCGTATTCATGTGCGAGTGATCGCCCGTCAGCGTCGGAAGTAGTCATAGCACCAATCGTTTTCCTTCCGCGCCATTCCGCCAAACCAAGCCTTCATCAACGAGACGAAGTATTTTGGAAATTCTCCCCACCAGCCCGATGGCGATTCGTTCAGCCGCAGATACGTTTTCAGGTCTGTATCGTGCTTGGCCTTCGGCATCGGCAAGTAACCGGGCAACAGGTTATATAAGGTTGGGATATCAGTCGATCCCTGAATGGACGCGTGCCCACGCAGCGCCATGATTCCGCCACCCGGCCGGCCCATGTTGCCGAGCAGCAGTTGAATGATCGCGGCGGTCCTGATGTACTGCACGCCGGTAGAATGCTGAGTCCAACCCACCGCATAGACAAACGCGCCGGTCTTGTCGCGCCCCGAATTCCGGCAAAGCGCCTCGGCAACTTTCAAAAACAGGTGTCTTGGTATCCCGCAGGTTTCTTCCACCATCTCGGGCGTATACCGTGAAAAATGCCGCTTCAGAATTTGAAACACGCATTGCGGATGCTGCAGCGTCGGGTCGGTATGCTCGGCTTGAATCGGCTGCCGCTGGATGGGCTGCGCCTTCTTTCCACCCTCCGCCTCGCGTGAGCCGCCGGCCGGTTCCGGATCGACATCCTTATACATCCAGGTCTTCGTGTCGTACTTCCCTTTTTTCTGGTCCCATCCGCCGAACAGCCCGTCCAGATCCTCGGTGTCTTCAAATTTGTCGTTTATGATCGCGGGTGCGTTCGTGTAATTGACGACGTAGTCCTTGAAGTAGCTTTCCGTCTCCAGAATGTGGCGGATGATTCCGCCGAGGAACGCAATATCGGAACCGGCCCGAATGGGCACATGCAGATTCGCCACCGCACTCGTGCGAGTAAACCGTGGATCGACGTGAATGACGGTCGCGCCGCGTTCGCGCGCTTGCATCACCCAGCGAAAGGCAACCGGGTGGCACTCCGCCATATTCGATCCTTCAATGACGATGACATCCGAGTTCACCAGATCGCCTGGGAACGTCGTCGCGCCGCCCCTTCCGAACGAGGTCCCCAAACTGGGGACCGTGGAGGAGTGTCAAATACGGGCCTGATTTTCTATCTGGACAATCCCCAATCCCGTAAAGAGTTTTTTGATGAGGTAGTTTTCCTCGTTGTCCAGCGTCGCGCCGCCCAGATGCGCAATCGCCATCGTGCGGCGAAGCGGATGTCCATCCTTGTCCGTGTCTTCCCAGTTCTCGTCGCGTGTCTTCTTAATACGCGCCGCGACCATATCCATGGCCTGTTCGAGCGGAATCTTCTCCCACTCTTTGCCATAGGGCCGCCGGTACAGAACGTCGCTGACTCGATGTGAGCCCGTAACCAGTTGGAACGTCGCTGCCCCTTTGGGACACAAGCATCCATGCGAAATCGGCGATGCCGGGTCGCCCTCGATATCGATGATCTTGTCGTTCTTGACGTAAACCAATTGTCCGCAACCCACCGCGCAGTAAGGACAGACGGATGCGACAACTTTATCGGCCTGCTTGGTCCTCGCGCTGAGTGATTCGGTGCGGTCCGATGCCGCCGACTCGCCAAGTCCGAAAACATCCCCATTTTGCAGTTGACGAAGAACCGGCCATCTGTGATCGGGCATAGCGCGTTACTTCATTGACCCGGGAGGGGCTGTTTTAGTATCGATTCAACATCATCCGGAAGTTTGTCCGCCCCGGCAAGCAGCAGACTGATCTGCCACATCTCTTTATCCGAGAGCGAGTCCCGATAAGCCGGCATCCCCGTCAGCCGGATCCCGTTCGCTACCTTCCAATATGTCTCACCCGCTGGATCGTCCGTCACGCCCTTACCGTGCAGCAGTTGTGGTGGCTGCGGAAACATGCCCTTTGCTGTAGCGGTCTTCGGCGTATCCACGCCGCCGTGGCACATCGCGCAGTGGTCGCGATAAAGATGCGCACCGTTTTGCATGTCCGCATCAGTCGGTTGAAACGGAGCGCTCTTCGGCGCCTCCTTCTGTATCTTGGCGTTCAAGCCCAATTTCGCCAGCGTTCTTTCAAATGGAATCGGCGAAGCCGCTGTCGCCACCGGCGCATAGCCGAATCGAAAATACAGGTAAACGGCCGCCGGAATTATCAATATTCCAACGATCACGCCGATGATGAATTTCAAGTCTCACGCCTCCTACGTGTCGTCTCTCCAAAATAACTTTACTATGCTCTAAACTGTAAATATGAAGAGTTTAATCCTATCCCTTGCATTGCTAGCACCAGCGGTCGTTCCGGCTTATTCGCAAGTGGGGCAAGACGCGAAGGACGTCGGCCGGGACGCTAAGAATGGGGCCAAAGATGGTGCTCACGACGTGAAAAAGGGAGCAACAAAGTCCACTCATGCCGTAAAGAAGGGCGTTCATAAGACCGCCACTAAAGTTTCCGACAAAACCAAGAGCACCAATCCCAACTGAGCACGCGCAATTGAGGCACGCGCAACTGAGGGACAGTCCACCTGTTCACTAAACCCGTAAACCCGTCGTAAACCCGCGTCGTAAACCCGTGACAGGACACTCAAACACTATTCTCAACCGCGGTGCCCTCATGATAATCGGCTTTCCAAGATGCACCCTCTCCGCAGGACCTTAGCCGTTCTTAAATCCCGATCTTCTCAAGAAGATTCGCGACGTCATCGCAGCGATCCGTGACCCCTTCGAGCGCTTCAAAAAGCTCCTTGTGCTTCAGCAGCCTGACTGGGTCGCTTTCGCTTCTGAAGAGCTCCCGCAGAAGCTGCCGTTGCAGAAGATCGGCTTCTTTTTCCAACCCGTCTATCTCTCTGCACGTATTGGTGACCGCCTTTTTCATCGTGAGATTTTGCACTCCCTCGCGTAAGCAGTTACACGACCTGTTTACGATCTGGCTCAGATGAACCAGTTCGGTCGGAATCGGCTCCAGCTTCTACGCCACAATTCGAAAGGTCGCGCTTTCTATGAAGTCCAGAACGTCGTCCAGCGCGGTCGCCAGTTGCCGCGTGTCCTCCGGATCGAACGGCGTAAGGAAGGTCTCCTGCAGTCGCTTGGCAATCTGCTGGACTATTTGATCTCCCTTATGTTCGAGCGCTTTCACTTGAACAGAGATGTCACGAGTTCCGTCGTACCCTGATCGCAGACCGGTCTCGAGAAGTTCAGAGGCATCGCAGATGATGCGGATATGCTGCAGAAACAGCTCGAAAAATGTGTCGTCCCTACGCAGTAACCTCATAAACTACGGCATCTCCTGCAGGTCTTCTTCTCCAAAAATGTTTCGTTCCGATGGCACGGGGCTGAGCGCCCTCTTCAAAAGATGCCGAGGCGAGAAATACGCGTTCGCAATGGCCGTGGGAATGATTGCTGTTCCGATAACGGTGGCGACGAGGAAAGAATACTGCGCCTGAGTAATAATTCGATGTTGTAGCCCGAAGAGAGACGCGATCGTACCAAAAGTCAGACCCGTCGACATCATCAGCGAATAGTACAGACCCTCGTGACCAAGGTAGTTGAAGGAGCGCACGGTCGGTACAAGCGGGACAAGTTTCGCGACCATTTTGGTGGCCAGGAGAACCACAAATACTAGCGGTGCTGCAACAATATCGGGAATGGACACAAGCGACCCCGCCCGGATGAAGTAGAAAGGCGTCAGCAGCCCGAACGTCAGAGTGCGCAAACGACGTATTAGCTGATGATCCTTCCCGACAGTCCCTGCCAGAACCATTCCGATGATGTAGGCCGGCAAAACCGCTTCGCTTCCCGCCCAGGTTGCCAACCCGCCGAGTCCGAACAGCAGAAGGAGAAGATATTTGGCCTCGAGTTCCGAAACTCGCCCCCCGTACTTGCGAAAGAAGCGCGGTGTGAGAAATGGCAGAAAGAAGAAAACGGCAACGCTAATCACAACGAAAATCACAGTTCTGATTGTGAAAGGCGCAAATATCAGACCAAGCGCGATGACCGTGCCTAAATCATTTACGAAACATGCGGCCAAGATACCCTTTCCAAAGTCAGTCTCATTGAAGCCGGTCTCCAGCATCACCGCATAGACAACGGCGACAGACGTTGTCGATAGAGCCACACCGGCAAGCCAGCTTGCCATTAGGCTCCAGTGGAGAAAAAAGTAAGCCACCGCTGCGGCGCAGAGAAATGGCCCAAAAAACCCGACGAGCCCGACACCCACCGCTTCCTTCCACTTGCGAGCGAAAACAGCAGGATCCAGTTCGGCGCCGGCCAGGAACGTCAAAACGATTGCGCCAGTGCCCGCCAGGAATGCCACCCAGGGAGCTTTGGCTCCGATAGCATTCTGACCAATGGCGGCGCCAATGATGAGCTGAGCAACCGTCCCAACGACAATCTCGGACAGTGCGGTCGAAATGTGAAACCAGATTGAGAGGAGAGTGGCCAGAAGCGCGAGTCCCAACCACAGCGCTGCGAGAAACCAAACGTTTTCCATACAGTTCACCTCACCGGCAAATCTAGTGCGGGAACCGTAGGTCAGTGTGGCACTCCTACAGTGATCCCACTGTAGGAGTCATTGGCTGCTCAGCGCAGCGTTACGCGAACTCCACCGCTGCTTTTGAGCTTACTCTTCAAGCGGCCTGCGAAGCAAGTAGCAGTGCGCTGATTGTTGAATTGATCAATGAAATCCTGTAGTCGTGCGTCGGCCGCTGTTGTCATGCGCGTCGCTTTGTAAGCGCATGAAGCAAATATCCGAGGGGAAACAACGTAAGGCCAAGAGCAGCACTCCAGAAATCCAGGTAATGACCAACGCTATGCTCGAGCCCCCAATGCATCCACGGAAACAGGTGAATTGCTTCGGAGACATGAGTAAGAACGACTATTACCAGGCATCCTGCGCCGACTAGCTGGAGGAAAGAGCCCAGGCTCTTTCCTCTAAAGAACAAGACTACCGAACCAAAAAACAGCATGCACGTCGGCGCCAACGCGACCATTGCTTTAAATAATGTGACATTCATAGCGTGCCATCTGAACGCTGGGCATTTCGTTTTGGCCTCTCGGGATCGGCATCCTCCCAGCCCGCATAGGCGGCGATGGTCAGCCGGTGAACGGCCTTTTACCTCGGCTGACACCAAGATCAACCAGAATTTAGCACGCTGCCGAACATGTTGGATCTCGTTTTCAAATCATCATTCGCCGGATCGTTGTAATCTGAGGGTAGGCGGTGGAGTTCGCCATTGCTTGCCGCGAGAGCGGCCAATAACTCCTACAGCGAGAGAATTCGTATGTGGCGAGTTGTGAGCACAGCGCGTCCGTCCAGCGGCTATCGCTCCCACTCTGTTCCGCCGCTTTCTATCCTTCAGAAGGAGGCTCGTCAACATGCTCCCTAGAGGCAGTGCTAGGAAAGTCACCATCTATCTGAATCAGGATACACGCGCTCATGTCGAACCCCTGTGGTCCACCATTCTGAGCTTCTTACGCCACAAACATGTCGCGGGAGCAACCCTCTTCCGGGCCGATATGGGTTTCGGAAGCCATGAGCAATTCCATAATCCGCGCTCCGAATACGGCGGTGAACATCTTCCTGTGCGCCTTGAGTTCATAGAAACTATCGAGCGCGTCGACGAGCTTTTGCCCACTCTTTATGACATGGTGACCGACGGCCTCATCGCAGTCCAGGATGTAACGGTGGTTAAGTCAGTATCGAAGGATGCCCGATACAAGTCCCCGGATGACGAGTCTCGCCGGAAGACTCTCACCGTCTCGGCAAAACTCGTTCGCATCTATTTGGGCGAGTCCGACAAGTGCAAAGACGAGCCGCTCTACGAAGCCATCATCAAAAAATTGCACATGATGGGTTTCTCGGGAGCGACGGTGTACCGGGGAATCCTCGGCTACGGGGCGAAGCGGCACACACACAAGGCAGGACGTTTTCATCTTTCACACGATTTGCCGATTATGATTTCCGTCGTTGAAAAGCCGGAAAAGATCAATGAATTAGTTCAGGTTATATCCGGCATGATGCAGGACGGAATTATCGTTACCTCAGATGTTGAACTGCACCAGATTGTGCACGAAATCCCCGCTACAGGAGGAGTGAGATCCAATGAACAGTCAGCCGGGTAAACTGCTTCGACTCTACGTGAACGAACGAGACGAATACAAGGGAAAGCCGCTCTATCAAGCGCTGGTGGCGAAATGCCAGGAGCTGAATCTCGCCGGTGTAACGGTGTTCCGGGGCCTGGAGGGATTTGGGGGCTCGGCGGAGCTCCACCGCTCGCATTTATTCGGAAGTGATCAGCCGATCGTTATCACAGTTGTCGAAGGCCCTGAAAAAGCGCGCGAGGCACTGCCCGTGTTGCAAGCAATGATGACGAGCGGCGTGATTGCGGTCACCGATGTGGAAGTGACAGTTATATCGAGTGGTGCACCTGCATCCTTAAAGTGACTGCGCCATCCGAGTTGCCGTTGCTGGAGCGTGACTGCGAACTCTCTAAAATCCTGCAATGTGCGTTGGCAAGGACCCCTGCCTTGATAGCTGGTTCTCCCGGCTTCGGAAAGACCAGGTTGCTTCACGAGCTGAGAACCCGGCTCACGGCTGAAAACATACGCTCGCTTTATCTTCCGTTCACAACGCCCCTGCATACATTTCTCGTCGCTGTGGCCGCGCGCCTTTCACTACGAAGTGCCAACGATTCCAGCGTGACGCTACGTGGTCTCTTGTGGAAAGAATTAGAAAGCAATCCTCGTATCCTCCTTCTCGATGACATCTCGGAGGCGATTCTGCCTTTCTATCGCTTCTTCGAAAAGCTGCTGTACGTTGAGGGAATCACCATTATCGGAACAGCCGTTCACGTACGCGCGGTAGGCACCCTTCAGCGCATATTTTGGAACCATCAAACGGTTGTTACGCTGCGGCCGTTGACCAAACAAGGCGCGCTCTTTCTTACGCAACGCGCGACCGCGTTATTCGCCCCCGACCTGTTCGGAGATGCGGATTTCCAGAGACGAGTTGTTCACGTTGCACGGGGAAACCCAGGCCGAATCATCGAAATGTGTACTCGTGCGGCGAGCCCCGCCTATCGCGATGGAGACCGCATTCGCTTCGCTGCTTTGAGCATTGATTCGTTGACTCGTTTGCTTCCATGAACAGCTATGTCGAAACCAGAGGAATTCAACGAGCCCCAAAAACGCCGTCTGTTATCGAGCGCCAGCTATATAGATAAACTGCTCATCGAGATCGAGCAGATCCTCTCGGCCTCTTCATCGCCCGGGTTTCCGAAATACAAGAACTCAATGTCGCCCGTTCAGGTGCGGGTGGCTCGCGACTACATCAAACGTCTACGCCAGCAAATCATTCGAGTGTTAACGGATTTAGATATAGTTCTCCCGGAAGCACGCATTGATTCCACTCATGGGATTCGGGTGACGCTCCAGTTCGTGGAAGTAGCGCTTGAAGAAATCGCGCCGGAGCGATTAGTCGGATATGGAGATGTTCCCGAATCGCTTGTAAGATCTCTAGCTGGCGGAATCCAGGAGATGAAAGGCATTGTCCGGCAAATGGATTCCTATGTGAGTCAACGCGCCGAAGCGGATCTATCGAGTCGGCTTCTTCGGCTTCCTCAAGCCGACGCCGGACTTATCAAGCAGCTCGGCGCTATCATCGAGCGGCATAGTTTGATCGAGTTCCGGGCGCCCCTCTCTCACCTGGTCGAGAAGATTCAGTCTCCCACATATGAGATCGCTTTCTTTGGGCGAGTCAGCTCCGGAAAGTCATCGCTTCTGAACCGGATTATCGGTACGGATCTTCTACCAACCGGTGTAACTCCCATTACCGCGGTGCCGACTCGAGTCAAGAATGGTCCTGTTTCGAAGTTGCTGGTCTGGACCGCGGACGGAAGATTCGTGACATACGGCGTTGATCGACTGGCCGATTTTGTCACTGAAAAGAAAAACCCCGCCAATGAGAAACGCGTCACGCGGCTGCTGGTTGAGATCCCTCTTCCGGTCTTGCCTGAAGAGGTTGTTCTGGTTGACACTCCGGGTCTCGGCTCGCTCGCCTTAGAGGGCGCCGCGGAAACACTCGCATATCTTCCACGCTGCGATTTGGGAGTCGTTCTCGTGGACGCTTCCTCTAACCTCCACACCGATGATGTGGCCACAGTCGATGCATTGCGAGCAGCGTCTGCCCCCTCCCTGGTTGTGCTCAGCAAGGTCGATCTCGTACCGGAAGGGGATCGGCCGGAGCTCCTCGAATATACCCGTAGGGAATTGGCTCATCAGCTTGGAAGTAAAGTCGACGTTGCGCCGCTGAGCAGCCGCCCTGAATTGAGCGCCTTACTTCAGGAATGGGTTGCGCTTCAAATCGCGCCTCGCGTTGCCGATGCCCGGCATTTATCCCACGAATCGAATCAGCGCAAGTCTCGAACTTTGGCCCAACGGATTCTTCATGCGCTCGAAGTTTTGGCTAGAAGTGCCAATGCTCCTGCTCCTGATGGATTGCCGGAGGACCTGAAGAAGGCGGAGAACCAGTTACGCGATGCGGCCAGCTTAATCGAATCCACTCGGGAAAAATCCTTTGAAGCAACCGATCGCATTCGTGTCGCGCGCGAACCCGCGTTAGACCGGCTGACCGATGCAGCAATTACTTCCTGGCAACAGGAATTCAGCTCTGTTCAGCTCGATGACGCCTGGATCGCAAAACACGTGAACCAGTTGGCGCAAGCCGAAGCAGAGCGGCTCGCAAGTCTCCTACAAAATACGGCCTCGGAACTCACGGCTGCGCTCAATACGGCCGCTGGCGTTCTGTCGACCGGGGAACGCGAGGACCGCTTCAATCTGTGGACCCTCGTAAAGGATATGCGGGCAGCCGAGTTCCCGCCTGCTGCGGTCGGTTTACGCAAGCCCCGCTCCTTGTCTATTTCGGCCGGATTAGCGCGCCGCTCCATTCGCGGCGACCTTAAGACGCGCATTGGAACTGCTCTCGAGGAATTCTTTAATTCCTATGGACGTGCGCTCGAGATGTGGGCCCGCGGCGCTATCGACCGCTTGGCTCGCGAATTTGAAAGCCAAGCTGACGTCTACCGTGCTCAGCTACAGAGACTAAGCTCAAACGAACCCTCGCAGGGGAGTTCGTCGGCCGAAGTCATTCTTCAGGATCTGTCTTCGCTCCGGCACGCGCTTCAGCTGGATGAACTTGAACAGGTTGGGCAAGAGATCGAATCCGGCGCGACTTGATCCGGGAGGAAAACCATTGGACTCCCGCGCTTATGTTTTCATTTATCCGCTGAAAACGAATGCGGATGTTCCTGATGACTTCCCCCGAGAGATTCGAAATGGGACTTTCGAAGCCGGCATTTTTCTGCCTCAAGATGACTCGAACTGGTTCAGTCGCCCCCCACGATATCCGGCGCGCTTGCTTTTGCTCGAAGGCCGATCCGTTCATATCATTCCCCATCCAACATCGGGGCAATCATCAGCGGAGATCAAGCTTGATGAGCTTCTGCAGCTGGAAACTGGAACTATTTTGTTACTCGGCTGGCTGAGATTCACAACTCGCGACGGTGTTCGGGAGCTTATCTACAACACGCGCGCCAGCAGACCCCTCGAGAAATTTCTCATTGTACTGAGGCGCCGTTGGCTTAGCACATTGCTGCCGGTCCAAAGCCTTCAAACGGCGACGTACGGCGACGAGCTCGATATAAAGTTTAGAAATTCTCTTCATTTTGAGCTCGATGCAGGGGAGGTTGTGCTTGTGCAGTACTTCGAGACGTCTGTCTCCACTGAAAGAAAGTTCTTGTTTTTCCGGCGAGTAAATTGGCGGCCGGGAAATCTCCTTCTAGTGACGTCGATGAACCGCCTGCTCTGGATCACGGATCAATACAAACAACGGCGAGAGTTATATGCCAGCCTCAGCTTCTCCGCACCGGCGTCCTCGCTCCATAGCGCCACGATAGAAAATCTTCGTGATCGCCAATACCTTACGATTTCGTTCCTTCATGGCAATCCGTGGCGTATTCCGATTCATCACGTCTCCGACGAGACCTCCTCATTTTTGCAGTCGCTGAACACGTTAGCGCGGCCAGAATCGGTTGGAAATCAGCGCGCCTATCCAGACCCCTCCTAACCCGCAACCAACGCTCAACAGTATGTTAAGCAGCCCTATCGCGACAGCTCCGCTCCGTAATGCCGTGAGAGTTTCCCATTCGAATGTCGAAAATGTTGTATACCCGCCAAGCATTCCCGTCACTAGAAACAGACGCCAATTTGCATTGATCGTGGGCCTGTTTAGGAAGAACATCATCAGCACCCCGATCAGGAACGATCCACTCACGTTGATCAGAAACGTTCCAAGCGGAAAAACCGCGGAATAGAATTTCAAAACCAACGTGCCCACAACAAAGCGCGAAACGGCGCCGAGCCCTCCGCCGAGCATCACGAAGATATATCTATTCACTCCAACTCCATCATCCCCGCGATCGCTTCCACCTGTTCAAGATCCACTCTGATCTGTGGCGCTTGGCCCTGAGTCGCCGAAGTCAGTCTCTCGAGGGACGCAATAACGTCCTCAACGCGCCTCTCGGCCTCCCGCTGCACTCCTGATATGGCGGATCTTACGATCTCTTCCCACTGAGCCGTCAACCGCGAGAGATTTTTGAACGTCTCATCTGCAATTTTCCGGCGAAAACGGCGTAGAACGGCGCTCCTCAAAAGCGACATCGGAATGATAGGCGACAGCAGTTCCCAATTGTGATCGAAAGCGCGCCCGATCTTTATATCCGGCATCTTTGGTGCTTTTGGTTTGATCTCCGGCTCGCTTGTACGAAGCGGAACACCGTACAGAGCCATGGTTCGTTCGGACAGCCGGTCACGAAAGTTCTGCAATAGCCGCTGGTATTGCCGCTGGAGATCGGTAAGCGGCTGGACGAACTCGTTTCGCTTAGCCTCAGACAGACTGCCAAGCCTTGAGGATAGAGCCGCACCCAGCCATTCCTCGAAAAATTCGAGCATTCTGGCGAGCCGCTTCGGGAACGATATGATCTCCCGATCGAAGACTTGCAGAATCTGCTCGCGAATCTCCGCCTCACACGGCGCGAGTGTCTTTTCGATCGCCTGCCGCGTTCCCGCTGCCGCGTGTCGAGCTACCAATTGGATCTCCAGTTTCGTGTCGGCCAGAGCATCTCGTTCGCTTAACACCTGTTGCTGCAAGGTAAGCCGCTCACTCTCCAGCATCTCGGCGGATTTCAGCGCTAAACGCATGTATTCCCCACATTCACGTAGGAGTGTCGCGCTTTTCCGGCTCACGATTGCTTGCCGCTGAGCCGTCGCATCGCCCACAACTCTCGTGATGAACGCCCGTTCCAATTCCAGGCGGAGTTCTTCGTAACCTGCTCGCGTCGAATACGGATACACGGCAATCTGCGGTGTGAAATTGCGAGCAAGCTGCGTGCCCACAAAATCGGTAACTTCGCGCTGTTCCGCATGCGAAAGTACGTCTACCTTTGTCAGCAGCACGGCGATTCGCGGTGTGTATTTGAGCAATGTATCGATAAGCCTGACATCCTGCTGTGATAGCGGAGGGTCGACACCGATCGCTACAAGCGCTATGTCCGCGTTCGGAAGCCAGGCATGTGAAACCTCAGTGTTATGGGCGAACGCGCTCTCGAGGCCAGGCGTATCGACGAAGTGAATACCATTCCACCGAGACAGTTCAGGGACACGTATCGAAACGCCGAGTACTCGCTTCGTGTTGTGTGGATTTTCCGCCTCCGTCACGAACGATCGAACGTCTTTTATTGCTGCTTGAAGCTGGCGTCCGTCGTTAAAGCGGATGTTTACTTCGTCGACCGGTCCATACGCCACTTCCGTCACGATCGAGGTCACCGGGACCACACCGACCGGAAGAAGATCTCTGCCAATCAAATGATTTAGAAAGCTGCTCTTGCCGGCCTTGAACCGGCCGAGAACCGCAACCGTAAGATAGTCGCGGCTCGCAGCATCCTGGCAAATGTCTACAAGTGGGCGCAGTGCCGAGATCTTGTGCCGCTCCGCGATTTCCGCAACCAGGTCGATCAGATTTGCCACACTCCCACTCCATTCTGAGCAGGAGTTATTGGCCGCGAACGGCGTTAGGCGAACTCCACCGCTGCTATAACCATAACATCGCGGGAACATCGCGGACATCGCGGGGACATCGCGGGGACAGTCCACCTGTTCACCCTATTTGCTACCCTTTCTCTTTCATACGTTATGTTCCCGGTAGTCCCAACCCTCTTCGCATACCTCTATTTCGCTGCCGCCGCTAGCCCCGTTTCGCCGCTTCCATCTTTAGGCGAGCCCGCCCTTTCGCCCGATCGCTCAGAAATCGTCTTCGTTTCTGGCGGCGATATCTGGACCGTTCCCGCTCGCGGCGGCGAAGCGCGGCTGCTCGTCTCTCATCCCGCAACGGAGTCCCGCCCGCTCTATTCGCCCGACGGCACAAAGCTCGCATTCACTTCCACGCGCACCGGCAACGGAGATATCTATCTATTTACATTTGCCAGCGGTCAACTTACTCGACTTACTTACAGCGATTCCCCCGAGTTACTCGACGGTTGGTCTCGCGATGGCAAGTGGCTCTACTTCAGTTCCACCGGTAATGACATCGCCGGCTCGAATGACATATTCCGCGTTAATGTAAATGGCGGCACTCCGCTCGAAGTGGCACGTGATCGCTATTACAGCGAATTCCGTGGCGCGCCCTCTCCGGATGGCGCTCAGCTCGCCTTCGTTGCCAAAGGCATGAGCTCCAGCCAGTGGTGGCGTCACGGTCACAGCCATCTGGACGAATCTGAAATATGGATCAAAGGCACCGCCGACGCCGGAGCGTATAAGCGCATCGTGGAAGAGGATGCAAAGCAAGGCTGGCCGATGTGGGCGGCGGATGGCCAGTCCATCTTCTATACTTCCGACCGCACCGGCGCCGAAAACATTTTCCGCCAGCCGCTGGACGCCAAGTCAGCCGCCAAGCAAGTCACCAACTTCCGCGATGGGCGCCTTCTCTGGCCCTCGATCAGTTACGACGGCCGCGAAATTGTCTTCGAGCGGAACTTCACTATCTGGAAGCTCGACACGAAGTCGGGTTCCGCTTCCCAAGTGCCCATAACTCTCCGTGGCGCGGTCTCCACGCCCGAGGTCGTGCATCAGCAAATTTCTCAATTTACCGATCTCGCGCTCTCTCCCGATGGTAAGAAGGTTGCGGTTATCGCTCACGGTGACGTCTTCGCAGCTTCTGCGGCCGACGGCGGAGAGGCCAAGCGCATCACCCACACCGCAGCCCCCGAAACGTCTATCCGCTGGTCTCCCGATAGCAATCGCGTCCTCTATATCTCCGCCCGCAATGGTCACGAGCAGCTCTTTGAATACGATCTGCTGAAGGACGCTGAGCGTCAGCTCACCAACTCGAATCAAGATGACGAGAGTCCCCTCTTCTCGCCCGATGGCAAGCTCTTGGCCTTCGTTCGCGGCGAGCACGAATTGCGCGTGCTGTCCGTCGATACGCACAAAGATCAGCCCCTTGCATCTGGTTTCCTGGAACGTCCGGTACTCGCCTGGTCGCCTGATAGTAAGTACATCGCTTACACCAGCGTCGGTGCAAAATCATTCCGCAATGTGGACATTATCCCCGCCGCCGGTGGGAAAGGCCGAGCCGGTCAGTTTTCTCGCAAATGGCGAAACCGCAACGCGTATCGCCTGGTCGCCCGACGGCAAAGTATCTTCTATTTGATACCGCCCAGCGCAGCGAGCCCTCCCAGATGGCGCGCGTCGATCTTATTCCTCATCTGCCAAAGTTCCGCGAGGATCAGTTCCAGGAGCTCTTCAAAAACACTCAACCCGGCCCCGATCAGACTCCTTCAAAGCAGCCCGACAAGTCGCCTGACAAACCGTCGGATGTTCCGACTCCTGCAGCCGATGTCGATACTCCTCGTACACCCTCGGATCGCGATGCTCAAACCGAAGAATAAGCCAGAGCCAACGCGCGTGGTCTTCGATGGCATCCGCGACCGGCTGACTTTCGTCCCATTGGGCTTCGATGCAGGGCAGCCCGTGATTAGCCCGGACGGAAAAACGCTGGTCTTTCTGGCAGTGACCGGTAACGAGCGAAACCTGTACGCATATTCGCTCGACGAACTGGCAACCACGCCGCGCTCTCCACGCCAGCTCACGTCCACCGCCACGCCGAAGTCCCACTACTACTTCACGCCCGATTCAAAGCAGATCTACTATCTCGATGGCGGCCACGTAACCTCCCTCCCCGTCGATACCCATGTTCCGAAAACCATCGCTGTGAACGCGACGCTCGAAATCGATTTCGACGCGGAAAAGAATGCCGCCTTCGAGCAGGGCTGGGCCTTGTTGAACAAGCGCTTTTTCGATCCTGAGTTTCACGGCCAGAACTGGTCGCAGCTTCGCGATGTCCTATGCTCCGTACATCGCGGGCAGCCGCACCCCCGATGAGATGCGCCGCGTCATGATTCTGATGATTGGCGAGCTCAACTCCTCGCATTCCGGCATCAGCGCCGCCCCGCGCACAGCCATCTTCGCCGCCATCTCCGTTCTCTCCTGCCGTGACGCCCGTCGGCCATTTAGGTCTGCGCTTTGAGCGTGAGCCTTACGAAGCAGGCAAAGGTCTCATCATCCGCGAAGTGATTCCCCTCGGACCCGCCGCTCTTGAAGGCTCGGTCAAAATTGGCGAGACTTTGCTATCCATCGATGGCGATCCGATTGGCCCGCAAACCAATCTTGACTCGCTGCTTGAAAATAAAGTCGATCGCCGCGTTGTGCTTCAAATCGGCGCAGCCGGCAATCCCTCGCATAAGCGCGAAGCTATCGTCCGGCCCGTCTCTCTCGCTACCGAAAAAGGTCTGCTCTACCGTTCCTGGGTGGAAGCCAATCGCGCCTACGTCGATCGCATCAGTGGAGGCAAGCTCGGCTATGTCCATATCGCTGACATGTCATCGCAGTCTCTGACCCAGCTCTACATCGATCTCGACGTGCAGAATCAGACCAAAGAAGGCGTGATCATCGATATTCGCGATAACAACGGAGGCTTCGTCAATGAATACGCGCTCGACGTCTTCACTCGCAAAAACTATTTGACGATGACACCGCGTGGCGGCAGCTCCGCGCCTGCCCGGCCTTTCCTCGGCCAGCGCGCTCTCGAACTCCCCACTGTCCTGGTCACCAACCAAGGCTCGCTTTCAGACGCCGAAGATTTCACCGAAGGCTATCGCGCGCTCAAGCTCGGCAAAGTAGTCGGCGAGCCAACCGCTGGCTGGATCATATATACATCCAACACGCCCCTGATTGACGGTTCCGTTATACGCGTTCCCAGTATTCGTGTTCAGGCCGCCGACGGCCAAACGATGGAGATGCATCCTCGTCCCGTCGACGTTTTCGTCGAGCGCATGGCGGGCGAATCGCTCAACGGGAAAGACAGCCAACTTGACCGTGCGGCTAAGGAACTGCTCGCGCAAGTCTCGCACTGATATTGAACCTATGCGATTGGTTGTGGGGATCACCGGCGCCTCCGGAGCGATTTTCGGTATTCGCGTTCTCGAGGCGTTGAAAACTCTCGCGGTTGAAACCCACTTGATCATGAGCCGCTGGTCCCGCGCCACCATTGCTCACGAGACCCAATACACTGTCGATCAAGTCGAGAAACTGGCGTCCATCGTGCATCACGAGGACAATCAAGCCGCGTCTGTTTCAAGCGGCTCTTTCAAAACGGACGGAATGATCATCGCGCCATGCAGCATGAAGACTCTAGCCGCGATCCGTGTCGGCTTCGGCGACACGCTCATCTGCCGCGCTGCTGACGTCATATTAAAAGAGCGCCGTAAATTGGTGTTGCTCGCCCGCGAGAGCCCGTTCAGCCAAATCCACCTGGAGAATATGCTGGCCCTCACCCGCATGGGCGCAGTCGTCTTCCCGCCCGTCCCCGCTTTCTACAATCGCCCTCAGAACATCGACGACATCGTGAACCACATCGTCGGCCGCCTCCTCGATCAGTTCGGCCTGGAGACGCCCGGCATGTCCCGCTGGTCCGGTTTCCAGCCCGAATCGTGAAGCCAGACAGGTCTTTGCTTCTATTAGGAAAATACCTGTCCCTGGCCCTGACCCTCCCGGCTTCTGTCGTCGCGGGTTACATTCTGGGTGCGCTGGCCGATCATTGGCTCCACATCCCGTTCCTCCGAGTGTTAGGTATCATACTCGGGATGGCCGCCGGATTGATAAAGATCCTCCAGGAGCTTTCCCGCGAAACTAAATGACAGATGAGGACTTAGGCCGTTCCATACATCGGCTGTATTGGCTCATGGGTTCGTTTGGTACGGCTGGGTTCGTTTGGTATTTCTGGCTGCAGGGTCCCCGGCCCGCATTCGGCTTCCTCCTTGGGACGCTAGGTTCGTTCGGTAATTTGTGGCTCTTTGGCTGGCTCTCGCATTCGATTGCGCCAGGCGAGCACCGCCCGAAAGCCGTGGCAGGCAGGGGTCTTCATCAGCCGGTATTTGGTCCTGTTTTTCGCCGGCTATGTTATAGTCAAAGCTTTAGGCGTCAACCCTTTGGCGGTAATTTTGGGTCTTCTCGCCAGCACCGCCGCCATGCTTATTGTAGCGGATCATCGAGATCTTCCAAAACTTCCTCGGGAAACGACGCGGCGACTGAATGCCACACGAACTCTGGATCACCGGTCTCTTCAACCGCTTCTTTGCCGGTCCGGCCAACGCGCTCCTGAACGCCATCCACTTTCCCGCGCGAGACCCCCAGAATCCCTGGCATGACGGGTTGGTCTGCGAGATCGTGGTTGTCTTGTTCGTGCTTATCTTCTTTTGGGCTCTGCGTAGCCGCCTATCGGTCGACAAGCCCGGGAAGCTGCAACATGCCTTTGAGCTGACCTACGAGTTCATCTACGCCTCGGCTGAGGAGACGGTAGGTCACGATGGCCCGAAGTACGTACCCGTTCTTCGGCACGCTCTTTCTCTTCATTCTGTTCATGAACCTGATCGGGCTGATCCCAGGCTTCGACTCGCCCACCATGTTCCCGATGGTCCCCTTAGGCTTGGCTGTTTCGACCTTCATTTTTTATCACGCCGCCGGCCTAAAGACCCACCGGGCCGGGTACATCAAGCAATTCCTGGGACCAGTGCTTTGGATGGCGCCATTGATGCTGGTCATCGAGATCATCAGTCACTTCGCCCGTCCACTTTCGCTCACTGTCCGCCTCTTCGCCAACATGTTCGCGGGTGAGCAAGTTTATCTGACCTTCATTGCTCTGACAAAAATCATCTTTCCCGTCGTCTTCCTAGGCCTGCATTTATTCGTTTCATTCCTGCAGGCATACATTTTTATGGTGCTCGCGATGGTCTATGTTGGCGGAGCCGTATCGCACGAGCATTAGGCATTATCCGCTTTCAGTGTGAGCGCCCGGCGTCCCAACGCACGGTGTCGAACCACCTCCTGAAAGCAAATTCATAGGAGAACAATGAAAAACAAACTCATATTGCTCGGCGCTGGCGTGTTAGCCACCGCGAGCCCCATACTGGCGCAGGCGCAACAGAAACCTGCAACATCGCCTTCAGACGCAACCCGTCTCGCCGCGGCTTACATTGCGATGGGCATTGCATCCGGCCTTTGCGGGCTGGGACAAGGAAAGGCGACGGCCTCTGCCGCGGAAGCCATGGCCCGCAATCCTGGAGCCATAGCCGCCATCCGCTTCGCCATGATCTTCGGCCTGGTGCTGATCGAATCGCTGGCGCTCTACACGCTCGTGATCACGTTCATCGCCTCGTGATGAAACTGCAAGGAATCTTTCCCGCGCTCTCCACCTGCTTCGATCATGAGGGCAATCTTTACAAGGTCAAAGTTTTTCACAATATCGAGAAGCTGAACCAGATTGCCCTAACCGGATACGTCGTCTGCGGATCTACCGGCGAAACGCCATTGCTGAGTGTCGACGAACGTATTCAGCTGATGGAGTGGATACGGGAGGCCAGCGCCGAAGGGAAGACGCTCATCGCGGGTGTGGGCGCCGAGAGCGTGCAGGAAACAGTTCGAATTGCGAATCGCGCCGCCGACGCTGGTTATCATGCAGCGCTCGCACTTACGCCTTTTTACTACCGGCTTCAAATGCACCGTCCGGATACTCAAGCTCTCTACTTCCGGGCGGTGGCGGACCGATCGAGGTTGCCTGTGCTGCTCTACAACATCCCGCAAGTAACCGGCTACCACTTACCCGCCGAGACCATCGCCGAGCTTTCCCATCACCCGAACATCATCGGGATGAAAGACAGCTCCGGGAATCTCGAGAAGCTCAAGGAAGTAGTCCCGCTCGTGAAGCCTGGATTCCAAATACTTTCAGGAGCGGGATCGAACTTCTGGGAAGCACTCAAAATTGGCGCATCGGGCGCAATTCTAGCGATCGCCAACCCGTTGCCCTACGCCTGCGTGACCATATGGGAGGCATTCCGGACGCGCGAGGAAGATGCAGCCCGGGATTGGCAGTGCCGGATCGCGCCCGCATCGGATGTGATTGGAACCAAGCACGGAATACCAGGCTTGAAGTACGCGATGGATCTGAATGGATACTATGGCGGTCCGCCACGATTGCCTTTCGTGCCACCGTCCATCGAAGCGAAAGCCGAGATCGAGCAAGCGTTCGATGGCCTGCGAAGCTGACCTACTCATGGCGTAAAGCCGTCATGGGCTCGATCCGCGTGGCCTTGCGCGCCGGGACACAAATGGCGAGGAGCGCCGCCAGACCAAGGACGATCGCTGCGCCGCCGAAGGTGACAGGATCGGTTGGACGCACACCATACAACATCTTGGCCAGCAGCTGTGACAGCAGCAGCGCCCCCGCAACGCCCGCTGCGGTACCCGTCAGCGCCTGCGCCATCCCTTGTCCCACCACCATGCGCAGCACTTCCGCCCGGCTTGCGCCGAGCGAGATGCGAATTCCGATCTCGCGGGTGCGCCGGGATACCGAATAGTTCAGAACACCATAGATCCCAATGGCGGCAAGGAGGAGCGCAACCGCGCCAAACCCGCCGAGCAAGAGCATCTCGAAACGGGGCTGCGCGTTCGTGTCGGCGACCACGCGCTCCATCGTGAAAACTTCGGAAATCGGCAGATTTCGGTCAAATGACCAGACGGTCCGCTTCACGGCAGAGGCCAGATCAGCGGGATTCCCCTCGGCGCGCACTACCAACGTGATGTACGTCATGTGCCCGGCGATGGAGGTCCCGCCAACTCCCAGGAAATCAGGGCTCTGCAGCGCTGCCAGATAGACCTCGGCGTCGGGCTCGGACGCCCAGTCCATCTGTTTCGCATTCGCGACCACGCCAATTACGGTTAGCCAGATTGGCCGGCTATTTTGTTCATCGTCAATCTTGATACGTTTGACCGATCGGATCGTGCCCGGGCCAGTATTCACGTGCTGCTCGCTCGTTGATGATCACCACTCCCGGCGCGCGGGTATCGTCGTGTTCTGTGATAGTACGGCCACGCCGTAACGGAAGGCGCATGGTCTCGAAATATCCCGGCATGACGATGCGGTAAACGGCTCTGGGCGATTCGCCCGGGCGTGGCTTCGGACGGCCCTCGATCTCGAATCCCCGGTCCCACATGTCGCCAGCAAGCGGCAAATGATTAATCGCGCCTACGGAGTTCACGCCTGGCAGCGTCCCGATCTTCTGGAGAAGCTCGCGGTAGAAAATCGCACGCCGATTCGGTTCGGCCTCTTTCGTTCCGGCGACGGAGACCACCATCGAGAGTACGTTGTGCGGGTTGAACCCCGGGTCGACTGACTGTAGAGCAAAGAAGCTGCGGATCATCAGTCCGGCTCCGATCAATAGCATGAATGCCAGCGCGAATTCGGATGCCACGAGGAAACTGCGCAGCCGGTTGCGGCGGATCCCATCGCTGTCTCCACGTCCGCCCTCTTTGAGCGCATCGCTGAGGTTCCCGGCGGCCGCGCGCATCGCCGGCGTCAGCCCAAACGCCAAGGCCGTCAGTACCGTAATGCAGAGCAGGAACAACAGGACATGGGTGTCAATCACCACCATCTCCACGCGCGGGATGTACGCCGGACTCAGCGCAACCAGAGCCTTCGTTCCAGCGAGCGCAAGCAGAAGGCCGGCCGAGGCGCCAATGCCCGCAAGCAGGAGATTCTCGTTGAGGAACTGCGCGATCACGCGGGTCCGCCCAGCGCCCAGCGCAATGCGCACCGCTATTTCCTTCTGCCGGTCGGATGTGCGCGCCAGCAGCATATGGGCAACATTGGCACACGCAATCAGGAGTACGAATCCGACTGCGCCCAGCAGCAAAAGCAGTGGGGTCTCGATTTTGCCGACGACATTCTCCTTCAGAGGAGTAACCGCGACCCCACGGTTCGTAGAAGGATACTGCTTTTCGAGGCGCGCCGTAATCGTCGCCATGTCGGCCCTAGCCTGCGCGAGCGTGACACCCGGCTTCAGCCGCGCGAAAATGCGCAGGTGGTTGCCGCCTCGGTCGTGGATGCTGTTGCCAAACGCATCCGGCACCCACAACTCCGCATGCGTCGCCCAGAACGGCGCAAACTTGAACGCGGGCGGCATCACGCCAACCACAATGTAAGCCTCGCCGTTGAGAGTAATCGGTTTTCCCAACAAGCTGGGATCGCGATTAAAACGCCGCTGCCACAGCCGGTAGCTCAATATCACCTCGTGCTCCGCACCTTGCTGGTCCTCTCCTGCGACGAACAGGCGGCCCAATAAGGGCTGGATGCCAAGAAGCGGCGAGAAGGTTCTGCGTCACCTTAAGGCCGTAAAGATGCTCCGCTGGGTTGCTGTCGGATGGATCGCTGCTGGTCAGATTCGGGGTCCAAAAGTCCGCTGCTCCCATCGCCTCAAACGAACGGCTCTGGTCGCGCCAATCGATGTAGTTCGCGGTCGCGACCGGACCTGTGCGGTAGTGCAAAACAGTAACCAGACGATCCGCATCTTTGTACGCCAGCGGGCGCAGCAATACGGCGTTCACAACACTGAAAATTGCGGTGTTCGCGCCGATTCCCAACGCGAGCGTGATGACTGCTACAGCGGTAAAGCCGGGTGTACGCAACAACGCGCGTCCTCCATACCGGAGGTCTTGCGCAAAGTGCTCCAGGCCCCGCCAGCCCCATACATCCGCCCTTACCTCGCGCTGCATCAACGAACGCTCCTCGTGCCTAGTTAGACTACGGTACTACATAGCGGTTGGCACTAAGTGCGAATAAAATGAGGAGAATTGGATGAAACGCGTCTGTTTCGTGCTACAAGTCCGGCCGGAACGGCTCCAGGAATACAAGGAGCGCCATCAGGCTGTGTGGCCGGAAATGCAACAAGCACTCCGCGAGACCGGCTGGAATAACTACTCGCTGTTTCTTCGGCAGGACGGATTGCTGGTGGGGTACCTAGAAACAGAAGACTTCGAGCGAGCGAAAAAAGAAATGGCTACGCGCAATGTGAACGAGCGCTGGCAACGCGAGATGGCGCCATTTTTTGTTCAGATGGCGGGCGATTTACCGGATCGTGCGATGCTGCCCCTCGAAGAAGTGTTCCACCTGGATTGAACCGCCCTAAAAAAAGTTCTTGACCCTTACGTAACGTCAGGGCTGATCATACTGAGTGAGGTAAGGCGACTTTGTATCAGGCGCACGAGTTCGCGGCGTTGGCGGGTGTGACGGTCCGTGCGTTGCATCATTACGACCGGCTTGGGTTGTTGAAGCCAAGCCATCGCAGCAATGGTGGCTACCGGCTGTATAGCGATCGCGACCTGGCGCGGCTGGAACAAATTGTAGTGTTGAAATTTGTCGGATTGCCTCTGAAAGAGATCCGGGACCTGCTCAAGCATGAACCCGATTTGAGCGAGACCCTGCGGCGCCAACAGCAGGTACTAGCGGAAAAACGCAGACAGCTCGATGAGGCGATGCAGGCGATTCAAGCGGCTGCGCGCTCTCTGGAATCGCGGCGGGAACCGGATTGGACACTATTCAAACAAATCATCAAGGAGATTCAAATGCAGAACGATACCGAATGGAGTAAGAAGTATTACAGCGAGGAAGCGAAAGCAAAAGTAGAAGAGCGGAAGGCGTTGTGGTCGCCAGAACTGCAAGCGCAAGTCAGCAAGGATTGGTCGCAACTGTTTGCCGACATCGAAGCTTCGCTCGACGAAGATCCAAGCAGCCCGAAGGCGCAGGAACTCGCCGCGCGCTGGAAGAAGCTTGTTTCAGGCTTCACAGGAGGCGATCCGGAGATCCAAAAAGGTCTGAATGCCATGTACGCCGATCAGGCGAACTGGCCTGCTGAGCAAAAGCAGAACTGGCAGATTCGACCGGAGATTCAGACCTTCATCCGGAGGGCCATGAAGGCGGGCAACGTCAGTTGTTCACAATGACGCTATCGGTATCGGATCAGGCCGCCAACTGGCTCTCGCCCATCAAAAACTTGTCCATGTGATATGCGGCTCTGCGGCCTTCCGCAATAGCCCACACGACTAGCGATTGACCTCGGCGGGCATCACCCGCTGAGAACACGCCTGGGGTGGAGGTCATGTAAGCCGCATCAGTCCTGACGTTGCCTCGTGCGTCGAGAGCTAGCTGAAGTTGCTCCAGCAATCCTCGGCGCACGGGCCCCGAAAAGCCGATGGCAATCAGGACCAGGTCCGCGTCGAGATGGAACTCACCGCCCTCACCGCACCCGCGCGTAATGCAACTTCTTCACGTTGCCGCACTCGTCGCCGCTGAAATGGGTGGTCAGAATGCTCCATTCGCGCACGCCACCCTCTTCATGTGCTGCTTCCACGCGCAGTTGTAAAGGCCAAAGCGGCCAGGGCGTCGAATAGTGGCGATCCTCCGGAGGCATGGAATGAATTTGCAATTGGTGCACGGACGCGGCCCTTTGGCGGTGGGCGGTGCCGAGGCAATCCACTCCCGTGTCGCCGCCTCCAATGATGATTACCCGCTTGCCCGCAGCAACGATCTCGTCGGCCTTATCGAAATGATCGCCTGCCACTCGCTTGTTCTGTTGAGTGAGATAATCCATCGCAAAGTGGATGCCCTTCAGGTCACGCCCGGGAACGCTCGAGATCGCGATGCTGCTCAGCACCCATCGTGAGCAGAATGGCATCAAAGTCGCGCAGCTAGCTCGTCGCCTTTCACATCAAAACCGGCGTGTACATTATTCCGGAACTCGATTCCTTCCGCGGACAACTGGTCGAGCCGGCGATCTACAACAGATTTCTCCAGCTTGAAATCGGGAATGCCGTAGCGCAAAAGCCCGCCGATGCGATCATGTTTTTCAAGCACGGTCACCGAATGCCCAGCCCGATTTAATTGCTGTGCGGCTGCGAGACCCGCCGGGCCAGAACCTATGATCACAATGCGTTTACCGGTGCGGCGCAATGGCGGCTCCGGCTGAATCCAGCCTTCCAGAAACGCGCGGTCGACAATGCTTTGCTCGACGGCCTTGATTGCGACCGGAGGCTCGTTGATACCGAGGACGCATGCTGCTTCGCAGGGCGCAGGACAAATGCGTCCCGTGAACTCCGGAAAATTGTTGGTCGCGTGAAGAGACCGAAGCGCCTCGGGCCAACGGCCTTTCCAAACCAGATCGTTCCAATCCGGAATTAAATTATTGACGGGGCACCCGGTATGGCAAAACGGCACACCGCAATCCATGCAGCGCGCGGCTTGTTGCTGCACCTTCTGCGGAGGAAGGTCTTGATAGACCTCGAACCAGTCGTTGACCCGCTGGAGGATGGGCCGCCGGTTCGGAGTTTCGCGCGCATATTCCAGAAATCCTGTTTGCTTGCCCATCGAATTACCTCGCCCGCTCGCCAACCGCGATCGCGTGGTTCAGACTTCCGATGGCAGCCGGGATGGTTTGTTCGACTGTTCGTTTCACCCCGAGCGCTCGCTTATAGTCATGCGGGAACACCTTCACGAAGTGTGGCAACATATGCGTCCAGTTCTCGAGGATTCGCCGGCCTAGCGGGCTGCCCGTATACCCGACATGCTTCCCTATGAGGCGTTCGAGCAGCAAGATATCTTCGCGTTCAAAGATGGGTTCGAGATCGATACCCGCGCGATTCGAGCGTACGCGCGCGAATTCGCCGGACGGGTCCAACACATAGGCAATGCCGCCGCTCATACCCGCGCCGAAATTGCGTCCGGTGCGCCCAAGCACCAAAACGGTTCCGTTAGTCATGTACTCGCAGGCATGGTCGCCAACGCCTTCCACAACCGCCGTGGCGCCGGAATTGCGGACCGCGAAGCGCTCACCCGCTACACCGCTGAAGTATGCTTCACCGCTGGTGGCGCCGTACAGGACAGTGTTGCCGACCAGGATGTTTTCTTCCGGCCGGAAGGTGGAGTCTTTCGGCGGAAATACCACGATTCTGCCGCCGGAGAGGCCCTTTCCTGTGTAATCGTTGGCATCGCCTTCGAGCACCAGCGACACACCCTTGGCTAGAAATGCGCCAAAACTCTGCCCCGCAGACCCGGTGAAGCAGATCCGGATCGTATCCTCCGGGAGGCCTTGCGAACCATGGCGACGCGCAATCTCGCCGCTTAGCATAGCGCCCACAGCGCGATGTACATTGCGAATCGGCATGTGGAATTCGACCGGAGTGCCGTTTTCGATCGCCTCTTTCGCCTGTTCCTTCAGGCTGTGATCCAGCGCTTCATTGAGTCCGTGATCTTGCGCGATCATGGAGCGGCGTCCAACC
The DNA here is from genome assembly GCA_963819405.1 of uncultured Acidobacteriaceae bacterium. GTDB lineage: Bacteria > Acidobacteriota > Terriglobia > Bryobacterales > Bryobacteraceae > Bog-105. Next base: position 19,250 of record CAWFWH010000003.1, on the reverse strand, counting down.
CGTGCTGGAACCTGCGGGTTGTACAAAATGGACGAGAAATCAAGTCCTCGCGCCTTCCAATGCTCCGGCGCGCCGCGCATTTCGATCATGTCCACGCGGCCAATCATCTCGTTCATGGTGCGGAAGCCGAGACTCGCCATCCACTCACGCACCTGCTCGGCGATGAAGAAGAAAAAGTTGATGACCCGTTCGGGCGTACCTGCGAATTTCTTGCGCAGCTCGGGATTCTGCGTTGCGATGCCGACCGGACACGTATTCAAGTGGCACTTGCGCATCATGACGCAGCCCATGGCGATAAGCGGAGCCGTCGAGAAACCAAACTCCTCGGCGCCGAGGAGAGCCGCGATCGCGACATCGCGGCCAGTTTGAAGCTTGCCGTCGACTTGTACGCGGATCCGGCTGCGCAGGTCGTTCATGACCAATACTTGCTGTGTCTCGGCGAGGCCGAGCTCCCAGGGAATGCCCGCGTGCTTGATGGAGGTGAGCGGCGAAGCGCCAGTTCCACCATCGTGGCCGCTGATCAAGACCACATCGGCGTGAGCTTTTGAGACGCCCGCCGCAACGGTTCCGACGCCCACTTCGGCAACGAGCTTGACCGAAATGCGAGCAGCAGGATTAACGTTTTTCAGGTCATAGATCAACTGCGCAAGATCTTCTATCGAGTAAATATCGTGATGCGGCGGCGGCGAGATAAGGCCGACGCCCGGAACTGAATGACGAATGCGCGCGATTGTCGCATCAACTTTATGCCCGGGCAATTGCCCGCCTTCACCCGGCTTGGCGCCTTGGGCAATTTTAATCTGCAAGTCGTCGGCATTGACAAGGTAATGGGCCGTGACTCCGAAGCGCGCGGAAGCGACTTGCTTGATCGCGCTGCGCTTTGAATCGCCATTCGCCAGTTGGGAGAATCGCGCCTCGTCTTCTCCGCCTTCACCGGTATTCGAGCGGCCGCCGATGCGGTTCATCGCGATAGCAAGTGTTTCGTGAGCTTCGGCGCTGATGGAGCCGAAGGACATCGCTCCGGTCGCGAACCGCTTCACGATTTCGGTGGCTGGTTCGACCTCCTCGATGGGGATGCGGCGCGCTACGTTTTTGAAATGCATTAGCCCGCGCAACGTACACAACCGCTGGTTCTGCTGGTCGATGAGCGCTGTATATTCCTGAAACGTCGCATAGCTCTGCTGAACGACGGAATGCTGGAGCTTACTGATCGTCAGCGGATTCAGAAGGTGGTATTCGCCATTGATCCGGTACTGGTAATTACCGCCGATAGGGAGTTCAGTTTCGGATTCGGAGACCGCACGAAACGCGAAACGGTGCTTCTGAATAGCCTCTGTTGCCAGCACATCTAAGCCGATGCCTTCGATGCGCGAAGCGGTCCCTGTGAAGTAGCGATCCACCAATTCTTTATTCAGGCCGATGGCTTCAAACACCTGCGCGCCACGATAGCTTTGCAGCGTGGAGATGCCCATCTTGGAAAAGACCTTCAATAAGCCCTTGTTCAGCGCCTTGATATAGTTCTTGACCGCCAATTCAGGGGTGACGCTATTCGGCAGTTCGCCGGCGCCGGCCAATTCCTCAATAGTCTCGAGCGCGAGATAAGGGTTGATAGCACTCGCGCCATAGCCGATCAGCAAGCAGTGATGCATCACTTCGCGCGGCTCACCTGACTCGATGATCAAGGCGACTCCGGTTCGGGTTCCTTCGCGCACCAAGTGGTTATGTACGGCCGTGAGCGCAAGCAAGCAAGGAATAGGCGCGAATTCTTCGTCGATGCCGCGGTCCGAGAGGATCAGCAGCGTGTACCCTGACTTAATTGCCAGCGATGCCCGGCGGCAAAGGCTGTCGAGCGCCTTCTTCAGGCTCAATTCGCCTTCGAGAACACTGAACGTCGACGGCAGCGTGGAAGCGAGCAAATCGCCGCGCGAGACACGGCGCAGCTTCTCGAGATCGCGATTGGTGAGCACCGGGTGCGGCATTTTCAGCGTGTGACAATTTTCCGGCGTCTCTGAAAGAATGTTGCGCTCCGTTCCGATATAGCTGTTGAGCGACATTACCAATTCTTCGCGAATTGGGTCGATCGGGGGATTCGTGACTTGCGCGAAAAGCTGTTTGAAATAGTTAAATAACGATTGCGGCATGTCCGAAAGGCATGCGAGCGGCGTATCGGTTCCCATTGAGCCCACCGCTTCTTCGCCATCCGCGGCCATCGGGGAAATCAGCATCCGCACGTCTTCATCCGTGTAACCGAAACAGCGCAGGCGCATTAACACTGTGTCGTGATCGGACCCGTGTATACGCGAAGGCTCCGGCAGCGACTCCAGCGTGATCTGATTTTTTTCGAGCCATTCGCCGTATGGCTGCCGCGATGCAAGCTCGTGCTTGATCTCTTCGTCGGGCACGATGCGGCCTTGCTCCAGATCGACCAGAAGCATCTTGCCGGGTTGCAGGCGGCCTTTGTAGGCGATCTCTTCAGGCGGGAACGGCAGCACGCCGGCCTCAGACGCCATCACCAGCAGACCATGTTTCGTGACCAGATAGCGGGCAGGCCGCAGACCGTTACGATCGAGTGTTGCTCCGACGATGCGACCATCTGTAAACGCGACTGCGGCAGGACCATCCCAGGGCTCCATCAGCGATGCGTGGTATTCGTAGAACGCCCGCTTCTCGGCGGACATTGTTGTATCGGCATTCCAAGCCTCAGGAATCAGCATCGCCATGACGTGAGGAAGCGAGCGCCCGGACATCGTCAACAACTCGACAGCATTATCGAGAGCGGCTGAATCGCTTACAGCGGATTCGATAGTCGGGAACAGGTTCTTGATGTCGTCGAAATGAGGCGAGGCGAGCACGGACTCGCGCGCGTTCATCCAGTTCACATTGCCGCGAACCGTATTTATTTCTCCGTTGTGGCACAAATAGCGGAAAGGATGCGCCAGTTGCCAGGTGGGAAACGTGTTCGTAGAAAATCGCTGGTGCACCAGACAGAGCGCGCTCTTCGTCTCCGGATGCAGCAGCTCGTTATAAAACTCGCCGATCTGATTGGCGAGCAGCAGACCCTTATAGATGATGGTGCGGCAGGAAAATGACGGGATATAGAAGAACGCTCTGTCGCGCATGCCGGACTTAGCGACCAGCGACTCGACGCGCTTCCGCACCACGTAGAGTTTCCGTTCGAACTCGTCAGCAGTCATGGCGGAGGCCCGGGCAACGAAGAACTGCTCTATATAAGGTTGAGAAGCTCGCGCCACGCGACCGATCGCGTCCACCTGGACGGGCGTATCGCGCCAGCCAAGAACGGTCAGCCCTTCTTCACGTGAAATCTTTTCAAGCAGGCCTTCGCAGGCAAGCCGCTGCTGCCGCTCGACTGGTAGAAAGCACATCGCGATTCCGTATTCGCCGGGTGCAGGAAGTTCGAAGCCTAACTTGGAGGTTTCGCTAGTGAAGAGGTGATGAGGAATCTGGATGAGAATGCCAGCGCCATCACCGGTTTCCGAATCGCAGCCGCACGCGCCGCGATGTTGCAGGTTGACCAGAATCTCGAGACCCTTCAGCACAATTTCGTGCGAGGGCTCGCCGTTCACGTTGACCACGAAGCCGATCCCGCAGGCATCGTGCTCGTAGGTAGGGTTATACAAACCTTGTGGCGCCGGTAATTGCTTGAACCTATCGACGGGGTACACTTCCATCTCCTGCACACAAAGGGGGAGAGATCCCACTATAGCGGTGGATCTACTATCAGTCAAGCTAAATTTGTGCTGTTGCTAAATTAGATCTCCTTATGATAGGCTAGGTAGCGGTGACCATTGCGAATCTCCGTCTAATGCGCGATGTAGCTCATTATCATAGTTTTAGCAAGGCCGCAAAGCTGAACGAGCTCAGTCAATCGGCGGTGAGCCAGGCAATCCACGAGCTGGAACGCGAGCTAGGAGTTCCACTTTTTGATCGCAGCCGCCGCCCCCTCGCGATCACCGAAGCGGGCAAGCTTTACGTCGATTATTGCCGGGACGCGCTGCGCAGACATGAAGAGCTGGAAGCATCGTTGAACAGGTTGAAGAAGCAAGCGAGCGGAAGCGTGCGGCTGGCAGCAATCTATTCGGTCGGTCTGTCCGAAATGTCGGAGATCGAGGCGCGCTTTGCCGAGCGATTCCCGGACGCCGAATTGCACGTATCGTATCTGCGGCCCGAGCGCGTGTGGGAAGCAGTGGTCGAGGGTGAGGCCGATTTGGGCCTGATGAGTTACGCGGAATCCTCGCGGGAAGTCGTGGCACTGCCCTGGCGAGAAGAGGAGATGGTGGTCGCAGTTGGGCCCGCTCACGCGCTAGCGCAAAGAGAAGCAATAAGTGCTTCCGCGCTGGAAGGAGAAACGTTCATCGGTTTCGATGACGATCTGCCGATTCAGGCGCAGATCGAGCATTATTTTCGCGATCACAAAGTGAGGGTGGAAATGGGGCTGCGCTTCGACAATCTCGAGATGATCAAAGAGGCCGTGGCGCATGGAGCGGGCATCAGCATCATGCCCAAGCGCGTGATGCACGAGGATGTCGAGCAGGGCCGGATGATCGCGCTACGGCTCGATCCACCGGAGCTGTATCGACCAGTGAGAATTGTTCATCGGCGCCGCAAGATTTTCAATGAAGTGGCAAGTGGGTTATTGGCTCTGCTGCGGGAAGAGGAAAGCGGGACAAGCTGAGCAGGTTCTCGAAGATCTAACCAAGACGCTGGAGGACGGTAGAAACAACCAGAAACACCCTTTGGCTTCAGAGCGAACTGGCCTCGCATGGGCGCTGCTGTCGCGCGCGAAACCGGAGGATGGCAACGCCCCAGAACAGTACAACGTAGAGAACAAAGAACCCGATTTGGTGTCGCACCCACGGTAGACGGTCCACACGATAACTCAGATGTCCGGTGCCGATACGGATGTTTTCCACGAGTGTTGACCACTGTTCCCCTAGCATCATTCCACCTACCCCGAAAGCTAAAGAAGAGAGAATGATCATGACGAGTGCTACGGTCCAACCATCCTCTGGCGGATAACGGCGGCGGAGCTTGCCGATCAGCATTCCCGCCAAAACACAATAAAGCAGAACAAATGGCAGGGTCGCCGCGACATCGATTGCAAGGCTGCGGCGACCGAAGAACTTGACCACCTCTCTCGGCGGAACGTTATGTGACTTGGCGATCTGCTCGATGAGCGCACCCAAGCACGTGTTCAGAGCTTGACTTGCTGCCTTTTGTGACCTGAATTCTCCAGATCGCGGGCCATGGTGGGCATCCATGTACTCGACAGCCAGTTCTTCGGCGAATTCCACGTCGTCGCGAAGGTGACGTGCATAGCCGCGCTGGTTGGGGGCGAGCGTCTTCGCATCAGGATCTTCGGGCCATTTGCAGTCCGAGTTGCGACCGCTCCGCCGGACGCATCCGGTCATGGAAATAGAAGCCAACAACACAATCATGGTCGAAATTCTGGGCCGAAACATTAGATCCCGTTGACCTTGCGACGCCAGCGCTGCCTTGATTGTTCCCAAATCCTGTCGAGTCGCCCAAGGGTTACCTGACGGTTCGGCGAAGTTTCCGGATAGCGCAAGGATGACGCGCCAACCGGACAAAAAGCTCTAAAATTTCAGGTAATCCGAGCATTCAGGCAGAACCGATGGCACCAGGGTCTTGTTGGGTTTTTGCCTGTGGATATAAGATGGCGGAGGAGAGTCAGCGCAATCATGGCCCAGCAAGCACCACTGAAATATATCTTCTACATTGCTGCCATCCCGGAGAAGGTGTGGGAAGGCTTTGTGTCGCGCGAGTCGAACCGCATCATCTTCTCAGGCGCTGAGCTTCAAGCGGACTTTAAGCCTGGTGGCTTGGTCGCATGGGTGGGCGCGGGACCCGACAGCAAGCCCATGACCTACGTCCATGGGAAGGTCCTGCGGTTTGATCCGCCGAAAGTCTTTCAGTACACCTTCGCAATGGGCCAAAATGATAAGGCGTCACGCGCAACTATCGAACTGGTGCCCGAGACCGAAGCCACCAAAGTAACGGTGACGCATGACGATTGGGCCGAGGATGACACCACTTACGCTGCCTGCGCCGATGGATGGCCACGTATCCTCTCCCGCCTAAAGACGCTGCTTGAGACCGGGAAGACATTCAAGCCGCATTGATAGGACGTGGGAATGGCCTGACGTTTTTCGCCCGGCAGTACGCCCCAGACTAGCGCCTGATTAACGCGCAGACAGGTAGTTATCCATCCGGAGTGTGGCGTGAACGCCATCGGCGTCAGCCCACTGGTCGCGAAAAACCCGCTGGCATTCTCAATCCACTTGGGCGCGCAGTCGGCGACTCTTAGCGTGCGCCAACCCATCGTCTGGCGAAAAGAGGAAGCGGTTCCTGCTTTCGCGCTGGAAGGAGAAACGTTCATCGGCTTCGATGACGATCTGCCGATTCACGCGTAGATCGAGCGTTATTTTCGCGATCACAAAGTGAGGGTGGAAATGGTGCTGCGCTTCCACATCCCGGCCAGGGCGATGTTGCGGACTATTCGTGCCGCAGCACGCGATTGGGATCTATTGAGCCGGCACGGTGGACCGGAATGAAGGCGGCGAGGGCTCCGACGGCAAGCAGCACGGTCATCGATATACCGAGTTGGGTCATGGGGAGCGGCGGGATGCCGTACAGCGAATTTGAAATGACATGAATGCCGCCGAACGCAAGCGGCACGCCAATAAAATGCCAGCACCGATTAGAAGCAGAGCTTCGCGGACAACAAGCCGCGTCACATCGCTCCGGCGGGCGCCCAAAGCAATGCGAACGGCGATCTCGGCGCGGCGTGTAGAGACGAAGAACGCCAGGAGACCGAACAGACCGACGGCTGCGAGGACGAGCGCCAGAACCGCGTATACGGCCCCGACCATCGATAACATGCGCTCTTGCAAGAGCGACATGTCGCGAACCTCGGACATGGTTCGTAGGGCAAATATCTGCTGGCGTCCGGCCCTGTGAATCTCATTGCGCAGGGCGGAAGCGAGTGGCGCTTCGGGTCCGGAGAAACGAACCTGCAGATTGCCCCAATCTGCCATGCGCGGAAGCTGCCAGATGTTGAGCAGGATGAATCCGCTGCCGCGGTCGTGAGGATCTTCGAGCGAGGAATCAGAGGCGACGCCGATGACTTGCAGGTCCCGCGTCTCCGGCTCGGTTCCAAATTGAATGTGCTGCCCAAGCGCGTCATTGCGTGGAAACAGACGGCGGGCTACGGACTGGCTGAGAATGACGGTGCGAGGTGAGCCGGGTGTTTCAGTCAACTCAAAGTCGCGGCCCTGGAGCAAGGGTATGCGCATGAGATGCAGAAAGCCTTCAGTGACGAACTCGGCGGGAGCTTGCAGTATGGCTTGGCTGAGAGGATTCAGGCGCCGGATGTCCTCTTTATAAGAAACGCTCACCAGGGGAGCAAAGCTGGAGAGGCTGACTTCCTCGACACCCGGGAAGCTGCGCACCTGATTGAGAAAATCGCGCAGATAGTGAATGGCGCCGTTCGGGTCCAAGGGAGCCTGGTGGGGCGAGAGCACAGCCGGCATGAGCTGCGCGTCCAGTACAATTCCAGGGTTGAAATGCAGTGCGTTGCGGCGCAGTTCGTCGAGCGAGCGAGTGAAGACAGCAGTGCTCATCAGGATGATGAGCGTCATGGCTACCTGTGCGGAGATCAGGAAACGACGGCTGCGAGCGCGAAGGCCGATGGTGGATTGCCCGCTGCTCTTCAGGGCTGCGGCGGCATCCACGCTGCTGGTCTGCCATGCCGGAAGAATGCCGAATACCACTATCGCGAGTAGGGCGGCGAGCCCGCTAAACAGGAGAACGCGCCAATCCATCTCGATGGTGAAGGAGAGATCGTTGCGGCCGTACGCGTTGAGAAAGGCGAGGAGCAGCAGCCGCGTGCCGATGTACGCGAAGCCGAGAGCGACGATCGATCCCACGCCAATCAGAAGGCTGCTTTCCACGAGAAACCCGCGCACGATGTCGAGACGTGACGCGCCCACGGCGAGACGGATGGCCGTTTCACGGCGATGTTCCAGACCACGCGCCAGCAACAGATTGCCGAGATTCAAGCACCCGACCAGGAGAACCAGGCCGCTGATGGCGAGCAGGCAGAGCAGAGGGGTCTTGAAGTGATCGCGATAGTAATAGTCGAAGCCGTTTGCGGCCGGAATGACGACCGGCGGCATGCCGATCAGTTCTTCGCGGTTCTTTCCGTGGAAGCCGGGCGGGAAGGAAGCATCCAGAAGCCGGCGCCATTCGGTTTTGAGACGAGCTTCGAGTTCGCGCGGCGTTGCACCGGGCCGCAAACGAGCGATGGTTTCAGCCCAATAAAAGCGGCCGGATGGATCCTGGAGACTGCTGCTGGTGCGTTGCGAGATAGGGGCAGAAACGCTGGGCGGATAGCCGAGGAGCAGACCTTGGAAGCGGGGCTCCGTAACGCCGATGATACGGAATGGAACTCCTGCAATGCGGATGGAGTGGCCGAGTACCGCGGGATTTCCGCCGAAGTGGTCCGTCCAGAACCGATAGCCGAGCACGGCTACTTTTTCTCCGTCCGGCGTGTCGTCGGCAGCGGTGAACAAGCGTCCAAGCGCGGGGCGGACGCCGAGCGTTTGATAGCAGTCTCCGGTCAGCAAATGGTTCGCGACGACCAGAGAACCATAGTTCGGTTTCCAGCGAGACATCGCCCGCGAGGAAGCCGCAGACGCCTTGGAGCAGCGGCTCCTTACGCAATTGGTTCAGCAGCGGGCCGGGGAGCGACAGGACCATGCCGTTATTTTCAAGTGAACCGATGTGGACGAGTTGCTGCGGGATTGCGGACGGGCAGCGGGCGCAGCACGAGGGTGTCGAGCAAGCTGAAGACTGCGCTGTTAGCACCGATACCGAGGCCAAGCGAAAGAATGGCCGTAAGCGCGAAGAAGGGGCTTTTATAGAGAGATCGGCTAGCGAAGGAAAACTCGCGGGAGATTTCGGAAAATGCGCGTGAGAGCAGTCAAGCTAAGTCTACCTGACCTGACAGTCGACATCAGTACCCAAGTATTAGACACAGGCGTAACCAACTCTCCGAACCCGCATCCATGAAGCATCATCGGCTCGTTGCTCATACTCATGGAGGGTACGCATGAAACGATTGCTCTGTATTTCAGGTTTCCTTTTGGCGGTGGCCGGCGTAAGTTGTGCCGCCCCCATTACATTCGCTGGCCTGCTTTCCGGCGCCAATGAAAATCCAGCGACTAGCTCACCGGGAACGGGCAGCGCAGTTGTATCTTACGACCCAGCGACACACCTGCTCTTCGTGGATGTCGTCTTTTCCGGCCTCGAATCCGGTACTACGGCTTCGCACATCCATTGCTGTGTGTTGCCACCCGGAAATGCCGGAGTTGCGACAACCACCCCGACCTTCCTAGGCTTTCCGCTGGGTGTGACGTCCGGATCCTACATGAACACATTGGATTTAACGTTGGCATCCAGTTTCAACCCTGCATTCGTCACCTCGGAGTGGAGGAACCGTTGCCGGATGCCGAGGCGGCCCTGGCCGCTGGTCTGGAAAATAACATGGCTTATCTGAACATCCACACGGCGACGTTTCCAGGTGGTGCGATTCGCGCCTTCCTCGAGCCGATTCCGGAGCCCTCGACCGCGATGCTGGCGACGACGGCATTGGCCGTGTTGTGGCTGATCCGGCGCAAGCGCTCGGGCGGCTGACCAGGCAGCGCTCACGGATCGGCTTCTACTTCGATCTCGATGAGCAGAGGTGTCACGACGCGTACGAACGGCGTGCCGCACCGATCGCGGCTTTCTTCAAGTGCGATTCATGGACGCGCGTTACGCTAACATATTTGTTGCATTTTAGACTGTTATCGAGGCCGGCGTACAAGGGCTTTCTTTCGCGCCGGGGTTGGGGCGGCAGTCAACAGCGGCTGGTGAAACACCGGACGGCGGTTGGTGAAATATGCCCGCTATACTGGCTGCTGACGGCGGAGAGCCGTCTGACGCGGCGGTTGTTACCCAGCACGATTCGGCGGCGGCGTCAGGAGAACGATGGACCCACAATCGAATTGGGGAGGGAATGCATGGCCAGCAGGCTTTTAGCAACGAAGCCAATTAGCACGATTATGGCGGAGGCCGCCGAGACGAGCGAGCATTCGCTGAAGCGCGCGCTCGGCCCGGTGAATTTGATCACCCTTGGTATTGGCGCGATTATCGGAGCGGGCATTTTCGTTCTGACGGGCACCGCGGCAGCCCAGTTCGCAGGGCCGGCAATTGTGCTTTCGTTCGTCATCGCCGGTATCGGATGCATTTTCGCCGGCCTGTGTTACGCGGAGTTTGCGTCGATGATTCCGATCGCGGGCAGCGCCTACACCTATGGCTACGCGACGATGGGCGAGATTGTGGCCTGGATCATCGGATGGGCGCTGGTGCTCGAATATGCGTTCGGCGCGGCGACCGTCGCGGTCGGCTGGAGCGGTTACGTCAGCAGTCTCGTGGGTTTTTTCGGCGCGAAGGTTCCCTTCAATCCCACACCGTCGATTTCGTTCTCGCTATTCGGCCACACGCTTGCAGCTCGAGTGGACATTTTCGCTTTGCTGGCCATCGTGGTAATTACCGTGGTTCTGGTCATCGGCGTGCGCGAGTCGGCCAATTTCAATAGCACCGCGGTGATGATTAAAGTTTCTGTCGTGTTGATCTTTATTGGCCTGGCCATCGCATTCGCCTTCGGCCATTGGTCACACATGGTTGCCAATTGGCACCCCTTCATACCGAAAAACCTGGGCCATTTTGGCCAGTTCGGCTGGTCGGGCATCATGCGCGGCGCCGGAGTGGTTTTCTTCGCCTATATCGGATTTGACGCGGTGTCCACAGCGGCACAGGAGGCCAGGAACCCGCAGAAGGACATGCCGTTTGGGATTCTGGGATCGTTAATAATCTGCACGGTCCTTTACATCATCGTCGCTGGGTTGTTGACCGGCCTGAAGTCTTACACGACGCTGAATGTTGCGGCTCCGGTTGCCGATGGCGCGGCGGAGATCGGCGTGCGCTGGGGCATCCTTTTAATCGATCTTGGCGCGATCGCCGGGCTGGCCTCGGTGATGCTGGTGATGCTGTTGGGACAATCGCGCGTGCTTTACACCATGTCCCACGACAGATTGTTATGGAAATGGGCGGGCAAGATTCACCCACGTTTCCGCACGCCTTACATAACTTCGATCGTGGTGGGAATTTTTGTCGCGTTCCTCGCGGCTTTTTTCCCGATCGCATTCCTTGGGGAACTTGTCAGCCTCGGCACTTTACTGGCGTTTACCATTGTCTGCCTTGGCGTATGGATTATGCGTGTGAAGCAGCCTCATGTGCCGCGACCCTTCCGGACGCCCTGGGTTCCCCTGGTACCTATTGGCGGCATGGTTGTGGCTTTGGCACTTATGCTTTCGCTTGATGCGCCGGCCTGGATCGGCTTCGGCAGTTGGCTGATCCTGGGACTGATCATTTATTTCGGGTATAGCCGGAAGCACAGCACCGTGCAGCGGGCGCTCGCGGTCGGCTCGGCGAGACCGGATGCGACGCTTAGCCGTTGAGCGGTAAGGAGGCTCTCGTCGCTTACGCTCCGGCTCCGCTTCGAGGGGTTGCAGATTCGGATTTCGCACGAGGCGAGCGATTATTTCCCGGGGCCCAGGATCCCATCCAGCTCAGCCATGCGTTGATCGAGCTCCTTGCGGAGCACGGCATATCTTTCGATGGCATCGCGCCCGATCTTCTGATCGGTGCTGGTGGTCATGCTGTAGAGATACGTGATTTGCGTCTGCAGCTCAGGCTTGCTGTAACGGATAGAGGGCGTGATGAGGTGAGACGCGAATTCATTAAGCTTCGCCAGCTTATCGGCATCGGCTGAGGCGCCGTGCATACTCGCCTGCGCTGCCCGCACCCGCGCGACGGTCTTGTTCACGTCGCTTACCAATTCACGAACGCGCATGTTGTGATCAAACTGCTCGCGCAGATCGGCAGTGGTCACACCGTCCTGAGTGACGCGCGGATCCTCGATCAAGGTGAGAGGCTGAGTAGAAGTCCAGGCCCCAGCAGTGAGCCGCACCGAGTACTTGCCCGGTACTGCCACGGGACCGTTTGGACCTTCGGGGCGCGCGTTGCTCTGCCATGGTCCGGCGTAGCGGAGATCCCATGTGAAGCGGTGCATACCGGCGCCCTTATCCAGACGGGTGGGCCCACCACGCGGACGGAATGCTCCCTCTTCGCCTTCTTCGCTAGGCGGTGCCTCGGCGGACGGACCGCGCTCCGCGGCAGCAGAACCTGCGCTCGAGAATGTGCGAACCACCTTTCCCGACGCATCGAGCACATCCAGAGTAATGTCGCCTGACGAATTGTTGGCGAGATAGTAATCGATCATCGCGCCTGGCGTTGGATATTGAGGACCTCCGCCGCCGCGCCCGAATCCGCCCCGCCCCGGAGTGCGAACGGCTTCCTTGGGCTCGAACAAAAATGCATCGGCGGACATGACCTTCTCGCTTATTTGATGCAAGGGCGTCAGATCATCCAGAATCCAGAACGAGCGGCCCTGCGTCGAGAGTACGAGGTCTTTGTGCGTGATCTTGATGTCCGTCACCGGTGTGACGGGGAGATTCAACTGGAACGGCTGCCAGCGCGTGCCATTGTCGAACGAGATGTAGATCCCGAACTCGGTCCCTGCGTAGAGCAAGCCCTGTCGGTCCGGATCTTCCCGGACCACTCGCGTCGGCTCGTCCGCGGCGATCCCGTTGGAGCCGTCGGTGAGACGCGCCCACGTCTTTCCAAAATCGTCGGTGCGGTAGATGTAAGGCGCGAAATCGCCCAGAAGATATCGATAAATGGCCACGTAGGCTGTACCCGCGCGATGCGGATCAGGCTCGATGTTTTGAACGCGTCCGCCGGGCTCCAGTCCCTTGGGCGTAACGTTGCTCCAGGTCTTGCCATCGTCGCGTGTCACGTAGACGAGACCATCATTCGATCCGGTCCAGATGAGACCGGGTTGTACTGGCGACTCGCGAATTGCGTAAAGCGTGCTGTAAATTTCTTCGCCCGTAGCGTCGCGCGTAATAGGCTCGCCGCTTGCGCCTTGCGTCCCCAGCGGATGCGCCGTCAGATCCGGACTGATACGTTCCCACGTGACGCCGCCATCGCGGCTGCGATGAAGATATTGAGAGCCGTAATACACCGTGTGCGCACCGCGGGGCGAAACTTCCATCGGAGAAACACGTTGGAAACGGTACATCAAATCGCTTCCGGCATTGCCATAGAGCGACTCCGCGCCCACCCAATACCGCTCTTCATCGGTGGTGTTGATGTTCAGCCTGCTGAACTGGCCCTTGCAGCCGCCGTACACGATCTCAGGGTTTGAATTATCGGGCATGATGGGCCCTGTTTCACATCCGGGTCCACTTCGAAAATTTTCACCATTGCCGAGTGGGAGGCTTGGCACGATCAGCGCATTATCGTCCTGCTGCGCGCCGTAGACGCGATAGGGATACTGATTGTCGACAGCCACCTGATACATCTCAGCCGTGGGCTGATTCAGTTGCGTGCTCCAGGTTCGGCCGCCATCGAGCGACACGTTCGCTCCACCGTCATTGCTCTGGATCATGTATTCCGAATTCTTCGGATTGATCCAAACGTCGTGATTATCGCCATGCGGCACAGGCGATGAACGGAACGTCTTGCCACCGTCCGTACTCTTGTACCAGCCTTCGTCGCCGACCCACACGACATCCGGGTTGTTTGGATCGACACCTAGAGTGGTGTAGTAGAACGGCCGCGTAATCAGCGAATTGGAAGCATTGATGAGGGTCCATGTGGAACCGCCGTCTTCCGAACGATAAAGGCCGGAGCCCGGCTTCGCCTCGATGAGCGCATAGATGCGATTCGGATTTGCTGCGGATATAGCAACGTTGCTGCGGCCGAACAACTGATTGGGCAAGCCGCCGGCAAGCTTCGTCCAGTTATCGCCGCCATCGGTGCTCTTGTAAATGCCGCCCTCTTGGGCACCGCTGATGATGGTCCAGGGCTTGCGTTGCGCGTGCCACATACACGCAAAGATGACGTTCGGGTTGCCGGGCTGCAACTCGAGGTCCGCCGCGCCGGCCAACTCGGAAACGAAGAGCACATTCTTCCAGGTCTTGCCGCCGTCGGTGCTGCGATAGACGCCACGCTCCTTGTTAGGAACGAATGGATTCCCCTGCGCAGCGACAAAGACGAGGTCCGGATTGGTTGGATGGATACGTACAGTGGCGATCTGGCCCACATCGCGAAGGCCGATAAAGCTCCAGGTCTTCCCTGCGTCGGAAGACTTATAAATCCCGCGTCCGATGGATACGTTGCTGCGAATTTTGGATGATCCCGTGCCCGCGTAGACGATGTTTGGATCGGACAGCGAGACATCGATTGCGCCCATTGACCCGACGGAGAAGAACCCGTCCGAAACGTTCAGCCACGTGTGCCCCGCGTCGGTAGTCTTCCAAACGCCGCCTCCCGTAGAGCCCATATAGAAGGTGTAGGGCTGCGAGGGGACGCCGGTTACGGCCGTGACGCGCCCACCGCGCTCAGGCCCAATCATGCGATAGCGCATGCCGGACCAGAGTGCGGGCTTGTAGCTCGTCTCCTGAGCGCTGGCAGTGAGAAGTGAAAGGCTCAACAGCAGCATCGCCGCGCGAGCAGCACCGTGGACCATAAGCATTTCCACGATTCTATCCCACGGAACGCGAACAGTCTTGCGAGGCGCGTTTGACGTCTTAAGGATTTTTATGACCTGATATAACAGCTAATCAATTGCGCCAAGCAACCTGTCATATATGTCTGCATCTGAAACACAGGAGATCCAAGTCAGTATGGAAAGATCCTTGTCTAACAATCTTCAGAGGGTGTTCGCAGCTTTGAGGAATTTTTGGAAATGTTCGCGGGGCGAAAATCAAGGGCCGAAATCAGTCGTCAACTTCGAACGTGTGATGCGAGGAACGCGGTCGCTGGCCAGATAACGCCAGGTAATTCTAGCCGCGAGTGCCACAGGACTTGCGAACGATCAGCTCGCCATCGAGCAGGATCTCACGTGCAGGCATTTTAGGCAGTTCGATGCGATCGAGCATCGTGCGCAGGGCCGCTTCACCAATCTCGCGAGTGGGTTGGCGAACAGTTGTCAAAGGAACCGGCAGTAAACTCGCATACGCCACGTCGTCAATTCCAACCAGACGAATATCTTCGGGAATACGAATGTGCCGCGCCAGGAAGACGTGCATGAGCTGCCCTGCGACACGATCGTTTACGCACACGAATGCTTCGAGCGCCTTCGTCTCTGGCTTGCCGGGCAACGTCCAGTTATGGTCCTTGCCCTGGTCAATTTCTATAAGAGAGCTCCTCGCGGTTCGCAAGCCATGGGACGAGAGCGCATCGTTGTAACCGGCTATGCGATCTGCAATGGTCGACGCCGCTCCGTGATAGCCCAAGAATCCGATACGTTTGCAGCCCAATTTAATAAGGTGTTCCGTGGCCGCGTACCCTGCCTGTCGATTATTGATGCCCACCAGATCGGGCCGATGCCGCTCCGGAGTAATTGAGGGCCGCCGATCCAGCAAGACCACCGGAATTCCGGCTTGCCTCAGGGCGGATAGAATTCGCTGGTTTGCCTTCTCCGCTTCATTTTCAAATTCCAATGGCGCGAAGAAGACGCCCGATACTTTTCTGGAGATGTATTGCTGGCACAACTGCCACGCCTGTTCCTTCTTATTGGCATGCGATATCGGTGTGGCCCCACAGCAGAGCATGCTGACTCGCCTCCTGCGCATTGGCAATTCCTTGGCAAATTGGCTCGAATATCTCGGTCTCTCCTAAATCCGGAATGAGAAGGCCAAACACAAGAGGCCGCTGACTGTCTCTGTGTTGAACATGAACGTATGTGCCGGATCCGGCGATGCGGTCGACAAAGCCGCGTTGCTGCAACTCCCGAATGGCACGACCGACGGTGATTCGCGACGCGCCCGATTTTCTTACGAGCGCTGCTTCGCTCGGCAGCTTTTGGCCTGGCTGAAACCGTCCTGAAGCAATGTCGTTTAACAAGGACTCGAATAGCTGTTGATACTTCGGCTTGTGCTTCAACCGTGCCGCCCTTTAGGAACCAGATATAACAGGTTTATCGACCATCGGCAAACTTGCGCTGCTCTGGCTACATCTAATAGGCGAGGAAGTGAAAATGACCGCCTCAGTGAAACAGTATCTTTTCGTCAGTGATTTCGACCAGACGTTGAGCTTCAACGATTCCGGCTTGGTTCTGAGCAAATTACTCGGGATGAGTGACTTCACAAAGCGTGTTGCGGGCCTTTCGGACATACATCTGGTGCAGCAGGGAGGGGAGCTTTCTTACCTGCTCCTGCACGATCCGGAATTCCGGCAAGTGCGTAAGCAGCACCTTACCGATGTGGGGAAACAGATCCGGCTGAAGGAAAATATCCCTCTGTTATCAGATCTTCTTCGAGATCTGGAAGGCCACGAGTTCTCGTTCCATGTCGTTTCGGCGGCTCCCGAAGAGGTCATTCAATCGGCACTCGAAGGCATTGTTCCGGCAGACCACATTCATGGAACACGGTTTCGATATCATCCCGAATCCGGTGAGATTGAGTCGATCATTCGGCTTCCGGCAGGCTATGGAAAAGTTGCGGTTCTCGACCAACTGAGAGCGCAAATGCCTATCGGGCACGACAGTTTAGTCTACGTCGGCGATGGAAGCTCCGATATTCACGTGATGCTTCATGTGAATCGCTTGGACGGACTCACGATCGCTGTTTCTGAAAACAAGTATCTTGCGCCGATCGCAAGACGCACGGTCCTCAGTGAGGACGCAACCAGTGTTCTTGTGCCGATCATGGAGGATATATTCGGCTGGAATTCCACAAAAATCCGCGCCTTCTTTGAATCGCACGGCCTTGCCATTCAGGAGTGGGACAAGGTTCGGACGGATACGATTACGCTGTGCCGGACTCCGCTGCTGACGGATTCCGCGATCAACTAAACGAACAGATGGCAGCGCCGGGGTTTGTATGATGACAGCGCAGGATGCTTTCATCATTACTTCACGCCTGGCGATCGTGGAAAAGCGCCCGCGGCGTGGGTCTGCTCGCGATTGCGGCGCTGGCTATCGGCATCGGATCTACGACAGCCATTTATTCTGTCGTTCACGCGGTACTGCTGAAGCAGTTGGCCTACAACGATCCCGAGCGCTATGTGATGCTCTTCGGCGCATGTTTGCGCTCGCGCTGGCGGTTGCATGCGGCATTTTCTTCAGTATTTCTCCGCTTTGGCAGGCTCGCCGAATTGCGCCCAACCAAGCCCTGACAGAGGGTTCGCGCGCGTCGGCAGGCACGCGCAGCCGTGGCCTGCTTCGTGTGTTCGTTGTCGCGGAGGTTGCGCTGGCGTTTGGCCTATTAGCTGTTGGGGGACTCATTGTCGAGCAGTTAACCCATCTTCACCGCGTTCATCCTGGTTTCGATCCGAACCATCTCCTGGTCATGAGTGTCTATGCTCCCGTGACCAAGTACAAACCAGCGAAGCGCAAATCACTTACGAGACACGTTTGATCGACGCTATCCGCAACGTGCGTGGTGTCGAAACGCCGGATTCATCGATTTAATGCCGGTACTGGCTGGGGCAACAATACGACCTTCCAGGTAGAGGGCCAGCCAAAGCAAGAAGTGGGGCATAGTGAATCCATCGAGCAGCGATTCATCAGTCCAGAGTATTTTCAAACGATGAAAGTGCCGCTGCTCGCCGGGCGATTCTTCAATCAGAGCGACAAGGAAGCGGATCTGATGCCGATGCTCATTAATGAGTCGCTGGCAAAACTGTATTGGGGACACAGCAACCCAATCGGCTCATTCGTTCGCATATCTCTTGGGAGGGCAAACGCTTTCAGGTGATTGGGGTCGTCGGAGGCGTGCAAAATCAGGGTCTGGCGCATCCACCACGGCCGGAGTTTTATCTTTCTTACCGCGAAGTCACGCCACAGAGCATGGCCTGGGCCGTACGGTCGCCTCTCGACACAACGACGCTGACGCGCGAACTTCGCCAGGCGGTTGAAAGCGTGGATCAGGAGCAATCGATATTCGACGTCCGGACGATGAGCCAGATTATCGACCGATCGATCTCACGCCAACGCCTGCAGTCGCTGATGGTGACTTCCTTCGCCACGGCAGCCTTGTTACTGGCGATTGTCGGTGTTTATGGCGTGGTCGCTTTACGCCGTGCGGCAGCGGATCACTGAACTCGGGACACGAATGGCCGTCGGAGCAACGCCTCGCGATTTGCTCAAGCTTGTTCTCGGCGGTGGCTTGAAAATGGCGGTGGCCGGAATCGGCATCGGGTTGATCATGGTGCTGGCTTCGCTTCACCTGCTCGCCACCACGGTGCTTCCTGTGAGTGTTCCTAGCGTGCCTCCATTCTTGCTTTCAGCGTTGTTGATCGGGGCATTCACGCTGCTAGCCTGCTGGTTCCCCGCTTGGCGCGCGACAACTTTATCGCCTATGGTCGCGATTCACAGCGACGTTCACTCGAATTGGAACCGCGTGCGCTTCAACTATCGGGTACTCACGGAGCGCATTTCCGATTTGGTTCTGCATGAGCGCGAGGCGCCCACTGCGCGCAATGACATTCTCGCCAGCATTGCCGATGCGCCGGCACGCCGAATCCTTTGCGGAAGCGATAAAGGCCGCCTTAACGACACTGCGCGATGAAGTGAAGGCTTCCGCGGTTTACCTGTTTACGCGCCAGTCGTCCGATCAACCATACCGGCTGACAACCAGCGCGACAGAGGGCGAGACACAGGAATGGTTCCTTCCGGCAGATGCGCTTCTGCTGGAGAATGGCCGCCTTACGGATCGAATCGTCGAACAGGAAGGCTTGCGCCGCGAACTGTTTGCTAACGGCTGAAGTTCAGAAACGCCTTTTCCCCGAAGCTTGGCCGGAGACTTCGAGTATTCAACTGGCGGGCGTCTGCATGCCGGCGCGCGGTATCGGTGGCGACTATTACGACTTTCTGGATCTTGGAAATCGCCAGATCCGAATAGCTCTCGCGGATGTCGCGGGGAAGGGAATTGCGGCTGCGCTCATCATGTCAGTGGTTCAGGCGTCCTTACGGAGTCTTGCGGGCGCCGATGGAGCTTCGCTCGCTGAGCTCGCGGGCAAAATGAACCGGTTGT
>CAWFWH010000002.1:0-16269 GCA_963819405.1 uncultured Acidobacteriaceae bacterium | reverse complement strand
GTCTGCCGCAAGCCATTGGTGATATGATGACCAGCCACTATGAACATTGTCTTGGTTCATGGCATTCTCGGATCCACGGCGAAGTTCGGCATCGAATATTTCCAAGGCGTCGCAGAGCACTTCCGGGAAAAAGGGCTGCGAGTTCTTGTACCTCAGCTAGACCCGACAGGCGGTGTCGAGATCCGAGGCAACCAACTCCGAGATAGAATCGCTGGCGCTTACGGCGATGGCACGCTAGATCAAAAGGAAAAAACGCACATCATCGCCCACAGTTTGGGTGGGCTGGATAGCCGCTATATTCTGTCGCCTAACAATCCGAATGGCCTGAAGGCGCCGATCCGGTCGTTGACGACCATTTCGACTCCGCATCAAGGAGCGCCAATTGCCGATCTTCTGGACAGCCCCGCGGCTCTATCGGCGCTTCCTCTCGTCGGCGCGATCGGCGACCGCATAAAATCTGCTTTCAACAGCATTGGGATTTCGCTCGGCGCGTTAAGCGACCTTACATCCGATTCCTGTCGCAAGTTTGAGAAGTACGTCAACAATCCGAATGTGGCTTACTTTTCAGTGGCTGGGAGCGGCAGATCGAGCGTTCCTGAGACGTCCGCCTTTTTTGTTCTGTCTCACGCGTACATCGTGACCAAGACAGGCGAAGCCAATGACGGCATGGTCCCCGTGTCTTCGGCGCGCTGGGGTTCATTCGATCCTCAAACATGGCCTGCCGATCATGCCGATGAGATCGGTCACAATCTGGATGCGCCGCTCAGCCCTCCGCCGTTCCCTTATCTGGCCAAGTACGACCTCATCTTGAATAAGCTCGCGAGTCTGTGAGAGAATGCAGATGAGGGGTCCTTGGAGCGTCACTGTGCCTTGGTCTTCTGAGGAGTTGATCGAAAAGCTCATTGCAGCCGCCAATGTTTGTGCGGAGATCGACCTTGCTGAAAGGGATGATAGCCGCAAGATTCGAGATCGCCCGCACTCATTAGCAGTAGCTATGGTTGCCTTGTCTTTCCCTAATTGGATTGGCAGCCAACAGTTTGCGGAGATGGAAGCTGGCTGTTTGCGGCGAGACGTTGCCGATGAAGGCCAGTTCTCCGGCCGGAAGGGCGCGGCCGCCGACCAGCGCAACCAGGATCGCCGCACGCGCAGGTTCCGCCATCAGCCCTGCGATCGTAAAGGACCCAGTTCCGCAGTGATTGGTCCGGCAAGGCGGGAATAGTTCCATCCCGGTCGAACGACATAAGTCCGAGCATGCATCCCGTACAGGTGCTCAGGACGTGTCATGATAACGTCCGAAGATTGGATTTGGGGGGAGGGGGCGCCGAGCGGCAAGGCAGGGAATCACCAGATATTGGCACACGTGTGGCGATTGCGATTGGCATGTCTTCGTAGTAGAACTCCATAACCCGGTGAATTTCGGCTACCTGTCGAGGGACGCTTTGGATGGGAATCCCCCGATACGGTGACGACTCGAGAGGTGCTTTTCGCCGAGCCGACGCAAAGCACAGATAACTTGCAGTCCTGTACTAAGTAACTGCTCACTAGCGACTTACTCCAGGACGTTAAATAATGCGCTCTCGCTGGTTCTAAGGCGGTGGGATCGCTGACCCGATTCCGGAAGTTCGAGAGTGGGCATCGGTTTCGCTTGAAAGAGCCGGCGGCATGGTTTCGCCAACAAACGCGCCCAGAAACGTGCCCGGCTTTGACGCGCGCTGTCGGTCGCGATTCCAGTGCTGGCATACATCTGCCGATAGAGTTTGGAGACGAACAGGAAGGCCAAACGCGCACGTATGGACGTCACGCAGCGAGATCGTTTCCAGATGGAATCCAAGCTGTAAAAGCTATTCCAAACGCCTTGTGTCCGCTCACGAATCTCTTCCGAACTCATGGAGGGATGCGGCGTGAACATCTTGGGCCGGAGCGCGGCGGGAATCAGCCAATATCGCGTCAAAGGAATACCGTTGACCGTGGCGCTTTGGTTCTCGGGCGCTTTTTCCCATCGCT
Source organism: uncultured Acidobacteriaceae bacterium (assembly GCA_963819405.1). GTDB lineage: Bacteria > Acidobacteriota > Terriglobia > Bryobacterales > Bryobacteraceae > Bog-105. The sequence continues at coordinate 14,265 of CAWFWH010000002.1, read as the reverse complement.
CGAAATCTACCGTTCCCGGAAACGGCGTAAGCATGACAAACTGCGCAAACGTGATACCGGCCTCTTGAGCGAGCGTGGCCGTGGCCTCGAATGTGTTCGGGCGGTCCGTGGGCAATCCGAAGATGAATGAGCCCAGGACATGAACGCCGTGTTCCCGAAAAGTTTGAAGCCGCCGAACCAGATTTTCGCCGGAGCAATTAAAATCCTTGTACACAGCTTTGAGACCTTCCGCGGTGACGGCCTCCACGCCCACCAATGCGCCTTTGATTCGAGCCTTGCGCATCGCTTCCAGAAATTCCGGATCTTCGGCTGCCTCCATGGTGATTTGCGTGTAGAAAACCATGTCGGCCGGAAGCTCAGCTAAGCGCGCCATCAGCTCGAACCGTTCGTCTCGAATCGAATGCAATTCGTTGAGCCGTGGCTGGTTCTTTTGCCGCTCGGCCAATTTCAGGTCGGTCAAAGTTACGGGGTAGAAGTTATCGTCGGCCAGAGCAATAAAGCGAAAGCCTTTGCGGCGCAGTTCTACAACTTCCTGCACGACACGCTCAGAAGCGCGTTGCCTGGGGCGTTGACCATCCGTTCGCCACACCGAACAAAACGAGCAATGCTTTGCGCATCCGCGAACGGTCTGGACCGAAGCCCACATATAGCTGTCCTTTGGCAGCAGGTCCCAACGGGCAGGCAGGAATTGGTCGGGTTCGATTCTTCCGCCTTCGTACATGGCGAGAGGCGCGCCCGCGATGCAATCGCTCAATGCTTGCGCCCAGATCACATCGCCGTCGCCTTTCACGACCGAGTGGGCACTGCCCAGGCTGAGAGCTTCGTCGGGATATAGCGTGGCGTGGATTCCACCGAAGATGACCCAGGCGCCGCGCTCTCGCACCATTCTGCCGATCTGGTAACCGCGCAAAGCATTGCCCGTGTGAATACCGATGCCTACTACGTCGCCGGCCTGAACACTCAGCGGATCGAGTTGTTCCAGGGTCTCATCGCAGATTTGAGGAGTGCCGAAAGAGCTAGGCGTGGCCGCTGCTAAAACGTACAGCCAGCGGGGTGTGATCACCGCGGTACCAAACGAGATGTCACTCGGATTAACGAGATGAACGCTCATCCTCCGACCCGCTCACGGGAGCCGAGGATCGAAGAAATTGCGGACGCGACGCGTATCGGCGGGAGGCCGTTCGGAGTGAACAAGTATTATCACTTTCCCTCTAAACCAATACAGCAGTAAGGAGGATTACAGTCTATCATTGGGGTGACCTGAGAACTCAGGGTTCTCCTAGTGTTGCGGGCGTTTCTCTGGTTCGAGGCAGGCACGCAGGTTTGTCCACGCGCCAAAAGACAGCTTGGGACAAACGCGCCCATCCCTAGTCGTTGCGGATCGCGAACTCGATTCCTTTTTTCTCGCGCCCTAATCCGGCAATGATGGCGGTGAGGGCGAAAACCGTTGCGGCGGTCACCGCCATGGCAGTCGCGTAGCTCATGTGTTCCGCAAATGTCGCTTCGAGCGCGCCCACCGAACCGGCCAGCAGGACACCGCATTGATACGCAAATCCAGGCATAAATCCTCGTATATTATTGGGCGAAAGCTCGCTCAAATGAGCGGGAATAACGCCCCAGGCGCCTTGCACGCAGAATTGCATTAGAAATGCGCCCGTGACAAGCAGGCCGACTCTTGGGGCATATGCCCATAGCGGGGTCAATAAAATTCCTGCTAACAACGAGAGCACGATCGCTCGCCTTCTTCCGATGCGATCGGAAAGCAAGCCGACCGCAACGCCGCCAGTAAGCGCGCCGACCATGGAGATGGCGGATATGACGGAGCGCTCGACTGTGCCGAATTTCCAGAAGCGCTGCAGAAATGTCGGATACATATCTTGAGTGCCGTGCGAGGCAAGGTTCATGCCGGTCATGAGCAGCACGAGATACAGAAATAATCTCCAATGTTTTACGATGCTGCCGCCAAGCTGGCTCCAGCTTTCCTGTTTCGATTTCTCCCAAACCTCCGATTCTTTCACGCGAAAACGGACGAATAAGGCGAGTAACGCAGGCAATCCGCCGAGAAAGAACAATGGACGCCAGCCCCATTTATCGAACAGGAACAGATAGCAAAGAGCGGCTAACAGATTGCCGAGAGCGTATCCCTGTTGCAGGAAGCCGGACAAGAGGCCGCGCCATTTCGCTGGAACTTTTTCCATGGCGAGGGAAGCGCCGACGCCCCACTCGCCTCCCATACCGATTCCGAATAGAGCGCGCAAAATCAGGAAGGTTGTGAAATTCGGCGAAAAGCCTGTTGCGACTTCGATGACGGAGTAGAAGATGAGATCGATCATCAGCGGCAATCGGCGTCCGTAGCGATCCGCGATCAAGCCGAAGATGAATGCGCCTACGGGCCGAAATGCGAGCGTGAGCGTGATGGATAGCGCGACCGCCGTGTCCGACTGATGAAAGTCCTTACCTATGGCGGTAAGGCAAAAGGCAACCAGGAAGAAATCGAAAGCGTCCAGGGTCCAGCCGAGAAAGCTGGCCGTCAGGGCCGCCCAATGATCGCCGGATCCGGCAATACCCTTTTGTTGTGAATCCATCGGAAGCGGCGCTTCAGCGATCTTCGCTCCCGCTTGCGGCCGCGTTGGGCTCCCACAGCGTCTCCGGAGCGCCGGTCACGTGGTTCACCCAGCGGCTCCAAACGAAGAAGGCATCGCTAAGACGATTCAAATATTGCAAAGCCTCATCGGGCACGGTCTGGTCTCTGGCCAAACCGACCAGCAAGCGCTCCGCTCTTCGACAGACTGTTCGGCAGATGTGCAGCTCTGCATCGAGCCGCGTTCCGCCCGGCAGCACGAAGGAGCGAAGAGGCTGCAATTCTGCGTTGCTCCGATCGATGTCGCGTTCCAATTGCTCGACATCGGCAATAGTGACGCGAGCCTGTTTCGGATGAACATCCTGCGGCAACGTCGCCAGAATGGAGCCGAGATTAAACAGCTCATGCTGGACGCGCTTCAAAGTAGCGGCGAGCTCGCGAAGGCGTTCTACAGTGCGGGAGAGATCTTGCGCTGTCGCGCGCGCCGCTCCGACAAAGGCGTTCAACTCGTCTACGGTGCCGTAGCAATCGATGCGCAGATCGTCTTTTGAAACGCGCTGGCCGCCCGCCAAATGAGTCTGCCCAGCGTCGCCGGTGCGGGTGTAGATGCGATTGAGAGCTATTCGCGGCTCGTTAAATGTTTGCTCGCTCATGTCGTTGCTCCTATTGAGTGTAGACGTAAGTTCGGGGATGAGAAGCTGAATTTGCCGATACGTTCTATAATCTGGACAGTGTAGGTATGAGTATTCCAATACGTGTACTCGTGGCCAAGCCTGGCCTCGATGGACACGACCGCGGCGCGAAGGTGATAGCACGCGCTTTGCGCGACGGCGGTATGGAAGTGATCTACACGGGTCTCCGGCAAACCCCGGAAATGATCGTAAACGCAGCTCTGCAGGAGGATGTCCAAGTGATTGGTTTATCCATTCTGTCGGGCGCGCACAATGCTATTGTGCCGCGCATTATGGAGCTGCTGCGCGAAAAGGAAATGACCGATGTTCTGGTCGTGGTTGGTGGAATCATTCCCGACGAAGATGCGGTGGAACTTAAGAAGCTCGGCGTCGCTGAAGTGTTTCAGCCAGGCGCCTCGCTTGAAAAGATCATTCATTTCATTCGCGATTCAGTGAAACAGGTAGCTTGAGCATAGTCTCGGCAAGGACATGATCCGTGTCGCCTTCGATTCGTTTCAGAACGGAGCACCGGACAGAAAAAGGAAATTAATGCAAGACAGACTGAACATCGCCGTGTTCGTCGATTACGACAATATCGAAATTGGCGTGAAATCGACGCTTCGGCGTGAATTCGACGTAGCGGTGGCGCTGAGCGCGTTAAAAGAGCGCGGCGACATCGTCGCAAAGTTCGCGTACGCGAATTGGGGCCGCCAAGAAGGAGCGACTCGACAAATGGCTGAAAATGCGGTGCAGATGGTGCAGCGCATTCCTTCGCCGCGTGGCGACAAGAACGGGGCCGACATCAATTTGGCGCTGGATGCGCTGGAAATGGCATTCACCCACGCGCACGTGAACGCGTTCGCTATCGTCAGCGGCGACAGTGATTTTATTCCGCTGGTCAACAAACTAAAGGAGTACGGGAAGACGGTATTCGTGGTTGGCGGGAAAGCGTTCACCAGCACGATTCTTCAACAGAACTGCCACGAATTTGTGAGTTACGAGTCGCTGCTCGAAGATGGCGATCGTATTATTCCGCAGCCAATGCCCGACCGGCGGGAGCGCGGTGAGCGTGGCGACCGAGGCGAGCGTCCCGAACGCAAGGACAAGCGGGAGCGTGGTCAGCGGCCTGCTCCGTTAGAGCTTTCGCAAGCAATGCCGCTTGTCGAGCGCGCGTTGCAAGTGCTGGAGCGCCGGGCCGTGCAACCGCAGCTGGGGCTACTGAAGAGCACCATGCTTCAACTCGATCCCGCCTTCAGTGAGCGAGCGTATGGCGCGGGCAGCTTCTCTGATTTCGTCGAAAAGCTGAAGAAGGCGGAGTTCATAAACGTTAGCGGGTCAGGTGGGCGTTACGTCATCGAGCGCAGAGGAGGTCATACGCCAGAAAAGGCGGCTCCGAGGCCCGAGGAGGCGTTGCCACCTTTGCGCGACGTGCTGGAAACGCATCGCATGGAACTCGAGGAGAGTGGCGCGAGCACGGAAGAGTTGGAACAGTGGATGCAGAGCGAGCACCCCGATTTCAACCTTGCGCGATTCGGTTTTCAACGATTCTCCGAGTTCCTGAATTACGCGCAAGACAAGACTGTCGTTCGCACCGAGCCGGATGAAGAGCGGGGACTCATCGTACATTTAGGCGCCGAGTTCTATCCTCCTGCGTTGCCGGAACCCACGCCAGAGGCAGTGATGGAAGAGGAAGACGAGCCGCAGCCGATTGTCGAAGGCCAGCCAACTATCTTCGAGCCGAATCCGCCGCCGGCCAAGCCGAAGAAGGCTGCACCGCGCAAGCGTCCCGCCGGGACGAGCCAATCGCGCCGCCCGCGCAAGCGAAAGCCGGAATAGGCGTGATGGAACTTCAGCTCGATGCGTATGCGGTTCAGAATGCGGATCGCATTATCACTCCCGCATTGCTGATCTACCCGGATCTGGTAGATGCCAACATCGAGACCACGCTGGCGATGGTGGGAAACGATCCGGAGCGCTGGCGTCCTCACATCAAGACCGCGAAAGTTGGCGCCATTCTGCGGCGACTAATCGATCATGGGATTCGGCACTTCAAATGTTCCACAACGCTCGAGCTGCTTACGGCATGCGAGGCGGGCGCTGCGGACGTATTGCTTGCGTATTCGGTAATGGGCGCGAACGCGCGGCGCACACGCGAGATCGCCGAACATTTTTCGCGGACGCGCGTCTCGGTCTTAATCGAAACTGGTGAGCAAGCTGCCGTTTGGCGCGGAACGGATATCGGAATTTTCATCGATATTAATCCAGGCATGAACCGTACGGGAATCAGCCAGGATCGGAGTGGCGATATCGTGAAGCTCGCGCGCGAAGTTGGCAGCCAGTTCCGCGGTGTTCACTATTACGACGGTCATATGTCCGGAGTTCCGCCGTCTGAGCGCGAGGCTCGCGCGCACGAAGGGTATGATCGGCTGCTGCAGATTGTGCAGGCGCTCGAGGCTGCAAACGTGAAGGTGGGTGAAGTGATTACTTCGGGAACGCCCGCGGCGCCTTTCGCCGTATCTTATCCCGGTTTTCGCAATGCCTCTTTCGTGCAGCGCATCTCGCCCGGGACTGTGGTTTATAACGATACGACCAGCCTCGAGCAACTTTCCGAATACAGCTACGTGCCAGCCGCTGTGGTTCTTTCAACGGTGGTGAGTCACCCGACGGCCGAGTACGTCACTTGCGATGCGGGTCATAAGAGCGTTTCAGCAGATGCCGGTGTGCCGACATGTTCGGTCATTGGGCATCCCGGTTTGCGGCCGTTGAAACCGAGCGAGGAACATCTGCCTATCGAGGGTGCGGCGAGTAACGACCTGCCTGCGATTGGCGATCAACTTTATTTGATTCCGAGACACGTCTGCCCGACTGTGAACAATTTCGACGAAGCTTTGCTGGTAGTGGATGGGCGAATCGTCGCGGTTGAGCGGGTGACGGCGCGCGGACATGAGAGCCCGCTGCGCATGGCGGATCAGAAAATCGCCGTTTAAGGGGCGGTCAAAACCTTGCCCCCACGTCAGCCATCGCATCTGTGACATCATGTTCTGATCTTGGCGAGTGCGGCCAAAGTTTCGACGCGATCTGACCCGGCAGCTAGTCACGGATTGCTCAGAACGCTGGGGCTGCGCGATCTTGTGCTTGCTCAGATACTTTGCGTCGTGGGCTCCGCTTGGGTGGGAGTTGCGGCGAAATTGGGCAAAGCGCACGTTGCGTTTTGGCTCGCGGCCATGCTGCTCTACTATCTGCCGTTAGCCGCGGTCGTTATCTATCTCAATCGCGAGATGCCGCTCGAAGGCGGTCTCTATCAGTGGGCGAAAATCGGCTTCGGTGAATTCTTCGGTTTCCTGATCGCCTGGAATTTGTGGGCTTATGCGATTGTCTGTGTCGCATCGATTCTATTTGTGATTCCGACAGACCTCTCGTATATCGTGGGCGCCCGTGCCGAGTGGCTGCCGGCGAGCAGAATAGCAACTTCAGCGCTGATCGCGCTGGTTGTCGCCGCAATCTCGCTTGTGGCCATCCGAGGCCTGGGCGTCGGCAAATGGCTGCACAACGCGGGCAGCGCGATGATCCTGCTGGCGTACGCGATCCTTTTGCTTCTTCCTTTATGGCCCGTGATCAGAGGCGAACATTTGGCTTACACCGCGATTCCATGGAAGATGCCCGAGGCCAGTTGGTTCAGTCTGGCGGTGTTTGGCCAGATGACGATAGGAGCGTTAAGTGGATTCGAATACGTCGCGATCATGGCGGGAGAGTGCCGGAGCGCGGCTCGCACAATCGGTCAATCGGTCGTGATTTCGGCGCCCGTTATCGCGCTCATGTTCATCTTCGGAACCAGCTCGGTGCTGGCGTTCGTCGGGGACCGTCCTATCAACCTGATCGGACCCATTCCCCAGACCTTTCGCATGGCTTTCGGGAGTACGGGATTCGGCGCATTGATCGCGCCCTTTGCAATTTTCCTGCTGCTGGGCCGTGCGATAGCCGCCGCCAGTCTGATTTTCACGGGGTTGACGCGGCTTCCCATGACCGCTGGATGGGATCACCTTTTGCCGAGCTGGTTCACGGCTCTTCACCCGCGCTGGAAGACTCCGGTAAACTCCATTCTGTTTGTGAGCTCGCTGGCCATGGTCCTGGTGGTACTGAGCATGCTTGGCGTACACGAACAGGAAGCCATGCAACTGTTGCAGAATGCGTCGACAGCTCACTACGGAATTGCTTATGTGGCGTTGTTTGCTCTACCGCTGCTCGGGGCCAGAAAGTTGCGGCAAGACTTGCCCGCTTGGCTGAAATTCGTATCTGCCGCGGGCTTTTTTTCAAGTCTCATTGCGGTGCTTATCGCTGTGTATCCCATCATCGACGTATCCAGCCGTGTAAGCTACGCGGCCAAAATCGGCGGTACCGTTTTAATCAGCAATGCCGCCGCGGTACTCATCTTCCGAAGCCGTCCGCGGACATAACCCGAAAGCGTCTAAACATTTCACCTGTATCCTGTTTCCATGAGCAGGCAGCGCGCGATGCCGGGCGGTCGAGCGGAACGTGACACGCTCGCCAAAGGGCCCAATGGCCGCTGTCTCTGCCGATGGTGCAATCTGGAAGTGCCGCCCGGACGGCTTACTTTTTGTTCGGAGTGGTGCGTCGAAGAATGGAAGCTGCGGAGCGACCCAGGTCATCTTCGCGACAGAGTTTTCGAGCGGGATCGCGGTAAATGCGCGCTCTGTGGCGTGGATTGCGTCGCTCAAATGAACCATATTAAGCGGCTGCGCGGCGCCGCTCGAATGCGCGCTGCGGCAGAGTGGGGACTTAGAGGGCGCAAAAGCCTCTGGGATGCCGATCATATTGTGCCGGTGATCGAGGGCGGCGGAGAATGCGACGTCTCCAACATGCGCACGCTTTGCCTCAAATGCCATCGCATGCACACGGCGCAATTGCGTGAGCGCCTAAGAAAATCGCCTATGTAGAATGCTACCCTAATGGAAGAATGAATTCCACCGGTTTTCGTAGTTGGATCGAAACAGTTCTGCAGGACATCCATTTCGCGCTCCGAGGTTTTCGGCAATTTCCACTGTTCACGGCGATTGCTGTACTGACGCTGGCGATCGGCATTGGCGCAACTACGGCGGTGTTCAGCGTCGTCGACCGGCTATTGTTCCGCAGTCTTCCCTATCCCAAAGCGGATCGCCTGGTCTCCTTTGGCATCACGGGGCCGATAGACGACAACGAGTTCATGCTCGGCAGCGGCTACGTGGATTGGCGCCACCGGCTACCGCCGTTCCAAGCTGTCACTTCGCTCTCGCCCTGGCTTGACTCGGACTTGGGTGATCGTCAGCCTGTCCGGGTCAGATGTACTCCGGTTGAGGCTAATTTTCTATCGACGCTTGGCGTGGCGCCCATGCTCGGCCGCGATTTCACACGCCGTGACGATGTCCCGAATGCGCCGCGTGTTGCGCTGATCTCCTATGGCTTATGGAAATCCCGCTTTGGCGCGAATCCGGCGATGCTCGAGAAAACTGTAATCCTGGACGATCAACCAACAAGAATCATCGGCGTGCTCCCGAAGACCTTCGAGCTGCCTACGCTAGGCGCGGCGGACGTCCTTCTGCCGCAACAACTGGATGAAACGCAGCAGCGGCGTGGAGGCACGGGCCGATTCTTGCGTACCTTTGCAAGGTTGAGAGATGGCGTGTCGCTTCAACAAGCGCGCGAGGAACTGCAGCCCTTCTTCCGAGCCACGCAGGCAACGGTACCTACGTCTTTACGCAAAGAGGTTCATCTCATGGTGCGCTCCTTGCGGGACCGGCAGTTCTATGACGTGCGCCTGGCTTCATGGATGTTATTCGGAGCAGTAGTTGCGCTTCTGCTGATTGCGTGCGCAAACGTAGCGAATCTGCTCTTAGCTCGCGCGGCAGGACGGCAACGCGAACGGGCTATGCGGGCGGCTCTTGGGGCACGGCGCGCGCGGCTGGTTCGGCAAGCGCTGACGGAGAGCCTGCTACTGGCATTGTGCGGAGGTCTTGCTGGAGGCGCATTTGCCTGGATACTTCTGCGCGCGCTGGTTGCTGTGGGGGCCGAGGGCGTTTTGAGCCTGAATCAAACTACTCTCGACACTCGCGTATTGCTCTTTGCTCTCGCCACTTGTGTTGTCTCGGCGGTGTTCTTCGGGCTGATCCCGGCGCTCGAACGTCCAAAACCCGAAGCGCTCACGGGATGGCATGCAGTCGGGCCGGGTCGAGGCCTTCTCCGCCATCTGCTTATCGCTGGTCAGATCGCGATATCTCTTATCCTGCTGACTGGTGCGTCGCTGTTTGTTCGAAGTCTCTGGAAGCTCGAGCAGCAATCTGTGGGCCTGGAGCCTTCTCATACCGTAACCGCAGCGTTTGAACTCAATCATCATCGCTATGGGACGGCTGAAAAGCTGACGGGAATCTACAATCAGCTCGAAGCCAAGCTGAAGCAAATTCCTGGCGTGACGGCATTCGCTCTAAGCGACTCGATACCGCCGGGCGGATGGGTGCATTCACGCCCGTTTTCGAATATGGCGATCATCGGCCAGCCGCCGCTGCCAAGCGAAGGCGGCATGGTGGCGTTCCGGCAGGTCACGCCGGATTATTTCCGCGTGCTTCAGATTCGCATTTTGGCCGGGCGCGCATTCAATGAAGAGGACCGCACGCCCTCGCAAAACTCGATTATTCTTAGCGCAAAACTCGCGCGACGAATGTTTGGGAACACGAATCCGTTGGGGCAGCGACTTCTCGGCGCGGGAAGTTCTCCGCTGACCATCGTGGGTATTGCCGCCGATGTGAAGAACAATGGTCTGAGCAATGCGGCGGATCCGGAATACTACCGCCCTCGAAAGCTCGTGCCAGACCAACGGGACATGGTGCTCGGCTACCGAGGGGTAGCACTGTTCCGCAGTTCGCTCTCACCTGCGGCGCTGGCATCCTGGATTCGCGCCGAAGTCGCAGAGGTAGATCCTGGCCTGCCGGTAAGCATCGAGACGATGCAGGATCGTCTGCATGAGCAGAGCGAAAGACCGCGATTTCTGACTGTGCTGGTGAGCCTGTTTGCAGTCTTTCGGTGTGGTCCTGGCCGCGATTGGCTTATATGGCGTGATGGCTTTCCTAGTGGGACAGCAAACCCGCGAGATCGGAGTTCGGGTCGCAATCGGCGCAACTCCGCGCGATGTCGTGTTTCTGATTCTGAAGCACGCCGCAGCTTGGACTGCCGCGGGCGCGGCTGCTGGGTTGGCCGGCTCCTTTGCGCTCACACGTCTTGCGCGCGGTCTGCTGTTCGAAATCTCGCCTACTGATCCCGTGTCACTGAGTGTCGCGGTCGCGATTCTCGCGCTGGCAGCGCTGATCGCCTGTTGGCGGCCATCTTATCGGGCGGCGAAGATCGATCCAGCGGTTTCGTTGCGTTATGAGTAGCCGCGGTGTTTGCGGCCGGGAACCCGGCTCTCTTATGCGATTCCCGAAGCATCTTTCTCGACCACAATTGTTCCCGTCATCATGGGATGAATTTTGCAGAAGTACGGATAAGAGCCCGGTTCCTGAAATTTGAACGAGAACGCTTGGTCGGTATCGAGGACAGGAGAAGAAAACTTCTTTTCTGTGCTCACGACGTTGTGCGGGATGTCGTCTCGATTCGTCCATGTAACAACGCTTCCGACTTTTACGGTCATAGCCTTAGGCGTGAAAGAAAAGTTGTCGATCTTGACTTCGGTCGTATTGGCAGCCTTTTCAAGACTTGCTCGTGATGCGGACGTCATCGCCAGCGTGGAATCGACCACCGCCAGCGTGTGATTACCGGCTACGTAATTCACATGCGTGATACCTAGTACGTCGTGCAACTGTTCCGCCGGGACCTTCATCGGACCTGGCGAAGGTGCTGTTCCCGGCTTGGGTTGGGGAAACGCAGTCGACATTGCAGTGTGGTAGAAAACGTTGCCTTCTATCTTCTGCATGGTCTGGTGAATGTGTCCGTTCAAAACCGTTACGGAGCCAAACCGCTTCATGTACGACAAAGCTGTCATTCCATCGTCTGTGCCCCATCCCCATTCGGGATACACGGTCCACAACGGAATGTGCGCGAACACGACGACCGGAGTGCTGCTGGAGAGTCCCGTGAGATCCTTTTGAAGCCAAGTCAGTTGTTGCGCGCCAAGCGTTCCGAGGCCGCCAGCTTTTAGGTCGACCACGTTCACCAGGCCGATGAAATGTACTCCCTTGTGATCGAAGCTGAACCATCCTGCACCTTTCGTGCCTTTGCCGTAGCGCTCCAGATACTGCTGGCCGTTATCGGTCAACATGTCGTGTTCGCCGGGCACAAAGAACGTTTGCCCGGATTTGGCTGACTTCAACGCCTGGTCGAGCGTGTCGAATTCGGTCGGTTTTGAGAGATGGCTCAAATCGCCTGTATGAATCAGAAAGGCCGGCGTGCGCTCAAGCCCGTTGATCTTGCCGATCGCTTCTTGTAAGGTCGCGGTGACGTCAGTGTTCGCTGCTTTGTTGAAACCGATGTGGCTATCGCTGATCTGAACGAAGCTGAAGCCTGCGTCTCCGCTCATCTGGTGATGTGCCATTTGGCCGAAAGCTTTTGAACTGAGTACTCCTCCGCTTACGGTCCAAATCATGCCCGTGCCGGCCCAAGCCATACACTGTAAAAATCCGCGGCGATCTACTCCATCTTTGTTCGCGTTGTCTTTAATTCGATGAGCCATATCCTCTTTCCTTTTCCAATTGAGCGTGTCTCACGTGCCTTCAATTAGCAGTACTGATCCGCGCAGCAAAATATTCCCGCTGCGGCAATTTTCTTCGACCTTATTGACTAGCAGCCCGCTGACCGGCGCTCGTGGAAACAACTGGAACACTAGCTTTCAGCCTTCGCCGCTCGACGCGTGCCCAGCCGTACACAAGGTCCGTGTCGGCATCTGATAACTTTGCATCGCGATGAACCAACGCGTATTGCGGCAATGGCATCTCCCGGTTCTTGACCGCGGACGCGATGTCTGCTAAGAGCTGCTCCTGCTGCTTGAAGGTGTACTGATGCCAGTCCGACAGATTCATGCGATCACGTCCCCTGCGCACATCCCTTTCGACCAGCCAGGACATAGGGGCCACATAGCTGTACCAGGGCCACACGGTTTGGTTCGAGTGGCAATCCATGCAGGACCGTTTCAGCACAGCAGCGATTTGCGGCGAAATGCGGAGATCGCTGGCCGGGACTGCCTGCCGGTCAGATCGTTTCACCGAGCCAAATGGATGAACTGCCAACGAACACAGGGCGAGTAAACTTACGAAACCCGCAGTACACAACCAGCGGTATCTCATGAAAAGCGGTTTCACATCTCGAAATACTGCGTCCGAGGCTGTTTTATTCCCCGTGTTGTGCAACCCGCTGAATCTTGAGAGACTGACTACGCCATCACTCTCTTGGGCGGGCCCGACAGATCATGCCAGAAGAAATCTGGAATAAGCGGACGGGAAAAGAAGTACAGAAGGGCAAACACGACCTGTTCGAAAGGACCGTTCTGCCCTACCTCAACTCCGGTTACAACTTGGCGCGCTGGCTTACACGTAATCAACATGACGCTGAGGACGTGATCCAAGAGGCGTCACTGAGGGCGTGGCGCTCCTTTGACACATTCCTGCCTGGTCGCGACGCTAGAGCCTGGTTTCTGGCCATCGTTCGAAACACTTGCCACACCTGGCTGCGGCAAAATCGACCGCGCGGGATGGCAACTCAATTGGAAGATGATTCTCAGGCCAATGTGGCGTCGTGCTTGAATCCTGAGGCAGAATTGATCAGCAAGCTAAATTCGCAGATCGTGCTTCAGGGCATCGAAGCGCTATCGCTCGATTACGGCGAGATACTCATCCTGCGAGAATTAGAGGGGCTCTCCTATAGGGAAATTGCGCAAATAATCGACATTCCTTTGGGAACTGTTATGTCGCGGCTTTCTCGAGCGCGGCGAGAACTTTACATCCAGCTGCACGAAGTGATTGGGGAGATGAGAGCATGAGCTGCGAGGAAGTGCGCGAACTGCTCGACGGCTACGTGGATGGTGAGCTAGACCTCGTAACTAGTTTGCAGTTCGACCGTCACTTGAGCGAATGCGCTAGCTGCCGGGCGTTTTGCCAGCAGTATGAACGGTTCAATCGCGCAGTGCAAGCTCACATCCCGCGTTTCGGCGCTCCGGCGGGACTAGAGCAAAAGATTCGCGCTCAGCTCGGCTACGGCAAGCAAATTCCCGCCAGAACCGCTGGCCGTGCGTTTTCCGGCTGGCGCCCTTGGGCGATCGCGGCGGCCCTGATAGGTTTGCTTGTCTCTAGCGCGATCTTATTCACATTACGGCGGCCTGCCGCCCCGGAACTCTTAGCTGAACAGGTGGTTTCGAGCCATATCCGTTCCCTGATGGCGAATCACCTGAGTGATGTAGCTTCGTCAGATCAACACACCGTGAAACCCTGGTTCAGCGGAAGACTCGACTTTGCGCCGGTCGTCAAAGACCTTGCTCCTCAAGGGTTCCCGCTGATCGGCGGACGCCTGGACTACTTGGACGATCGCCCGGTAGCGGCGCTCGTGTATAAGCGCCGCCAACATACCATCAATGTCTTCCTTTGGCCGTCGCGCAAGTCGGATTTGAGCCCTCAAACACTTAGTATCAAAGGTTTCAATATCGTGCACTGGACGCAAGGGCAAATGACTTATTGGGCGGTATCGGATCTCAATGCAGCTGAACTGAGCGAGTTCGCACGAGATCTGAAAACCGGTTCGTCATGAGAGGCCGAGCCGCCGCAGGAGATCGTGGAAGGGTGGATCGGAACGCAGTACATCGAAGCGCGGTTGTGCTTATCACGTGCGTCAACATCGCGAACCTTCTGCTCTCTCGCGCCCTCAGCCGCAATCGCGAAACAGGCATTCGCCTCGCTCTTGGCGCCAGCCGCGGTCGCAATGGATTACCGAAAGCCTCGTGCTATCCATCACTGTAGGCTGCGCCGGACTGCTCAGCGCCGGCGA
>CAWFWH010000001.1:0-39847 GCA_963819405.1 uncultured Acidobacteriaceae bacterium | reverse complement strand
CGGGCTTGGCCGCGCTCGGCGTTTATGGCGTGATCTCATACTCCGCCACTCAACGCACGCGTGAAATCGGTATTCGTGGCGCGCTTGGCGCGCAGCGTATTCAAATCGTAAAGCTCGTACTGAGCCGCGGCATCGCATTGACCGCCGCAGGTATCGCGGTCGGCGTCACCGCCGGATTGCTGCTGACGAGATTCCTTTCCACCCTGCTCTATGAAGTCACGCCCAGCGATCCCTGGACAATTCTCAGCGTCGCGCTACTGCTCGCTGCCGTATCTCTATTAGCCGGCTATCTTCCCTCATATCGGGCGATGAAGATCGATCCCATGACCGCACTCCGCCACGAATGATGGCCTATTCTTCCGGCAGAATGTCGCTCAATGCGACTTCAAGATTCAAATCTGTACACCGCAGCTTCCCGTCTTCTACGCGACTCGTCCCGGGGCTCTTCGGACTCGCTATCCAAGCTTCTCGTGAATACGGATCGATGATCCAGACCATCGGTACGCCAAACGCGAGATAATCCGCTACCCTATGCTGTACGCGGCCCCATCGATCTTCGGGCGAGAGAATCTCTATGCATAACGCCGGGGCCTCTTGGGTTACCTCGTCCTCCGATCGATCCACAAGGCAAATGTCAGGAACTCTTACTCGAGAAGCGGACACCTTTACCCGCTGCTCCACCAGAACTTCGTGCCCGTGCTGCTGCTCCTTGGAAGAGAGCCAAATCGCAAGACGCGTCTGAGTTCTGCTATGCCGCTTTTTCCCCACATTCCGCTCCTCAATCGTGCCGTCTACGTAGTCGCAATCCGGCTCGTAGTCGGTATTGAGATATTCCTCGAGCGGAACGTGAACCGTCGTTGCCATACTCACAGGTTACCGTCTTTTGGTCCTGATCACGATCGGCGTCCCATCAAATCCAAACTGCTCGCGCAGCCGGTTCATCAGGTTGCGCTCAATCGAAAAATGCATCTTGTCCGCCTTATCCGTGAACACCACGAAAGTCGGCGGCCGTATCGATGCTTGCGTGATGTAGTAAATGCGAATGTCGCTTTCAAACTTCAACGTCTCGACAAACCGGTTCAGCTGGCCCGTTGTGACGCGCTTCGAAGCAGCATCGAAACATCGTCGTATCGTCGAAAAAATCCGCCGGATGCCCTCGCCGTTCTTAGCCGAAGCAAAGATAACCGGCGCATAATCCAGAAATTTCAGTTCGTCACGGACGGTCTCGGTGAATGTGCGTTTGCTCTTGCCCTCCGCCGCGTCCCATTTATTAACCACCAGAATCACCGCGCGGCCTTCTTCGTGCGCATAACCCGCAATGGTGGCATCCGCACCGACCACGCCTTCCGTCGCATCGATAATCAGCAGCACAACGTTGGCCATGCGAATGTTCCGGCGCGCCATAATGACGCTCATCTTTTCCGTCATCTCTGTCGTCTTCCCTTTGCGCCGGATGCCCGCGGTATCGACGAAGCGGTAAGCCGTGTTGCCCTCTTCTATCGTTTCGTCGACAGCGTCCCGCGTGGTTCCGGCAACCGGAGAAACAATGGCCCGCTCGGCGCCCACCAACGCATTCAGCATCGTCGATTTGCCGACATTCGGCCGTCCAATAATCGCCACTTTGATGCGCCGCTGGTTACTCTCTTCCTCGTCTTCCGTCGCGGAGATTTCTTCTTTGGGAAACGGCGCCGTCACGCTAGCCAGCAGTTCGTCCAACCCCAGCCTGTGCTCCGCCGAAACGGGAACAGGGTCGCCCAGCCCCAGCGAATAGAACTCGTTGACCAGGTCCTCGCGCGCCTTCACGTCGATCTTGTTGACAACCAGCGTCAGCGGCTTGTTCAACGGCCGCAGCAGCTTCGCAAGATCGCGATCCGCCGACGTGATCTCCGTCCGTCCGTCAATCACGTACAGAATGTGCGAGGCAAGATCCAACGCTACATGCGCTTGCTTCAGAATCTCAGTCGGTATCAACGCGGCGTCATGCGGAATGATGCCGCCCGTGTCGATAAGTCCGAACCGCTTGCCGCGATACTCCGCCTCGCCATAGATGCGGTCGCGCGTGATGCCCGGCTCATCGCCGACAATCGACCGCCGATTGCCCAAAATCGCATTGAACAGGGTCGATTTCCCGACATTCGGCCGGCCCACAATCACAACTGTAGGTAACGGCCCGTCTGTCGTCATTCGCCTAACAGGTTCGCACGAGTGCGACCATGGAGCTTACGAATGTCAGTAAATGGAACCATTGATATCCGCAATATTGCCATCATTGCGCATGTCGATCATGGAAAAACAACGCTCGTCGACGGCATGTTGCGGCAGAGCGGCATCTTCCGCGCGAATGAAGAAACCGTCGAGCGAATGATGGATTCCAACGAGCTCGAGCGTGAGCGCGGCATCACGATTCTGGCCAAAAACACCGGCGTTCGCTATCACGGAACCAAGATCAATATCGTCGATACGCCCGGTCATAGCGACTTCGGAGGCGAAGTAGAGCGAGCGCTAAAGATCGTCGACGGAGTGATGCTGTTGGTCGATGCGAGCGAAGGTCCGCTTCCGCAAACGCGATACGTGCTGATGAAGGCCCTTGAAGCCCACCTCCCCCCCGTGGTCGTAATCAATAAAATCGATCGGCCCGACGCGCGCATCCAGGAGGTGTTGAACGAAATCTACGATCTCTTCATCGACCTTGACGCTACCGAAGATCAGCTTGATTTCCCGGTCGTCTACACCAACGCCAAGGCAGGCATCGCAAAGCTCGAACCCAAAGATGAAAGCGAGACTTTACAGCCGCTTTTCGAGACCATCCTGAAGTACATCCCGCAGCCGAAAGGCGATCCCGCGGAGATCCTGCAGCTTCTCGTCGCGAACTTGGATTACAGCGACTACTTGGGCCGCCTGGCCATCGGCCGCGTATTCAATGGCACTCTCCACTATGGAGATGAAGTAGGAATTGTGAAGCTGGACGGTTCGCTCCAGAAGACGCGCATCACCAAGCTCTATTCCTTCGAAGGATTGAAGCGTGTCGATGAAACCATCGGCAAACCCGGCGACGTCCTCGCGATTGCCGGCGTGGAAGGCATCACGATTGGCGAGACCGTAACCAGCGCGGAAGATCCCAAACCGCTGCCTAACGTTCAGATCGATGAGCCGACCATCGCGATGACGTTCACCATCAACAACTCGCCTTTTGCAGGTCGCGAAGGCGAGTACGTGACCTCGCGCAACCTTCGCGATCGGCTCGATAAGGAGCTGCTGACCAACGTTTCCATCCGTGTCGAGGAAGCAGGCGGCCCCGACACCTTCAAAGTGATGGGCCGCGGAGAGCTCCAGCTCGCCATCCTCATCGAGATGATGCGTCGTGAAAGTTACGAGCTGCAGGTCGGAAAGCCCGAGATCCTTACACGAAAAATCGACGGTGTCTTGCACGAACCGGTCGAGCTGCTGGTGATCGACTGTCCTGAGGAGTTCATCGGCGTGGTCATTGAGAAGATGGGCACTCGCAAGGGCAAGATGGCGAAGATGGTCAACCACGGCTCCGGACGCGTGCGCCTCGAGTTCCATATCCCATCGCGCGGATTGATTGGCATTCGCAGCGAGATGCTGACCGATACCAAGGGAACAGCTATCATGAACTCGCTGTTTCACGGCTACATCGAGTGGCAAGGCGAGATCCAGATGCGCCCCACCGGCTCGCTTGTGGCGGATCGCGCCGGTCTCGCCACCAGCTACGCGATCTTCAATCTTCAGGAGCGCGGCGTGATCTTTGTTTCTCCTGGAACAGAGGTATATGAGGGCATGATCGTGGGCGAGAATTCCCGCGACAGCGACCTCGATGTCAATATCGTGAAGGAGAAGAAGCTCACCAATATGCGCGCGTCGACATCGGACGAAGCCATCCGGCTTGTGCCTCCAAGAGTCCTTAGCCTCGAACAGGCCATCGAATTCATTCGTGAAGACGAGCTGGTTGAAGTAGCGCCCAAATCCATCCGGCTGCGGAAGAAGATCCTAAAAGCCAACCAGCGCTAGAGATCCGGAATTAAGAACCGCCGCGTGTCGCCAAATGACTTGACAACCGCTTCAGCGGCCAGATAACCGCTGCGGACTGCGCCTTCCATAGTGGCCGGCCAGCCGGAGCGAGTCCAATCTCCGGCGAGGAATAGATTTGGAATCGATGTAGTGCTAGTGGGTCTGCGACCCTCCAGACCCGGTGCAGCCGAGAAGGTCGCCCGCACTTCTTTCACGACGTGAGCTCGCTCCACCTGCGCATCGGCAACAGCGGGAAAGAACTCTTTCAGCTCCTTCAGCGCCAGCTCTATCACCTCCGCGCGAGGCATTTCGACCAAGCTTCGCGAAGCGCTCACGACCAGTTGAATATGCCGGCCCTCACGCTTGTTAAACATCCACTGGATTGTCCGGTCGAGCAGCGTCGCATGCGGCAGATTCGTAACCGGCCGATCGAACCAGAGATGGATGCCTGTGATCGGCGAATGACTGAATGCCGACAAGTCCAGAGCCAACTCGGGCGCCACTGTGGCCACGCGTTCGAAGGGAAGTGCAAGAACGTACGCGTCAGCCCTAGTGCACTCGCCATTAACCACTATCCCGGTCACGCGGTTATTTTCGATCCGAACCTGCTGGACCGGCGCGCGATGCACGATCTTCACGTCCGGATAGCCGGACCACGCATCGTCGGAATAGAGTTGGGCCAGCGGCACGGCAGGCACGCCCATCTCATAAGAGTTCGCGCGAGAAAGGAAGCCAAGATAAAACACTTGCAAGCCGTGCGCCGCAGCCATTCGATCCAGGTCTTCATTCACAGCGCTGACCAGCACCTGCCGCCAGAAGCGCTCAATGGCGCGCGGGCTCTGCCGCTTTTCGCGCAGCCAGTCGAGCATTGTGATTCGATCGAGATCCGTTCTCTTGCCGTATTCGTACTTGATGGCCAGCAGACCGCGTCCGATGCTGAGCTTGTCGCCAATCGACAGAAATCGCAATCGGGCGAACGAGAAATCTCGCCGCATAACAGAAACACGACCACCCGGTTCAATCCAATAAAACTCCTTGTAAAATTGGATGCGCTCTTCTACCCCGAGCCGGCGGTAGAAATCGATCAAGTTCGTGCAGCAGCGCATCAGAACGTGCTGGCAGTTATCGATGGTTGGGCTGTTTTCGTCCACGGCGTTCAGCGGGTAAGAAGTGGCGCGGCCGCCGAGAAACGGGCGTGCCTCATACAGCGTAACGGGATGATCGGAGGAACCAATCGCCAGCGCGGTTGCAAGACCCGCGAGCCCCCCGCCGACTACAGCAACACTACCATTGCTCGATTGCGGTTGCAGCATGGGCGTACGTTTCAATCATGTTTTCCATGAGACGAAGCCCGCAATCGCGTTCTAGAGTCAGGATGGATTCCGGATGGAACTGTACCGCCTCAATCGGCAGATCGCGATGACGAACGCCCATGATCACGCCGTCCTCGGATTCGGCGGTCACCTCTAGGCACGGCGGAAACTTGGCCCGATTCGCATAGAGCGAATGATAACGGCCGACGCGAAATGGCGAAGGCAGGCTGTGAAAGACACCTCGGCCATCGTGCGTGACAAGCGAGCCTTTTCCGTGCATCGGATAATCCAGCACCTCGAGCTCGCCGCCGAACGCCTCGACGATGCCTTGCAAGCCGAGGCAAACGCCAAACGTCGGAATGCCTCTCTTCGCGAGCTCTTGAATCAGTTTCGGGACACCGAAGTCGGCCGGGCGAGCCGGGCCAGGCGAAATCAAGACGATATCCGGTCTGGCGCCGTCAATCACTTCTAACGCCACGTTCGAGCGATAGGTTGAAACGCTTGCTCCGGTCTGGCGCGCGTAATTCGCCAGCGTATGGATGAAGCAGTCGTCGTTATCGACCAGCACCAGTTTCACACCATCGCCGACTCGCCTTCTTCGATCAGTTTCCGCTCCGCGCGCGCCCGCCGGGTATAGCGCGTTGAAAAAGGTGGTCGCCTTCAGCCGGCATTCCTGGTCTTCCGATGCAGGATCGGAATCATAAAGCAGCGTTGCGCCTGCTGCATATCGGGCCACGCCATCTTTTAGATGAACGGTGCGAATTAATATGCCGGTATTGATATCGCCGTTCAGGTTGATCATCCCGACCGCCCCGCCATACCAGCCGCGCGCATCTTTTTCGAGCTCCTCGACCGCTTGCGCCGCAGCCTTCTTCGGAGCGCCAATAATCGTAACTGCCCACATGTGGGTGAGGAAAGCGTCGAGTGAATCGAAGCCATCCATCAAGGTCCCTTTCACGTGATCCACGGTATGGAAGAGACCCGCATACGACTCGATCAGCCGCCGTCCAATGACGCGCACCGATCCGGGAACGCAAACCCGCGACTTATCATTCCGATCGACGTCGCTGCACATGGTCAGCTCCGATTCTTCTTTCGTCGAATTGAGCAGTTGCCGAATACTTTCGGCATCGCGTAATGGATCGCCCGAACGCCGCGCCGTACCCGCTATGGGACAGGTTTCCACCTGCTCGCCCTCTACGCGCACGAACATTTCAGGCGATGCGCCGACAAGCTGTTCATCGCCCATCTGGAGGATAAATTCGTAAGGGCTAGGGCTCGATTTCTGGATTCGTTGAAACAGCTCGGAGGGACTGCCACCGAATGGAGCGCTGAACGTTTGCCGCAGAACCACTTCGTAGTAGTTGCCCTGGCGCATTCCTTCGCGAACGATCTCTACCTTTGCTTTGTACTCTTCCGGCGTGTGGTCGGAGACGATTTCAGCCCGCTTGGCAGCGGGTTTGGCTTTTCCGATTCGCTGCGATGTGCGAGGAAACCCTGCGGTGTCCAGGTGGTCCTGAGCAAAATCGTATTGGAACCGCTCGATGATCTCTTTCTTGCGATCCATGAAGTAAATGTCGTCACAAAGAAAGAGATGTAAGGTCTTCTCGTTTTCTCGCGGAAGCCGCAGACGAATTGGATCGAATTGCAGAAGCAGATCGTAGCCGAACGCGCCAATCAGCGCCAGCCGCGAATCGTCAGGATGGCGAAATTCTTGAATCAGCGCCCGCAAAACGGAAAACGGCGACGGCTGTTTGCTGCGTTCTTCTTCAGGAAACTTCTCGGCCAGCGGCTTCAGCTCGATGTTCAGCACATGTTGCTTAAATAGATTCCACTCCCATTGGGAATGATGGGCCAGGACGTTCTTTAATAGCCCGACTAGAACCTGACCGCGTTCATTCAGAGCCCTCAGCGTCACGATCCGTCCTCGCCCGACAATCTCCAACGGCGGCGCGACGCTCGCCACGTCCCAGCGCGCGTACCGCTCGGGATATTCGTATCCGGAGGAAAGATACACGCCGCGCTTGGTATCAAGCTGCTTCAAAAGGTGCCCTAAACCACGCGTGTAAGGAACCTTCGAACTCGATCGAGTGACAGTTATCCCGTGCGGGGTGGTATAGCGGAACTTCAACATCGGCTAAAAGGCTGGATTAGGCTTCTTTGTTCCTCAGGATAACAGCAAAGTCTATACTGAATACCTTCATGGGCCGCCGACTAGTCCGCCGTGTAATTATCATCGCCGGACTTCTGCTCTTTACCTTTTGTATCGGCATCGTCGGCTTCCGGCTTATCGAGGGCTACTCGCTCTTCGATGCCTTTTACATGACGCTGATCACGATCACGACCGTGGGATATCAGGAGCTGCACCCGTTGAGCCATACTGGACGAATTTTCAATTCGTTCTTAATTCTCTTCGGTGTAAGCGCCATGTTCTTCGCGGTCGGGGCCATGACGCAGACGATTATCGAATTGGAGTTACAGGACCGCTACGGCGAGCGCAGGAAAAAACGCATGATCAAACAATTGAACGATCACTTTATCGTCTGTGGTTTCGGACGCGTGGGCCGCAACGCATCTTACGAATTGCAACGCGCCAAGGTTCCATTTCTGGTCGTCGATCGCAATGAAGAACGCGTGGAGCGAGCCATGCGAGCCGGAATGTTGGCGGTGGAGGCGGATGCCACTCACGACGATAGCCTGCGTGAGGTCGGCGTGCTGCGGGCGCGCGGATTGATTGCCGCCCTGCCTTCCGACGCGGAAAACCTCTTCATCATCCTTTCCGCCAAGACTCTGAACCCGCAACTAAACGTAGTCACTCGCGCTTCCGAAGAAGAAGCCGGTGAGAAGCTGAAGCGCGCCGGCGCCGACACAGTGTTCGCGCCCTACACCATTACTGGTCATCGGCTCGCGCAGGCGCTGGTGCGGCCGCACGTCACCGAATTTCTCGAGTTTGCGACCAGCAACGTCGGCCTGAGAGTAGCTCTGGAGCAGGTGCGTGTTGCGCCTGATACAGAATTTGCTTCGAAGACTCTCGGAGAAATGACTGCATCCCGCGACCTGGGCGTTATCGTGCTTGCCATCCGCAAGTCCGATGCGCAGATGATTTTCAATCCGCCGCCAGCGACAAAGATCTCAGCGGGCGATTTCCTGATTGTTATGGGAGAGCAGCCGAAGCTGGACAATCTCGAGACGATTCTGACCGGTTCGCGGCAATCGCGCTGACCACGCACGAATTCATTTATGGCAAGCTGGAACTATGGCACGCGGCTGGGAAAGCAAGGCTGTCGAGTCACAAATCGAAGCCGCTGAAGAACGAAGTTCACGTCTAAAAGCAGTCAAGGTCAGCCAGGAGCAAGTCAAACGGCAGCGGGAACGCGAGAGTATCGAGCTTTCTCGAACTAGGGTTTTGCAGGATCTGGCGTCGGCAACAAATCCCAAATATCGTGAGTTGCTCGAGCGCTCTCTGCGCTATTTGGACGAGAAGCTTTCGACTCTGCCGGGCGATTCGTCTAACAAACCAGATCGTCGCGCGTGAGCTCGATATCGCCGATCCGGCCCAGCATTGCCAGGGCGACGTTTTCGGTACGAAAGAACTCCTGTGCGATCTTCTGCACTTCATCGCGAGTAACGCCTTCGATGCTTTCGAGCATTTCGTCAAGCGACATGAAATGGTCGAAGTAGAGTTCCTGCCGCGCCAGGTTCGACATGCGGCTGGAGGTCGATTCCAGACTGAGCATCAGCGAACCCTTTAAGTGGTCCTTTGCTCGCCGCAGCTCCTCCTCGCCGATGAAGTCCCCTTTGATCTCTTGGAACTCCTGAATCACCGAGGTGACTACTTGTTTAGCGGTTTCCACCGCAGTTCCGGCATAAACCGTGAAGCACCCGGTATCGCTGAAGAGATTCAGTTCTGAATAGACCGAGTACGCGAGTCCCTGCTTCTCGCGAATGTTTTGAAACAGCCGCGAACTCATGCCGCCGCCGAGAACCGTATTGAGCACGTAGAGCGGGAACCGCAGTTGATGCGCCAGCGGATAGGCAGGCACCCCAAGCGCGATATGCACCTGTTCGAGAGATTCTTTCCTTTTCAAAATGATAGGCGCATGCGATTTAGGAGCAGAATCTGCCGGCCGCGTACCCCGTTCGTTTAGACCGGCGAACTTCTCGCGAACGAGATCGACAATATCGTCATGATCGAGATTGCCGGCCGCGGTGATCAGAATGTTTTTGGGCGAGTACACGCGGTGGTAATAGTCCAGCAGCATGTCCTGCGCAAACTTCTTCACCGTTTCCTTAGTCCCTAGGATTGGCTTGCCGAGGCCGTGACCTTTCCAAAAATTACTGATGAAGGTCTCGTGCAAGACGAACTCAGGCTGGTCTGCCTCCATCTTGATCTCTTCGAGAATGACGCCCTTCTCTTTTTCGATGTCGGACTCGCGGAACAAGGGATTGAGAACTAAATCCGCCAAGATATCGAGAGCAAACGGAAGATGTTCATCCAAGACCTTCGTGTTGAAACTCACCAGCTCCTTGCTGGTGAATGCGTCCAAACCGCCTCCCACGGAATCGACAGAGCGTGCAATGTCTTCCGCGGTTCGGTGCTTGGTCCCCTTGAACACCATGTGCTCGATGAAATGCGAAATACCGTTCTCAGCGCCGTGCTCGCTACGTGAACCACTTCCGATCCAAAGGCCCAGAGAGACGGAACGGACGTATGGCATTGCCTCCGTAACGATACGGAGCCCGTTAGAGAGGGTCGCCCGCTCAATCTCGCGGACGTTGGGGGTTGCAAGAACCATGTCCTGACGCCTTTCCGAGTGTACGACGATACACTAAAGCCAAATGCTGCAAGCGCTTGAGGTCCGAACGCTAGTCGGAATGGAGCTTAGCGACCTGCAACAACTGCTCGGTCCAAAGCAACCTACTTACCGCGCCCGACAACTATATGACGCGCTATATAGGAAACAAGTGGCGGATTTGTCCCAAATTTCAAATTTGCCGCAAGCCATGCGGAATGAGCTACTTGCGAACACTGGCCTAGGGCTCCCTACGGCGGAGCGGCGCTTCGATTCGACCGATGGAACACGCCGCTACCTTCTGCGTCTCGAAGACAACCGGACAGTGGAAGCTGTTCTGATGCCTGAAGAGGGCCGCGATACGGTCTGCATTTCAAGTCAGGTTGGATGCCCGGTGGATTGCAAATTCTGTCTGACGGCGTTGATGGGATTGGAGCGCAATCTGACGGCGGGCGAAATCGTTGGGCAGGTGCTGTACATCGCCCGCGAGAACGGCCTGAAGCCCCGGGATTCGCGGATGAACGTGGTGATGATGGGCATGGGCGAGCCGCTGCTGAATCTGGAGAACGTGCTAAAGGCGACGCGGCTCCTTACTGACCCCACCGGGGATCGGCTTGTCACCGAAACGCATCACGGTGTCGACAGCGGGCATCGTCCCGAAAATTGCAGAGATGGGCAATGCCGGCGTACGGCCAAAGCTGGCGATTTCGTTGAACGCCTCGACCGAAGAACAAAGGCGTGAGCTGATGCCCATCACCCGCAAATATCATCTTGCGGATTTGATGCAGGCCTGCCGCGCCTATCCGCTTCGCTCGTGGGAGAAGCTGACGTTCGAATACGTTCTGCTGAAGGACGTAAACGATACCGATGCCGACGCGAAGCGGGTTGTGCGCCTGCTTGCGAGATTGAACTGCAAGGTCAACCTGATTGCGCTGAATCCCGGTCCGGGCATTTCGTTTGAAACGCCGGATCCCGAACGCGTCGAGAGCTTTCAAAAAATCATCCGTGCCGCAATACCATGCTTCATTCGGAAGCCGCGAGGCCGGGATATATTCGCGGCTTGCGGACAGCTGAAACGCGTTGCGCCGGATTTAGTCGAGATCGGCTAAATTTACATGCTGGGCCGCGGGTGCGATTCCGTGCTGCCTTCGGTCATACCCAGCACCCACTTGATCGCCTCGAAATACATCTTCCGGATATCCGGGTCGTCCCAGGATTCTTTGGTGTGCCCGAGCGTTGAATAAAACACCCGGCCTTTGCCGTACATCTTCGACCAGGCGACTGCGAAATCGTGATCCTCACGGTGAATGCGAGGATTGTTCAAATCGAGCTTCGCCGGATCGAGGCTCAACAGCACATTCACCTTGTCGCGTGACCAGTTCTTCGTTTGATAAATCTCGTCCTGTTTGTTAAACGCTTTGGGAAAGTGGCGAACCGCTGGGAAGCTTGGCTCTTCGTTGATGATGGGCGCATTGAACGTTCCCCATGGATGCTCGTGAAACCAACCGCCAATCATCTCGCCGTATTCAGGCCAGTTGTAATTGGTATCCAGAGCCGCGTGTACGCCGACAAAGCCCTTTCCGTCGCTTTTAATAAACGACATCATATCGGTCTTCTGGTCATCGGTCAGGTCCAATTCTCCCGTCGTACTGGCAAACACGAGCGCGTCGAAATAGTTCAGCGTCTTCATGTTTCGGGCGTGCGGATCCTTCTTGGTGATCAGCTCCGTATCGGTCCTCAAGGTGGCCTCCCACAGTTTCGTGTCATGACCCATCTTCCAGATAGCGGCCATCGCATCCGGAATGGAGTCGTGCTCGTAACCTTTGGTCTCTGAAACCACAAGAATATGGGCTATACCCTTTGGCGGCAGAGTGCGCGGAGCAGGAGTTTGGGCGGCCGTTTGAGCCATCGACATCACGATTGAAAAGAGCAAAATGAAGGAGGTTGCCACAGACACAGCATACTTGAAGGAAACGAGTAGAATCACTGTTTGTCGAGTTTTTTTCACCATCTTCTTCGATTCTTGTTCCATCTGGGCTATTTCGGCCCTTTGCTGATGGGAGCGATGGATTCGTCCTTTTTGTTCCTGCCATTCGGGAACGATCTTCTTGTCGTCGGGTTGGTCGCGCGTCATCACGAAGGCTATCTTCTATACGTTCTGTCGGCAGTTTGCGGATCGACATTGGGGGTATTCCTGCTGGATTTGGTTGTGAGGAAGGGCGGCGAAGCGACCGTGCAGAAAGTCGCGGGGCAGAAGCAATTTGAATATTTGAAGCGCAAGATCGGAGAGAAGGGAGGAACGGCCTTAGTGGTCGCGTGCCTGGCTCCGCCTCCGTTCCCATTCACGATGGTGGTTGCTACCAACAGCGCGCTCGGCTATCCAAGGCAACGCCTTCTGTGGACAGTCGCGATCAGCCGCGCCGCGCGCTTTCTCATCTTGGGCCTTCTGGCAATTAAATTTGGTCGATCCATTCTGCGGATCGCAAACTCGGAGCCGTTCAAGTGGACGATGATCGGCTTCATCTTTTTCTGCCTGATCGGCAGCGTTTTCTCGATCTGGAAATGGCTGCGCAGGGGAGGATCGCCGAAACCCGCACAGGCGCCGTCAGCGGCGTGAAGACTCAAGAAGAGACTTCGTAATCGATCTTGCGAACCGAGGCTGCGATGGCCCGCTTCTTCGGTTGATAGCGGATTCGCCAAATCGTGGCGACCACAATCAACAAAGCGCAAACTTCCACCAGCACCTTCTCGCCGTCCAGCAGATCGGGAGGGTGTTCTTTAGATTCGGATCGATCAGGATTCCATGCACGAACAGGAAGGTGGCCGCGGCGTAGGCAACATAGTGGAACTTTTTCCATAGCCGGCTTCCCAGTTTGGCGCGGAAGTAGGAAGTGACCACCACGAAGATCACGCAATAAAAGGTAGCCGCGCCGAGACAGTTGTAAAGGGTCTGTTTAGGCGAGCTACGGGAAAGAGAATGTCGCCAATGCCAAACCCGGCAGTCCTCGAACACAACAGAAGTATCGGATGCAGAAAGATCAATCCGATCGCAATATAAGCCGTCCAGTTGTGAATGTCGAAGATTGGGATGCGGCGATGAGGCCAGCGCCGAACCGTGTTGTAGCGTGCTGACAGGAAAGAGCCCGAGCAGGATATTCACGGTCAGCAGGACCATGGCAACCAGTCCTGCATCGCTGGAGAGATCGACGGCCGTCATGCAAGGATGTGGCGCCCGTTACTGCTGCCGCCCCCAGTAATATCGCACGCCCACGTACGGTCCTGATAACGTATCGACGAAGTACTGATCACCTTTGGGAGATGTCTTGAAATGGAATGCTTTCTCTCCTCCCAGGATCTCGATTTGCCGAACGCGGATGGCAATTGAAACTTCCGCGTCCCAGATGTCGGCGCGATGCGGCAGACCGAATCCGGAACCCTTCGCTTCCCAGCGGAAGTGCCGGCCGATCGCTTGCTCAAACTCAACGCCTAATGAGGGATAAATCAAGTTCTTCGATCCGCTTGTACTATTGGTATCTATATTTCCGCTGGCATCCGTTGTTTGCGGCTTAAGTGGCGCAAACGCAGTCGTCGCGATGTTCGTGTATTGCACTTCGTACAAGGTCTTCAGGCGAATCTTTCCTGATGGCTTGTACCAGGTGTAGGAAAGATAGTCCCATGAGATCTTCGCGTTCTGAAGCGTGTAACGCGCGGCGAGGTAGTCTCCCGGGCTGAAACCCTCGCCGAAGATGGTAACGTTCTGCGTCTCGGTTGTGTTTGCGTTGCCTTGAATCCGAAAGTATGAAAATCGGAGGGAATTACTTCGGCCGGCCGGAATGGTCAACACTCCTCCGAGACCGCGATTTGCGTGGCCTGGGTAGCTCAAATTGCTGAAGCCGGTGGTGGTCGCGCCGCCATTCAAGGTGGGTTGCGCTCTGTTAAACCAATAGATCGGCTCGATTGACAAACCGCCATCTTCGATGATGTAAGGCTCTTCAGGTGGTCTCTTCGTCTGGGGTTGCACCACCTGCTGTCCTTGTGCCGTCTGATCGGGTTGCCCCGTCTGCTGGCTGGCCGGTTGCTGCGGTTGTGGCGCTTGCTGCGGTTGGTGGCGCTTTGCTGCGGGTAAATGGAGCCGACGAAACTGACAAGCAGAAAAATGCCAAAGCGAGCATTCATTAAGTGCGAAGACGTCAGAGACATTGTAGCGGTTTGTAAAATTTGGTTGCGGGTAGGTTTTCGACTCGCCGTCCAGCAACATGCTTGTCATTGAGATTTCCTCCTTTGGTCCTCCTGACGTTCTAAAGGCGGCCGAGCGGCCGAAGCCCGTTCCGAAAGAGAACGAGGTGCTGATTCGCGTCGAGGCAGCCGGTGTGGCACGCCCCGACGTGATGCAGCGGCAAGGAAAGTATCCGCCGCCGCCCGGCGCCTCCGACATTCCGGGCCTGGAGGTCGCAGGAACGATCGATTGTGTTGGCTCCGGCGTTCGCGACTGGAAAACGGGCGATGGAGTCTGCGCAATTACCGCGGGCGGAGGATACGCCGAGTTTTGTGCGGTTCCAGCGGTGCAGGTTTTGCCAATTCCGGAACGCTGGAATGCGGCGGAAGCGTCTACACTTCCTGAGAACATGTTTACGGTTTACGACAATCTCATCACTCGCGCCGGGTTGAAACGCGGTGAGACTGTGTTGATCCACGGCGGCACCAGCGGAATCGGCAGCACCGCTCTCATGCTCAGCCGCGCATTCGGCGCTCTTCCGATTGCGACCGCGGGTACTCAGGAAAAGTGCGATGCCTGCCTGCGGTTAGGAGCGGAGCATGCCATCAACTACAACCATGCGGATTTCGCAGCCGAAGTAAAACGGATCACGGAAGGGCGTGGAGTGGATGTCGTATTGGACTTGGTTGGCGGCTCATACCTGGAGAGAAACATCGATGTGCTCGCACTCGAGGGACGCCTCTCGATCGTTGCGACGCAGGGAGGCCGGACTGGAAAGCTCGACATTACCAAGATGATGGGCAAGCGAGCCAGAGTGCTCGGATCGACTATGCGCGTCCGCACGCCGGAAGAGAAAGGTGAGGTTGCGCGGCGGCTGCTTCAGGACGTTTGGCCTATGTTGCCGGCGAAAGATCCCATCCGGCCAGTTATCGATTCGACATTCGCGTTGACCGATGCGCGGCTCGCGCACGAGCGGATGGAAAGCGGCAAGCACATCGGTAAGATCGTGCTGCTGGTGAAATAGACCGGCACTTATCGGAAATCGTCTTGCAACGACTGCGCTATATCTGGGCATTGCACCCGCCAAAGACTCTTCGATATATGATCAGGAGCGAGCTAATCCAATTGGACCCGAAGACGGCAGTACTGGCATGAACGGCTGGGCGAAGGTCGGCCGCGCCGTGTCAGGATGCGTTGTCGCGCTTGTTTTGACCGTCTTTGAATTCGGTTGCGGACGCGGGAATGCCCCTGAAAGTAATCTCCCGAGCGAAGCCCAATCGGTGAAGGCGAGCCTGTTTACCGTGTCGGCGGATCAGCTTCCCCATCTGCGGATCGGGCCGGTGAAGAGCACCACCTGGCAGACCAATGTTGAAACCACCGGCACGGTCGATTGGGACGCGGATCACACCACGCAGGCGATTACACAAGTAAGCGGTCCCATCACTCGCATTGTCGTCGACTATGGATCGCACGTGAAGAAAGGGGATCCGCTGCTGTATGTGGCGAGCCCCGATATTACAAACGCGATAGCGACATACAAGAAAGCGCGGGACCAGCAGGAGCTGGCGCGGAAGGCTCTCGATCGCGAGAAAGAACTGCTGAGTCACGGAGCCGCGGCCCTGAAAGACGTAGAGAGCGCGGAGGCAGACTACAATGACGCGACCACCGACGTCCAGAACAGCTTGCAGGCTCTGAAGATCTTCGCGATTACCCAGCAAGAACTAGACAACGCAGAGCAGCAGGGGGTATCGATCAGCCCGGAGCTCGCCGTACGGGCGCCTATCGACGGCACAGTGGTGCAGAAGTTGATCACGCCCGGCCAGTTGATTCAGGCAGGAACCACGAATTGCTTCGTGCTGAGCGATACCTCAACGGTTTGGGTGCAGGGGCACATTTTCGATCGCGATTTGCCTTTGGTGCGAGTGGGGGATACGGTCGAGGAAACAAACTCCTCATTTGCACGGACGTTTCACGGCAGCGTCTCTTATGTTGGCGCCATGGTGGATCCGGATACACGCACTACTCCGGTTCGCATTGTCACTCGAAATCCTGGAGATCTTCTGAAGAAAGACATGTACATCGAGGCAGTGATTCATACCAAGACGGAGAAAAGCGTTCTCAGCGTTCCAGTCTCCGCGGTGCTGCACGACTCGGAAAACGAGCCGTTCGTATACGTCGAAGTGCAGCCGCGCCAATTCGCGCGACGATCCGTGGCTGTGGGCGCGCAACAGAACGGCGATGTCGAGATACGAAGCGGGCTGAAGAAAGGCGAAGAAGTGGTTTCGGAAGGTAGCGTGTTTCTGCAGTTTGCCAGCAGCTATCAATAGGCCCAGTCCGGAATGATTTCACGCCTGGTCTCGTTTGCTCTCTCGCAGCGGTTTCTGATCGTCATCGCCTCGCTCGCTCTGATGGTCTGGGGCGCGATCTCCTTTCAGAGACTGCCCATCGACGCATATCCCGACCTTTCACCGCCGCACGTTGAAATCATCACGCAATGGCCTGGACACGCGGCGGAGGAAGTCGAGCGACTGATCACCATTCCCATTGAGATCGAGATGAACGGCATTCCGAGGCTGGAGTCGCTGCGGTCGATCTCCTTGTATGGACTCTCGTCCGTTCAGATGAATTTCGAATATGGCGCCGATCCTTACTTCGCGCGGGAGCAGGCCTTCGAGCGTGTGGCCAATGCAACCATGCCTCAAAACGTTACGCCGAGCCTGTCTCCGCTGTACAGTCCGAGCGGGTTGATTTATCGCTATGTTTTGCAGAGCCCCGATCGGACACCGCAGGAGCTGAAGACCATCGAGGATTGGCTGCTCGAACGCGCATACCGGTCGATACAAGGTGTGGCTGACGACTCGGGTTTTGGCGGAACCACCATGCAGTACCAGGTGCTGCTCGATCCAAACAAGCTGCTTACTTACGGTATTTCTGTCGCACAGGTGCAGCAACAACTTAGTACGAATAACGCAAACGCTGGCGGCGGCTTCTACTCACAGGGCGGCCAGATCTATTACATTCGCGGACTCGGACTCGTTAGAGATACCGCTGACATAGGAAACGTTGTACTGACCACGCACAATGGCATTCCTGTCTACGTACACGATATAGCGCAGGTGCAGATCGGTCACGCCGTGCGGCTAGGGCAGTTCGGATACATGCGGCAGGAGGAAGCAGTAGAAGGCGTCATCCTGATGCGCGTCGGAGAGCAGGCGCAGGTAATCCTCAAGCGAGTCGAAGAGAAAACGGCCGACCTGAACCAGCACGTGTTGCCGCGAGACGTCAGGGTGGTTCCTTACTACGACCGTAGCTATTTGATCGAGGAGACCACCCGCACAGTGGAACGGAATCTACTGCGCGGCATGATCCTGGTGCTGGTGATCCTGGGTTTGATGCTCTTCAGCGTGCGTACCGCGCTGATCGTCGCTGTGACCATTCCGTTCGCACTGCTGTTCGCCTTTATCTGCCTCGACCGCAGCCACATTCCGGCGAATCTTTTGTCCATCGGCGCAATCGATTTCGGAATCATCGTCGACGGCGCAGTGGTCATGGTGGAAAACATTTTCCGCGAATTAGCGGCGCGACATGGCCAGAGTTATGATCTGCTCGACGTGATCCGCGGGGCAGCGCGCGATGTCGAGCGGCCCATCTTCTATGCCATCGCCGTGATCATCGCGGGATATCTTCCGATTTACGTGCTGACCGGCCCTTCGGGACGGCTCTTTCGGCCCATGGCTGACACGATGTCGTTCGCGCTGGTCGGCTCGCTGATCTGCGCTCTGACGTTGCTGCCGGTGCTTTGCGCCTATTTCCTGCGTAAGCACGTACATGAACCCGAACTCAAAATTTACGACCGGATCCGAGGTTTCTACGGCACACTTCTCGGAATGTGCTTGCGGAATCGGGTAGTGACGGTCATCGTTTGTCTGGCGATTTTTGGCGCCTCGCTGCTTTTGATTCCAGGCATTGGCGCTGAGTTCATGCCGCATCTCGACGAAGGGGCGCTTTGGGTGCGGGCGACCACGCCGTACACAATTTCCTTTGAGGAAGCATCGAAGCTTTCGCCGCAGATTCGCGATATTTTGCTGAGCTTCCCGCAGGTGACAACCGTCGCGAATGAACTGGGACGGCCCGACGACGGTACGGACCCGACCGGCTTCTTCAACAACGAGTTCTATGTTGGGCTGCGGCCGTATGAGGACGCGTCCTGGCATCACAACATTCACACTAAGCCGGAGCTGATAGTTGCCCTTCAGCAAAAGCTTTCGGCATTTCCCGGGGTCATATTCAACTACACGCAACCCGCTGAGGACGCCGTAGACGAAGCCGAGACTGGATTGAAGAGTTTGCTCGCCGTCAAGATTTTTGGCGGCGATTTGAAGACGCTGGAACAAAAGGCAGAGCAGGTGAGAGATATTCTCTCGCAGGTTCGCGGCATTACTCACATCGTGATTGTCCGCGAATTGGGACAGCCCAGCCTGACCATTGAACCAGATCGCGCCCAGATCGCGCGATATGGCTTGAACGTAAGCGACGTGAACACTTTAATTGAGACTGCGCTGGGTGGCACTGCGGCGACCCAAGTCATTCAGGGAGAGGAGCAGTTCGACCTTGTTGTAAGAATGCAGGAGCCATTCCGGAGAAACGAAAACGCGATTAAGAATCTGCTGATCACTACGCCCGACGGCCAACATCTTCCTTTAAACCAGTTTGCCAATATTCGTGTCGAAAACGGCGCTTCGCTTGTCTATCGCGAAGCCAATTCGCGCTACATCGGAGTCCAGTTCAGCGTTGACGGCCGCGACTTGGCGAGCGCCGTCGGTGAAGCCCGCAAGAAGGTGGCGCAAAGCGTCAAGCTGCCGATCGGCTACACCTTTGACTGGGGCGGAGAATATAAGGATTATTTGGCATCAATGGCGCAGATGCAGATAATTCTTCCGCTGACTGTGCTGCTGATTTTGCTGATTCTGTTTGCTCTGTACGGCAATTTGAAGTTTCCGCTCATCATTTTTTTCAGCGTGCTGGTTACTGAGCCGGTAGGCGGATTGCTTGCCCTCCGGATCACGGGAACAAACTTTAGCGTGTCATCCATGTTGGGATTCGTAGCGCTGATGGGCGTGGCAGTACAAACCAGCGTGATTCTCTACTCTTTCATCAACAAGCTACGGCTGGAAGGAAAAGACATTCCGAGTGCGACGCTCGAAGCCTCAATGCTACGCCTGCGACCGATCATGATGACCGCGCTGGTGGCCTGCTTCGGCCTGCTGCCGGCAGCCATGTCTACGGGAATCGGAAGCGACTCGCAGAAGCCCTTCGCGATCGTAATTGTCGGTGGTCTGATCTCGCGATTGTTCCTGTCGATTTTCCTTGCCCCAGTGCTTTACGCGCTTGTGGCCGGTAAGGGCGATGTGTTGCAGGTATGACGAAACCGTCCTTCGCTATCTGGGCTTCAGCTTGCTGATGATTTGACGAAGCTGGCCGGGCTCATCGACTATCGAATTTACGATCCTGCCATTCTGATCGATAACGATGGTAGTAGGAACCGCGAAAATACCAAAGTAGCCGCTTACCGCGCCATCTTCGTCGGACAGGAACGGAAATGTATAGCCACGACCTTTCAGAAAAGAGCGGGCGACTTCCTTCGGCTGATCACTGATGCCAAGCACCACAACGTTTTTCTTCGCATTCTCGCGGTAAAGCTTCTCCAGAGCGGGCAGACTCCGTACGCAGGTTCCGCACGAAGCGGACCAAAACTGCAGCAACACCACATGGCCGCGAAACTGGCGCAGATTGTACTGCCGTCCATTCGCGATCGCTCAATGCGAAGTCATATGTCTCCTGAAGGCGATCCCTTAAATCGAGCAGAGCCAACCGCGTCGCGAGCGAAGGGTCGTCCGCCGAAGCGATGAGGTGATGTTGATGAATCTGTAATGCAACGAAAGAATACATCGATGCGCACCAGGCATCTTCAGGCTCGCCAACGGCGGATGTAAGATCACCGCGCGCCAAGGGGAGTAGCGAACTCAGAAGAAAATCGGTTATCGGCTGCAACTTTGCCGCATCTTCCTGGCCAGCGGCCAGCGACAGCAACTCCGCCGCAGCGCCGGCGCGCTGTCGGTCCGGAGGCATGCGACGAATTTCTTGAAGAGCTTGACCTTCGAGAGCTCTGCGCGCGCGGCTTGAAGTCTCTTGCTTCTTCAGCCTCTCGAACAGACTGTCCAGCGTCTGCTCAGATACACTCTCACTGGCGCGAACCGGGAGCAGTGCAGCCAATCCGGGGAACGAGAGCTCGCGCCCGGCAACTGTGGCTAGCTCCGCTTTCGGCGCCGGTCGCAAGTCTGACTTCGACCAGACGATTTGAAGGGGCTGTGTGCTTTTAAGGATTGTCTCCCAAGTGACTGCGTTCAACAGCCTCTGCTGCTCGGGAGTAACTGCAAATTCCGGATATTTGTCCGGCGCCAGCACATGCAAATATGCTAACGCCGGCAACAGGACAGAGTCGCGAATATCGCTGGTCCAGACATCGCGACCAGCAATTCGATACTTCGCCGTAAGCGTCCCTGGAAACCCTCGCGAGAATTCGCCGGCTTGGGCCGATATGGCAATGCGGAGAACCGCCTGGAGCGCGAGTCGTGGATTTACGAGCACGACCTCCCGAACGGCTCTCAGCAGGAAAAGAGCTTCTTCCGGGTTCAGTCTCGGTGGAACCGAACTCAGCATCGCATTGAAGAAAGTGACTCCATCCCGAGGCTGCTGCTGAATCAGTTGCCTGAGTACAAGAATTGCGCCAGACAAGTCTGTCACGCCTTGTAGTCTCGACTGGTCGATGATCGCAATCGCTTTTTCCGGACACCCCTGCTTTAGGTAATAACTGATCAGCGCGTTGGCCACTGCGGGTCGATCGGGTACGAGCGGCGCGCTTTGAAGCACTTCTGCCGGATTGATCTGCATACCTAACTCAAGAACTTTCGTCGTAATCTGTCCTTCAATATGCTTTCCGGATTTGAGCATCGCCAAGCAGTCCCGAATAAAGCTGTCCGCCGCCGAGGAGTCTCTGTAACGCAGGAGCTCCGCGGCTGCGAGCAAGCTCTGGATTTCGAGGCCCGGCGGCTCCCGATGGGCACTCTCGCGGATTTGCTGCACAAGCTGCTCGGTCGGGCCGGGAGATTTTATCGCCTCGGCGCTGCCGCGGGAAGTAAACAGAATGGCGAAAAGCAGAAGCAAGAGAATCATTTAGATGAATTAAAAACATGCCGTATACCGCACCGCGGCTGTCAGTGCATAACGTTATCTAGTTCGGGCGAGATCTATGAACGCGTCCTGAATACGAGAACGAGAAGCAGACCTTATGCGCGCGGGGGATGGTAGGGAGGATCGAGGTCGATAACCGACGGGGTGCGCGTATCGAAGAACTCCAGAAAAGAGCCCAGTTCTACCCGGAACAGGCGTACGCGGGGTGTGAGCACAACGTGCACGCAACAGCAAAAGCAATCGTCCGAGATGCCGTTATCGGGGCAGGGTAGCTTTTGAGATTGAGTCTTATGAACTGCCTGTTCAAGAATGTCTACGCCAATCATGTCAATGGCGACACTTATCAGGAGAAGAGCAGAAGCGGCCCGGAATGCCGCCAGCCAGAATCTCATGACATGGGAAGCGATGTTGCCAGCCTCCGTTCGATTATACGCGCTAAATGATTGTCCGCGTCAGGACTCTTCGAACCGTAGCCGTTCTCTCACCGAATTACCTCGCGCCCAACGGAAAAATTTAATTGATTCGCGCTTGAAAGATATGCGCCCACCAGATTCAGATAGCTCAGCTCAGTGTCGCGATATGCCTTCTGCGCATCCAGGAAATCGAGCAACGACGCAGCTCCATGCAGATAGGCGAACGAGACACCCGATCGTATGTCCTCCGCTTCCTTCAGGTACTTTTCCTTGTACGGCCGTAGAAGTTTGAGCGTGCTTTCGAGAGTTGCGTACGCGGAATCCACGTCATGGAGCGCGGTCAGTTCCGAGGCATCGCGCAGCTTTTCATTCCGCCCAATGTCGAGCAACGTGTGTAACTTGTCACCTTGATTCCGGTCGAAAATGCGCAGCGGGAAACTGACGCTCGCGCCTATGTACGTATTCAGCGGAGGAGGTTGGTGAGCTGCATCCACACTGAATGTCGGGTCCGTGGAACCATTGGCAATTGCAAGTTGGTGATCGGTTCTGGCCTTGTCGAGCGACTGCTCAGCTTCCTTCAGATCCGGCCGGCTACTTAAGGCAACGGTCCGGAGCTCATCTAGCGTGGTCACCGGCTCCTCAAAATCGAAAGTCTCCGAGACGTCGAATTGCTCTACCGGAACCGTGTCTCGCAGGAGCGCCAAGAGATCGATTTTTGCCGTACGCAGATTCACTTCCGCTGTTGCCAAGTCCGATTCGAATTGGACCCGCTGC
Source organism: uncultured Acidobacteriaceae bacterium (assembly GCA_963819405.1). GTDB lineage: Bacteria > Acidobacteriota > Terriglobia > Bryobacterales > Bryobacteraceae > Bog-105. The sequence goes on along the minus strand of CAWFWH010000001.1, from coordinate 17,058 downwards.
AGTTCCAGGCGCTGAAAATCGACCTGCGAAATATCGCCGGCCTTGAGCCGGTCTCGACCGATCGCGATTTCTTTATCGTAGTAATCGAGATTTTCTTGTGAGACCTGGCGCACGGCCTTGTTCAGCAGCACGCGGACGAAGGCATCGCGCAAGTTGAACATCAAGCTCCGCTCCAGATCCGATTGGGCCGACATAGAAATCGCTGTCGCTTTTTCCGCGCTCGCCAGGCGCAGTTCGCGCTTGCGCTCCCGCTCATGCAAGTAATCCAGACTCCAAGATAGAAAGGACTGTGAAATCGGCCGGTAGGGATTGGCATTGAATGGCGTGAGCTGGTCCCAGCCAAAGCTCAGATTGGGATTCGGCCTGAGATTTGCAGTGATCTCGTCGGCACGTGACTCGTCAATCGTCACTTGCCCTGCTAATAACGTCGGGTTGTTAGCCCTGAATTTGTCTTGAGCCTCGCGCCAAGTCAGTACCTGCTGTGCGAACGCGATCTGCGCCAGGCAAGCAGTTACTGCAAGTTGCACGAACAAGCGGCTTGCTACTCGCAATTCATCTCTCTGGAATGCCTTAGTATATCCGCGCAAGCCCTGCGAATTTCCCCTGGCAGCAGATACTGGGACCATGCGTATCGGCATCACTTGCTATCCCACCTATGGCGGCAGCGGCATTGTTGCCACCGAACTTGGGATGGAGCTCGCGCATCGCGGGCACGAGGTGCACTTCATCAGCTACGCCAATCCGATCCGCCTGGATCCGGATACGCCGGGCATCTATTATCACGAAGTCGAAGTCTCCACTTATCCGCTTTTCCAGTACCCGCCATACACGCTGGCGCTGGCATCGCAGATGGCCGATGTCGCCGAACGTTATCGGCTCGATCTCCTTCACGTCCACTACGCGATTCCGCATTCCATTTCCGCTCTCCTGGCGCAAGAGATGACGACCGAGCGGCGCTTGCCGTTTATCACTACGCTTCACGGAACGGATATCACTTTGGTGGGCGCTGACCCTTCCTACTTTCCGATCACGAAGTTCTCGATCGAGCGCTCCGACGGCATCACTACCATCAGCGAATACATGCGGCGCCGAACAGTGGATTTTTTCGGCGTTCATAACCCCATCGAGGTGATCCACAACTTCGTGAATTGTTCGCTATACCGGCCTGACGAAGAGGCCCAGCGGCGTGGCCGCAAACGCATCCTCCATATCTCGAATTTCCGCCCTGTGAAGCGAGTCGTTGACTGCGTACGAGCTCTTGCCAAGGTTCGCGAGCACGTTGACGCGGAACTTATTCTGGCGGGCGATGGGCCAGACCGGCGACCGGCCGAACGGTTGGCGCGCGAACTCCACGTTGACGCAGACGTCCGTTTCCTTGGCAAGCAAGATCATATGGAGCGGCTTATCCCACGCATGCATGCGCTGCACCTTCCCAGTGAGACGGAGGCCTTTGGGCTTGCCGCGCTCGAGGCAATGGCGTGCGGCGTAGCACCTGTGGCAACGCGGGCGGGCGGAGTTCCGGACTTGATTACGCATGGCGTGGACGGGTTTATGGAAGAGGTGGGAGATATCGACGCTCAGGCTGCGCGTCTCACCCAACTGCTCACGGACGAAAAGCTGCGTGCCAGAATTTCGGCCGCAGCTCGTAATACAGCCGAGAAGCGCTTTTGCACCGACCTAATCATTCCCCAGTACGAGGCCTACTACCAACGAGTTTGTGAGGCCGACGGAACTTTCGACGATTCGGCGGTGTCTAACTGAGTGCGGGACGTTCGATTTAGGGTAGAATTCAGGCGATGGCTCAACCCTTCGGCAATTCGGGACATCTGTCGATCCTGGCCGGTATTCAGAGCGGGGTTTCCGAGGAAGATTGCCGGATTTTGCGGGGGCTTCGCGCGGGTATCGAGGACGCGTACAAGGAGCTGATCGAGCGTTACGAGCAGCCGATCTATGGCATGGCGTATCGTCTGCTTGGAAACGAGACAGATGCCTGCGACGTGGTTCAGGAAGTATTTCTAAAAATTTTTCGCGGCGTTAATTCATTTCGCCAGCAGAGCAGCCTACGGACGTGGATTTACCGAATTGCGGTGAACGAGGCGCAGAACCGGCGGCGATGGTTCGCGCGCCACTGCCGCTGCGAAGTGCCGATCGAAAATGGCCGCCCGGAACACGCCAATGTGCTTGAGCTTGCGGCCGACCCAGGGCGCTCACCGTATGAGCAGGCAGTGAACAATGAGAGCCGCCGGCAGATAGAGCAGGCACTGACCAGAATCAATCCGGTGTTCCGGACTGCGGTGGTGCTACGAGATATTCAAAATTTGAGTTACGAAGAGATTGGGGAGATTTTGCAGGTATCGCCCGGGACTGTGAAATCGAGAATTCTTCGCGGCCGCGAGGCTTTGCGCCGTGAACTTACGGAACGGCCTGACCCAGGCTTTGCCGAAGCTATGGCTTAGTCAGTGATTGCGAACAGAATGGAACTCACATGATGTGCTGGAGCGTTAAGCGCAAGAAGAGCGACTACGTGGATGGGAGGCTGCACGGGAACGAGCATGCCGCCGTCAAGACGCATCTGCAAGAGTGCCGATCGTGCTCGCTCGAATTCGAGCAAATGAGCCGGCAGCGAGCCGAGCTGATGGATTTGCCTGAGCCTATTGCTCCCCCCAGCTTGAAAACGGATTTGCAGGTTGTGGCATCCCAGGAGCGGCAGGCTGTCGTCGAAACGCACGGTTCTTATCCGCTGCGGATTTGGAACGAATGGAAGTTTCGCCTGAATGAGATGATGCGGCCGATCACCATTCCCGCAACGGGCGGCCTGTTGTCGAGCCTCATTCTTTTTGGCACCTTAGCTTTCACCATCGGAACCACCACACGGGCCGTCAGTTACGAAGTGCCTGTGAAATATGGCGATCATATGGACGCCAATCTTGTGCCGGTGGAACTTCGATCCGCGGTGGTTGTGACGCTCAGCCTCGACGGGAAGGGGCGAATCCTGGATTATGCGGTACAGGATGGCGCAAATTCGTATGTAGGCGACCCCATGCGGCTTACTTACAACAACATTCTGCTGCCCGAGTTCCGAAGTGTTCTCGCCCAGGCGCAACCAATCAGCAGGGACATCAGCATCTCGTTCAAGCCGATTGTGTTCCGGCCTTAAGAGCGAGTTCTCAGCGAATAATCCTCGTCGTTGCGGGTCAGGTTAGGGCTGTAATACGGATCCGCGGCGATAACTTTTTCCCACTTTAATCGCATACGGGCGACTTCTTCGGGACGCGGCCTAAACTCTGAGGAGTTCTTTGAGAATGCTTCATGATGGCTAAGCACGGCGTGCGGCGTGTAGAGAATTCGATACCCCAAGCTTCCGATCTTAAGGCAAAGATCCACGTCGTTAAAGGCAATCGGAAAATCGCTCTCGTCGAAACCACCCACTTCCCGGAATACGCTGGCCCGTGTCATCAAACAGGCCCCGGTAACGGCGCTGACATTTCGAATGACCTCACTGAGGTCGAAGTAATGCGATTTCGCTCCATCCAATCCGTTAAACGCATGCCCGCAATTGTCGTGGAGGCCCATTATGACTCCGGCGTGCTGAATCTTACCGTTGGGATAAAGAAGCTTCGCACCCACCGCGCCAACCTCAGGCCGGACAGCGAGTTCCAGCATGGATTCGAGCCAATCGGGCGCGATGACACACGTATCGTCGTTTAGAAACAGGAGCACGGGCGATTGACATTCCCGCGCCGCGGCATTATTAATGGCCGAGTAATTAAATGCCTTGTTACGCCAGTCGATGTAACGGAGGGTCTGGGGACCACTGGCGAAACGGCTCACAAAGCTGTTAATCGCGTTGTGCTTGGAATTATCGACAACCACCACCTCGTACTCGCGATAGGTGGTCTTACCAAACAAGCTTTTGAGATTTGTTCGCAACACGTCAGTGTTGCCGCCGGAAGGGATGATTATGCTGACGCGCGTTCCCGCCGGTATCGGATATCTTGCGCGCCAACGACCGGCGACAGCCCCGGTTTCCACCGTGACTTGGTTGCCCACTCGATCGCAGTGCCGCTGTAGAGCCTTTTGCGCCGCATCTAAAGCGTACTGTTTGTTATCGAGAGCGCTGGCGGTTGAAGCCACGCCAGCTCGCCAGTGATACAGCACTTGCGGAATATGCTCGATTCTGCTCGCCTGCTCCGCGGCCCGAAGGATCAGGTCGTAGTCCTGGCTGCCGTCGCAATCGGATTGAAACTCCCCGATGTTTTGGATCAGGTCTTTGCGCAAGATCAGAAGGTGGCAAATATAGTTTTCCGACAGAAGCAAATCTGGCGACCAATCGGGCTTAAAGAACGGCTCAAATCTCGTGCCCTGCCGGTCGATTTTGTCTTCATCGCTGTAAAGAAGGTCCGCGTTCGGGTTGCGGTCGAGAGTCTCGCACACGTATGCCAGAGCGTGCGGCGCGAATGTATCGTCATGGTCGAGAAAACATATGTACTCGCCGGCCGCCATTCGCAACCCGGCGTTGCAGGCTGTTGAAATACCGCCACGCTGATTCTGAAAAGCGACTTTGATTCTGCTGTCTTGCCGGGCGAACGTGTGCAGAATCTTCTTTGGCTCGGTTTCGGAGGAGCAATCGTCCACCGCGCAGAGCTCCCAGTTGCCATAGGACTGAGCGAGAACGGATTCAATAGCGGCGGTGAGCTCGAGCGGATCCGGATTGTAAACCGGCATGATGATGCTGATCAGCGGGCGCCGTTGAATAGTGCTGAGCTTCAGTTGAATCAATTCGTCGGAGCGGCGTTCGAACTGGCTGATCCATCGATCGTAATCGGAAGCGAAGCCCTTTTCGTGATCGATATTTATGGCGGTCTTCGTCTCCTGAATCACCTTGCCTTGCGAAAGCAGCCGAAGCACGATGGGATGGCGGCCGTTGGGGAGGGATTGCGAGTCGAAGTCGACCGACAAAACCCGCGTGTCCCGTTTGGTCGAGATCCGGGAACGCGTTCTTTATGTCCGGGCGCGGAACCGACGGAGTTATGTCGATGGGCGGCAGGCCTGCGATTGCGATCTGAACTGAATCCACCCCTCCTTCGGCGACGCACCAGCCTCGAATCCGGATTTGCCCGCTGCGAGGGTTTACCTCATTCGGCTTCGGGTCGTCGCAGATTAAGAAAGAGCGTCTCCCGGCCAGAGCGGCCGCTTCGCCAGACGTCTTGTCTCGGCTGGAAGGGAGAAATTTCTTGATCAGATTGCCGGCTGCGTGTAGTGTCCGCCAAATGCGGCCGGACAGAACCTCCATCAAAATGCGATCCAGCCGGGTAATCGAAGTTGCCTGAGAGTTGAGCTGAGATCGCTGTTCCTCCAGCATTTCCAGTATTCTGGCGATCTGCCACTCCGATAACTCCAAGTCCGCTCGAAGCTGGCGAACCGCCTCGTTGGCGGCTTCCAACTGAGCTTCGAGGCAATCCTGCTGGTTCATCTTCCTCTTAAAAACGATACCAAGCTTAAGGTAGTGCTCATTGATGCAGAAGGCGGATCTTGTACAGGCTAGTATTAGTCGCATAGCTATGCCGCCGTTGCTCGTTTCGCCCGCTCACACTAGGTGGAGACGGCTGCGGTACGGTATTCCGGCGTTCATTAGAGGCGCCCTCCGCCGGCAAGCGGATAACCTGCTTCCAAACCGCGAAGCACGTGAATATCGGGTGTGGATGGCTCAACGTCTGGCAGAGAGGCAGTCCAACTATCAGGGATCGGTCGCTCGAGGCTTGCTCTCAATTTTGACTCCTGTTTGGAACCGTAGCCCCGTTCGTTACCTCCGGACGTTGGCGGAATCTCTCATCGGGCAAAATCAAGGCGGCGCTTGCGAGTGGGTGATTCTGGACAACGGTTGCTCTAACGGTGCGCTGCTCGCCTATATAAGAGAACTGAATCAATATAGCTGGGTCAAGCTCCACCGCGTTCCGACGAATATCGGCATTGGCGCAGGCTTGCGTTATTGCCTCGAGCAGGCGACCGGCCGGTACGTGCTCCCGGTGGACGCGGACGATTATTTGTACCCCGATGCACTCCAGGTGATCAGCTCGTACATCGGCAAGGCGGGCTATCCGCCGCTGCTCTACACCGACGAAGATAAGGTAATTGGAACCAGGTTCTACCAACCGTATTTCAAGCCGGATTGGGACCCGGTTCTTTTTTTGAATTCAGCCTACATAGCGCATTTGGGAGTTATCGATCGACAGAAGGCGCTGGAACTGGGAGCTTACGACGATCCTGATGCGGAAGGAAGTCAGGATTGGGACCTTTTCGTCAGGTTTATGATTGCGGGCTGGACACCGGTTCACATTCCGGAAGTCCTCTACAGCTGGCGCGTGCATGCGCATTCGACAGCGGATGATGCTGCCACTAAACCCTACATACATTCATCGCAGAAGGCGGTTCTGCAGCGTTTTCTGGACGCACGCCAGGACCCTGGAAGATTCAGCATTGAATACAGTCCATTGCTGGGGGGCGCGCCGCACTGGCATTTTGTGAGGCGGCACACTGATCCGAAGCCGATCGTTTCGGTTGTTCTTGACAGAACTTCGCACCCTGGCACGCTTTTTCCCTTAGCGCGCGAAATGGCGGAACAGAACGGATTCGTACATTTCATCGCGCGAAGACGTGCAAATCGAATGTGAGGAGTGGTCATGGGAAGCGCTCGGCCTCTTCGAGCTTCATCCCGATACGGTAATGGTGGGCGGCCGCATCCGGAATACAAGCGGCATCATTACCGAAGCCGGCAATTATTTCGGCTTCGGCGGAGCTTGTGGCTGCCCTTACCGTGGCAGGTCCTTTCTCGATTCCGGCTATTTCACGCAGATGTGGAAACAGCGATCGGTCAGCGCTGTCTCGAGCCAATTCTCGGTGATCAGAGCTGCATTTTTGGCGGATCTGCTGCGCGACCTTCCGTCACAGGCTTCGTTGCCGTTCCTGGGGGCGTGGGCCGGGGCGCGCGCTGCGAGAACGGGCAAGCGCGTCGTGTACTCGCCATTTCTAAGTGGTATCTCGGATCTGGATTGGCGGACGCTCGTCGATGCGCACGGAAGAAAAGGTGTTTGCAGATATGAATCGCGACCTCATTCCAGACCGTCGATTCTATCCGCGATCCTTCTCGCTAGAGAAACCGTTTCATTTTTCGACCGCCAAGACGGCTGAAGCTCCCGGTGTTTTACACTGAGGCTTGCCGCGGAAGCTCGGCCAGCATTTCCTCATCCGTGACTCGATTCTGGAACGCTTGGCGGCCGCGGCATGTGGCGATCACACCCCGCGCGCGATAGAAATCGGACCTGGACGAGGCGCCCTGACACGCCATCTTTTGCCGCGCACCGATGAATTGCATGCCGTCGAAATAGATTCTTCACTGGTGCAATATCTCCAGTCGAAGTTTGCTTCCGAAGCGAAGCTGCATATTCACGCAGCCGACGTCCTCACGACCGATCTTGCGCAGTGGGGTTCTGCGGTGTTGACCGGCAACCTGCCGTACTACATCACATCGCCAATCATCGAAAAATTTCTCGCGCTCGACAATAGATTTCCAGTGGCTGTATTTCTTGTGCAATGGGAAGTAGCGGAGCGGTTGCTCGCCGGGCCGGGCACGCGCGCCTACGGTTATTTGACGGTGGCGACGCAGCTTGTCGCGAACGTGGAGCTTGTTTCGAAAGTTCCGCGTTCTGCATTCGTTCCGCAGCCTGAAGTGGACTCGGCCGCGGTGCTGTTTCGACGGAAGCCGCACGCTGTGCCGAATCTGCCCCAACTCCTGACGTTTGTTGGCCGCTGTTTCGCCCATAAGCGTAAAACGTTGCGGAACAATTTGCGTCCCTTCTATGGTGGAGCCGCCGATGTGCTTCCAGAGGCACAGCTGCGAGCCGAGCAACTCACCGTCGATCAATTCGTAGAGCTGCACGCCAGGCTTTCGGCCGCTTCGCGCGATTCTTAAGCCCTTCTGTACACTGGAAACTTCATGATTCGGGCTCGCTTTGCGCCATCGCCAACTGGCTATTTGCATATTGGAAGTGCGCGAACATTTATCTTTAATTGGCTATACGTGCGGAAGCATCATGGCACCCTGGTGTTGCGCATCGACGACACCGACGCCGACCGGAACACCGAAGCGTCGCTGAATTCCATTTACGAAGGTCTGAACTGGCTGGGCCTGACCTGGGACGAATTCTACAGGCAGTCGGAGCGGCTCGATCTGCATCGCAAGTTGGCTTTCGACCTGCTGGCGAGAGGTCTTGCGTACCGCGATTTCAAGCCTGCCGCGGCGGATCTGGAGGACAAGTCGCATGGGGAAGGCCCATGGCTTTGCAACCCGGAGATGCGGTCGCTGTCTCAGGCGGAGAGCGATGCGCGCGCCGCAGCCGGTGAGCCTTTCGTGATTCGTTTTGCCGTGCAGAGAGAGCACCCCTACGAAGTCGCTTTTCATGATGAGGTCTACGGCCCTCAATCGAAGTTAACGGCCGATATCGAAGATTTCGCGTTGCTGCGAAGCAACGGCATGCCGACCTACCATCTTGCCTCTTGTGCCGATGATATCGATTTGAAGATCACTCATCTCATTCGCGGGCAAGATCACTTGTCGAATACGTTCAAGCACATCCTGATTTTTCAAGGCGCAGGGGCGCCGTTGCCGCGTTTCGCGCATTTGCCGCTGTTGATTGCTCCGGATGGTTCAAAACTTTCGAAACGCAAGCACGGCCCGGTGGTGAGCGTCACAACCTACCGCGACAACGGGTTTCTCGCGCTGGCCTACATCAATTTTCTGTGCCTGCTCGGCTGGTCGCCAAAAGACAATCGGGAGCAGATGAACTTGTTCGAGCTAACCAATGCGTTCAATTTCGAAGGCGTGCACCGAAGCAATGCAGTGGTTAACTTTAATGAAGCGGACCCGATTGATCCGAAGGCATTGTGGCTCAATTCCCAGCATCTGCGATCGGTTCCCATCGAATCGCTAGCTCCTTTGGTCCGGCGGGTGCTGGAAGATCATCGTTTAACCCCCTCTGGCGATGAGGCATCCTTCCTGCGCGTCATCGATACGATCCGGAGCCGATTTTCGACGCTGCTCGATTTCGCGAGCAAAGGACGCGCCTATTTTGCGGATGACTATCACATCGAGAAGCCGGCGCTGGATAAACTCAATGTGCCCGGCGCGCGCGAGCTGCTGCACGAATTGGCCGACCGCATCGAAGCTAACCCGCAGTTCACGGATGCGAGCGTCGAAGCCGATTTGCGCAAGCTTGCGGAAGAGCGGGGCGTAAAGGCCGGCGTGCTGATTAACGCGAGCCGCGCAGCGCTCACTGGACAATCGGTCGGTCCAAGCGCGTTTGCAGTTTTCGTGTGTATAGGCCGCGAGCGCGTCATCCAGAGGCTTCGAAGGGTCTAGGCGTGCCGAAGGTCATCATCGGGCTCGGCGGTTTACTCAGCGATCCCGCATGCTGCGTTCTCAAGCACGGCCAGATTGCTTCAGCAGTAGAGCAGGCCAAAGTTTCGCGTCAGGACCGCGCCGGTTCTTTTCCAGACGAAGCATTCCGTTTGGCTCTCGAAGTAGCGGACGTTAAAGCAGACCAAATCGATTGTGTCGCTCTGGCAAGGCCATTTGCAGCGGGGCCGGAGAGTGTCGCGCAACTCGAGCTTCGCGCGCGTTTTCCGAACAGCGAGATTGTTGTCACGGAGCATCATCACGCGCACGCCGCTTCGGCCTATTACGCGTCGGGTTTTGAATCGGCGTCGGTCTTGAGCATCGATCGCGCGGGGGATTTTCGCTCGGCCGTGCTCTTTCAAGCCACAGGAAACCAGTTAACGCCTGTGCGGGAGATGTACTTCCCGGATTCATTGGGCGATGTGTTCAATCGCGTTACCGAGTTGCTGGGCTTTGAGCCGCGCGCCGACGAGCACAAAGTCCAATGGTTGTCTGCTTCGGGTGAGCCGAAACACGCCGGAGTCTTCCGCGACATACTGCATCGAAGTGGATCGACCTGGCCGCAAGTGAATCGCGCCTTTTTCGATGCGGACCATCTCACGCACGGTGGATTCAGCGCTCGGTTTTCTGACGAAACAGGTATTGAAACAGGCGCGCCGCTCTCATCGAAAGAGAGAGCGGATCTCGCTGCCAGTCTGCAGGCAGCCGTCGATGAGGCGGTAATAGCTATGGTGGGAGATCCCGAGAACGTTTGTGTCGCGGGAGGCTTAGCGCTCAACGCGTTTCTGATCCATGCATTGGAGCAGAAATTCGACAACGTGTTTGTTCAGCCCGCGGCCGGCAATGCAGGAACGGCGATCGGCGCCGCTCTCCACGCATGGCATAGCTTCTATCGTGAAACGGCGCGCATCCCGTTCAGCACCATGTGTCTTGGGCCCGCTTATCCACCCGAACAAATAAAACGGGTCCTTGAAAATTGCAAACTGCGCTTCCGCTACTTGCTTACCGAGGGCGAATTAATCGGGAAAGCCGTCGCGGCGCTCGATGATCACAAGATCGTGGCATGGATGCAAGGGCGCATGGAATTCGGCCCGCGCGCGCTGGGCAACCGCAGCATTCTTGCTTCTCCGCTGAATCCTTATTCGACAGAGAACCTGAACGTCTACATCAAGCACCGTGAGAGCTTTCGGAAATTCGCGGCGAGTGTGCCGGAAGAGCTTGCGGACCGGTATTTCGAAGTGGGGCTAAACGCGCGATATCTAGCCACGGTTGGACGCGTGCGGGCGGAGCACCGCGACACCTTCGCGCCGGCGATTCTCGGCAGGGACTTAATTCGAGTACACACCGTGCGAAAGGACGAAAATCCGCTCTATCATGCGCTGCTGACCGCTGCCGGAGCATCGACGGGCTTGCCGGTGCTCTACAATACCAGCTTCAATCTGTTTGGGGATCCGCTCGTCTGTACTCCCCGGGACGCTGTTCGAAGCTTCTATTCTTCAGGTATCGACGCGCTGTTCGCCGGCAGTTTCTATCTGGAGAAGTAACTCGCCGGGTCCACTCATGGTTGCTGATTGAAGTAGGAGCGAACTCCTTCCTCGGCCAGTCCCAGCGCGCGCGCCAGGGAGACTTTCGCTAAGTTGTATTGGAACTGAGCCGAAATCAGGTTTTCATTCGCGTCGGCGACTGCCTGCTGAGCTTGGACCACTTCGACGGTATTGGTCACGCCCGCTGTAAAACGGTCTCGACCTTCCTTCAGAGTTTGATTCGCAAGATCGACATTGCTGTGGGCAACATCGACCTGATCGCCGGCTGATTTCAAGTCGAGCAAGGCACTGCGCACGTCGTAGTCGATTTGACCGCGCAGATTTTCTAATTCGTTCTGACGATTTCTCAGCTCGGCGTCCTCTTGGAGAATGTCAGCCTTGATCCGGCCGCCGTCGAAAATATTGAACTGAATGGATCCCATGGCTTGAAAAACACCATGTGAGTTAGTCAGCAAGCGCAGCCCTTCATCGCCATAAAAGCCCGAAGCTGTCAATGTGGGATATCGTTCCGCTTTGGCCGCTCTTAGAGTGAATTGCGCGGCGAGAACTCGCGCCTTTGCCGCCTGATAATCGGGACGATGCTCATACGCCTTCGCCAAAGCGTCCTGAAGCGATATGGCTGCAAGAGGAACGGAGGGCGATGGATCGGCAACCGTAAAGTCCTGCCCAATCGGGAGACCGATGATGCGACCGAGCGTGAGTTTGTCCTTCTCGAATTGATTCGTCACGGCAACCAGCGCTTGCTGCCGCTGCTTTAATTCGACTTGCGAGCGCAGAACGTCGATGCCAATCGCCACGCCCGCATCGTGCCGCCGCACAGCGTTCACGTAAACTGCATTGTCAGATTCTATTTCGGCCTGGGTGGCCACCACTCGCGCGGCGTCGGCAATGATTTGCAGATAGGCATTTCCGACAGCCTGGACAACCAGGTCCCGCGCATTCTTGACGGAAAGCGCGGACGCTTTGACATCCTCTCTGGACGATCTGAAATTGCTAATCGCGCTGTAATCGAAGAGTGGAACGGTTGCGTTTGCCAGGGCGCTTTGATAGCTGTAGGGGCCAACGATGTGCGGGATGCTGAAACCAAGGCTTGGCGGAAAATTAAACAAGAAGCCAAGCGCCTGAAGATTGAGTTGTTGCTCAGTCATGCTGAGCTGCCCGTTGATTTTTGGCAAGAGTCCACTCAGGGCGCGGTAACGCTCCGCGCGGACTTCGCGGCTGGATTGTTCGCTAGTCAGCAGCCCAAGATTCGCCTTCAAACCACGATCGATAGCGCCGCTAAGTGTCAGCGGAATCGGCGTTGTAGAAGCGCGGCCTTGCGGCACGCTGCCGCGGTAGGTCTGATCGACGGTTTGGGGCGCGACGGTCACTTGTGTGGCAGCGTTCGCGGCGGATGGAGATGCGTTCGCCGCTGGCGTCGCCCTTCCCGGCGGTGCTCCTGGACTCGCAGCTTGCGCAAAAGCGCTTGCGTGAGAAGCCGTATATGCGGTACACAAAGCGACTAGAAGCTTTAAAAGTTTCACGTTACTCAGGTTCAGGATAGCTAAGAGGGAGCTCTAGAGATTCCGCCTCAGGAACGAGCAGATTTCGTATCCGGTAATGTACTTAAACGGAAACTCGCCCATCGTGTAGTGGCCGCAAGGCAGTACAGTGACGTCGTGATCCCAGTTGTGTTTGCGTGCGCCCTCGATAACTTCGCGCGAAAGGTGTACGGGAAAAGTCGTGTCATACCGCGTATAGATAAACTTCGACCGCTTCTTTCCAGCGGTGTACTGCTGCCAATAACTGGGCGGGCTGATACACAGCCATAATTTGCGCAGAGTCTCGAGATCGAGCGACGATTCGATGCTGGCCCGGATATGACGCGAGGAGAGGCCTTCCCATACAGGGTCCGCGAAATAGGTGGAGCAGTGATTGAAAACGTTCACTCGAATCCGTGGATCGTGAGCGCTGGCAAGGAATGCATAACAGGAACCGAGGCTGGTGCCGACAATACCAAGCTCTCCGAACCCTTGCTGCTGAAGCCAATCGAAGCACGACCGCGTGTCGAGAACAGCTTGCCGCGTGGCATCGATGGTGCGGCAAATGTTCGAAGAAACCGCGTAATCGGCGCGACTCAAACCCGCAGGCATGCGCGAATCGTGATAAGGAGGACTCAATCGGAGGGCGGACATTCCCAAGCGCTGCAGCCCGGCGCAAAGCGCATTGTGCTGGGGCAACTTGGCGTTCCAGTGCGGCAGCACCACCACAGCCTTCCGGCGCTGATTCCGGGCGGGAAACCAGCGGGCGCGCACGAGATTATTTTCCGGGTACGGAGTTTCGACAGGAGACGCAAACTCCAGCCAATCATCGTTGAGTTCGAAATGCTGGGGCGGATCGTAGGCGAAAAATGCCGCGCTATTTTCGATTGCGCGCTCGTTCAAATGAACGATGTAATCCACTGGGTTCCGTCCATTCAGCGAAAAATCTTTCGCGCAGGGCCAGTTCTTGCTCCACTCGAGACCGAACTCGAATGGTCTGGCGACGCGATCGGTTGCGCGAAAGCAAAGCTCGTTCTCCCATTGATTCATCCAACTCCGGTATCGATGTGCAACAGGCCGTAATAAGGAGTTCATGCCGCGGGTACTAACTGGAAAACGTGCGGGCGGGGCTGCGCAGTTGCCCGTTGGCGCGCAACCAGATCCGCCTCTAAAGCGTCCAGCGCCTTCAAAGATTCGTCCAGATGTTCAAGGTCCAGATCGTTGAGCGGCATCTGCAAGCTACGCCACCGGAATTGATGAACGTCCGTGTGCCTCGTTGTTAGATTCCGAACCTCGAACGCTTGTCTCGACATGGGTGTGTCGAGAACAGCGAGGTTCACGCCGTGCGCCAATTCAGCGTCACTCCATGTGCCAATGACGTCGCCATCGATTGTGAGTTTATACTTCCCGGCGCTCAGACCGGTGATCCGCAACGGCTCTTGGTTCAGAGCTTCCGTAATATCTGAACTGCGAATCGCGAGTCCCACAGTGCGGTCGCGATCAGCAGCGAGCAATTGCGCAAAGGGCAATGGAAGCGCCTCATCCACCTCGGTCCATACGAAAGAATCGCCGGCATGCAAATCGGTAATTCGGGCAAACTCGGCTTGCGCGACTTTCGCATGAGCCGCGTCGATGGTAACAGCGCAACGAGCGAGCGCGCGTTCCAGGCTTTGAGCAGTTGCTCGGCCATGATGCAGGTGCCCCGCAGAGCCGGGGTGGATGCGGTCGGGAATGATCTTTTGCGCTGTTGCAGGATCTGCGGCGTTCGCTTTTCGCAGCATCTCCACTACGCCTGTGTTCAGGTCGGCAACGTCGAACTTGGCTTCCGCAGCATACTTGCGAATCCAGGCGCCGTAGTTGACTAGCACGGCGTTGTAGCCGTTTGGCTGTAGGGTCAATGGACGAGTTACGTCATCGAAAGGGGATGGCTCGATGGCTGTAATGCGTAGCGCCGGAATCGCCTCGCGAAGCGTATCTACGATGTGACGGTAACCGTTGTAGAAGACCGTGTCGTCGGCAGGCGAATGATCCGCGTATTTTCCGTCATTCATGCCCAGCATGATGGTGACACGGTTGGCTTATAAGCGATGGCATCCCGGCGAAGGCGTACATCGATTGGTCCGCCACCGCCGCCCGTAACTTTATCGCCACCCCAACCGGAATGGACAAACTTGACGTTCAGGCTTGGATAGCGGGTGACGGTATACAACTCCGTGAACATCGTATAGAGGCGCTGTTCCGTGATGCTGTCGCCATAAAAAACGACCGTGTCACCGGGCCGTATATAGAAGTGGCTGGGGGCTGCCGTTGCCGCGGTACCGCACGCGGCGGCAAACAGTACCACCCAAACCAACAATTTTCGGAACGATCTTTGCGCCAAATTTAAGTCTAGCGAGGGATCAATCGGTTTCTGCTGCTATAAAACGGATATGCCTCGATATGCTGCCGTCGACATCGGAAGCAATTCGGTCCGAATGATGGCCGCCGAAGTGAGTCACGGTGAAACGCACATCCTGGCGGAAAGCCGGCAGGTTACGCGGCTCGGAGAAAGCGTATTTCGTTCGGGCCGAGTCAGCAAAGAGGCGCTTGATTTTCTCTGCGCAAACCTGGCGCGCATGTCCGCGACCTACTCTCAATTGAACGTGGTGGGCGTTCGCGCTGTAGCAACCAGCGCCGTGCGCGACGCGAACAATCAACGCCAGTTTCTGCAACGCACCAGCGCCGCGCTGGGTACCAATGTCGAAATTATTTCCGGGCCCGAGGAGGCGCGGCTCATTCGACTGGGCGTCGAGGCTCGTTGGCCCAGGCCGAAAGAGCAGACATTGATCATCGATGTGGGCGGAGGAAGCGCCGAGCTGATCATCACCCAAAGCGGAGAATTGATCGACGCGGTATCGAAGCCGCTCGGAGCGTTACGGCTGACCGAAGTTTTTCTAAGGACCGATCCGCCGAATCCGGATGAGCTGCGCCGCCTGGACACTTACATAGAGGAAAAGATCTTTTCGTTCCATAAGCAGCATAGCCGCAAGAAACTCGATCGCGTCGTGGCAACTTCGGCGACCGCAGCGGCCATTGTTTCCGCGCTGAACCGGGTACCGCGGGCGAAACGCGATGCAGCCGACCGATTCGCGCCTCGACGGCTCAGATCCGCGACTTTTACGCCGTTCTGGTGCGGCGTGACCTGGCGCGCCGCCGAAAATAAAGGGTATCGGTCCAAAGCGCGCGGAAATCATCACCGCCGGAACCGCTGTCTTTCTTCGAACGCTGGAGATGTTTCGGCTTCCGTCCCTTTATTACTGCGCAGCCGGCGTTCGCGACGGAATTATCGCGGATCTGGCCGCGCGCGGAGTTGGGCGCGAACTTCCCGGCTTTCTCGCGAACAGCGCTCGGTCGTAGACGCGATGGTGAAGCGCTACGGAATTGCGGCGAATCATGCGCGGCAAGTAGCCTACATCGCTCATCGCCTTTTTGAAATTCTACAGCCTCTCCATCGGCTGCCTTCCGGAGCCGGCAAGCTGTTGGAGGCCGCGGCGTATTTGCATGACATAGGCCACTTCGTCAGCGGCAACGGGCATCATAACACTCTGCCTATTTAGTGGCAAATTCCGATATGCCTGGGTTTACGGACAAGGAGCGTCTTACGATTGCGGCGCTCTGCCGGTTTCATCGGAAATCGATGCCCCAGCCTGGGCACTTGTATTTTGCCTCGCTTGATGCCGAATCGAAGCGCACGGTCGCGGGCTTGGCTCCGCTGCTGCGAATCGCCGATACACTAGACCGCGGCCACGATCAGAAAGTGCGAGACATCAGCAGCGTGCTGAAGGACGGCAACATCAACCTGCTGGTACAGGCGGATGCAGACCCCCACTTGGAAATTTGGGCAGCGAATGAGGCGGCGAGAACACTTCGCGAGGTCTATGGGACGCCCGTTTTCTTACAGCGGGCGAAGGCGCACAAAGCGTGAGTGTCGCACTGTATGCTGTCCAATCATTCATTCCGCTTGGTCCCTCACGCGGCGAATTCGATTGTGCCGCTGTCGTCCTCATAGAACGCGCCGTTGCGATCTATCATCTCCTGACAGCCGAGGCAATATGAAGCCCAGGGAACAGCCTTGAGGCGCTTTTCGGGAATCCCTTCTTCGCAATGTAAGCACACTCCGTAAGTCTCGTCTTCGACGCGATAAAGCGCTGCTTGGACGCTCTTGAACAGCCTGGATGTGTGGTCGAGATTGCGAATCACTATATCCCTGCTCAAGTGTTGCTGCAACCTGTCCATTTCGTCTGCGGTTGTCTCAACGGCAATTTCATCCCTGTTGGAAGCAGCGGATGAAAGCTCGTTATACTTTGCTTCCAGTACTCTCTGAAATTCACTCATATTCATCTCGGACACTCTTTTGCTCCTTTGAACCGCGGCCCCACTTCATCCTGGGTACGTTGCGCATTCACGACGTAAGGATGCGGCATACAAAGAGAAGGTTCGGCCCCGCCTGTCGGAAATACAAAGTCTTCTACACGCCGGTTGTAGAGTGTCTCGTAATGCAAGC